>NZ_NADV01000043.1:0-230066 GCF_003264175.1 Bacillus sp. SRB_331 | reverse complement strand
TCGCGCAAATAGCGTTTTTGTTATAAATTCATCTTTTTCGTTGCCTTACATTGAAACTCTCATATATGGTAAAATATAGTAGTAATATATTTTAAGGAGGTTTTAATATGCCACACGAAGTTTGGCTTCCTATACTCCTAGCAATATTCGTCGTATTTTTCCTTGATAAAGAGGAAAAACACAAACAATAACTTTATTTCTTTGTTCCAGCTTAAATATTGCGTACATATATTTAAGCTGGTATTTTTTCAAATAACGATTTTGTTTAGCTTTCTAACCTTTTCCCTATCTTACATTTATGAATTCAGATATAATAAAATATATAGTTACAACAATTTATTATTAGGAGGTGTAATGATGTCATTTGCAGCATGGAGCGCAATTTTTATGACTTTAATCGGAGCAATGTCCGGAGCAATATTTGGTATAATCTCTTCTAGAAACAAGAGCAAAAACACCAACTAAAAACCTAATAATAAAAGTTAATATCTATTCCAATGACAGCTGATACGTCCTTGACATTTCAGCTGTCACTTTCTATTTAAATAAGGATTCTATTAAGTTATATCTCAATTATTTTGAACGTCTCAGACATATCTGCATTCCACATGCTAACGTAATCTGCATGAGCTTTAGTTGGATACTGTTCCGCTTCTTCTGGTGTATCAACATCCTTGAATTGGTACGCTTCTGGGTTATAGTTTCCATTATGTTTGAGGTACTTTTTTGTTTTTACATTTTGAATTACGTATGCCATTTCCTCATTCCCCTTTTCGAATAATCTTTTTTATATTGCACATACTACCTCTAAGCCGATTTCTCCCCGGCTGCACTCTTTCAAAACGGAGAACGCTCCTTCGTGCCGTGCAAGAACGTAGCAGGTAACTTAATCGGTTGCCTGCTGTTTTTGTGTATAATCCTAAAAATTCTTGTACATACTGTTTAGAGAAAACATCTTAAGCCATTGGTGTCAAACTCCAGCACAAGGCATTCGTAAGGCCGTTCCGATAAATGGATCGGTCTTATTTTATCTTTGCGTTCCCCTTTTCGACAAAATAACGCTTTTGTTAAGATCTATGAATCCATTTCTTAAGTGAAAAACTTTTATAGAAGCACCTTTTTTGGACAAATTTACCGGGTGAATTAGCGGAAATTTCGTGTTATTCTGAACTTGTTGAATAACCCAATACATTCAACAATGCCCTTGATTGCATACTTAGTATGCAACCACCCATCCAGATACCTTAGCTAATACATCCCCCTAATCGTTGTTATAGCTAAGGTATCTTTTTAGATGCCCTGTGTGCAGGGCTTTTTCATTTCAGTGATGATGCTCTTTTTCCCATCTAATTATTGATGCTTTCAGTCCAATTTCTTAATAAAATTCAAATTTGATTAAAGTAACTGTGTTTTCCGTTCTTCCATACGAATTACTTTTCCACTTTGATATACAAATGATTGTTCACCAAATCCACCTTGAGGTGGTTCTATTAGTTGGACTTGACCATTTTTAACAACATATATTCCGTTTATTTTCAAATCTATCTCAGCTGTCATTTCTACAAGATTTTCTTTTCTAATTCCCACCAAGACCACTCCCATATGTTATAATTACTTTGTCGAAGCAAGTCGGGAGCAATCTCGGCTTTTTTGTTTGTCTACAAATATCGCACAACATTTTCTGGAACAAATGATTGTTCAAGAGATAAATGAAGCCGTATTGGAATCGGTTCTTTGCTATCCCTTGCTCGCTTACATATCTCTTCAGCTTCTTCCCATACAAATTCTTTATCCTCCAATCGCTTATAGCGCCAAATACCAATCACGTAATCTTCAAACAACTCATATCGCTCATCAGGCGCTGTCGTTGCTTTTAATTCATCAATCGCTTTGGCTTGACGTGGTATTTGCACAACCACATCTGCATACCGTAATTTTGAATTCAAACGGTGAATATGAGCTTTCTTAGGATCAAACGAAACAACTGGTTCCACGTCAAAAATTGTTAGTTGCTTTGGCATGGTTTTTCCCCTCCAATACCTGCAAGCTTGCAATTAAGATTCCTTCAAGCTGCGTTAACGTTAGTTGATCTAATGTTTGTCCGTTAATTTCAGCTAATCCCAATCCCAATAATTTACGAATGATTGCTAGTTTTCTACGTTCTACTTCCTGACGTAACAACATGCTTAAGCCTCCTGTTGGTGATTGAGCTTTCTCTCTAAATTTACAAACTTACTAAATTCTTTAATGAATGCTAGTTCAACAACACCAACTGGGCCATTTCTCTGTTTCGCTAAAATGATTTCTGTTATGTTTTTATTCTCTGTTTCGCGGTCGTAATAATCTTCACGATATAAGAATGCAATCAAGTCCGCATCTTGCTCAATTTGACCATTTTCACGTAGATCTGAGAGTAACGGTCTTTTATCTTGTCTGCTTTCAACAGCTCGGCTTAATTGCGATAATGCGACTACACATACATTTAACTCACGTGCCATAAGCTTCAGCTTCCGACTAATCTCCCCAATCTCCTGCATGCGGTTTCCTCTATGCTTCGGATCACCTACAATAAGCTGCAAGTAATCAATTGCGACTAGCACCTTTTTATCAGGATACTTACGCTTTAATTTCCTAGTCTTTGCGTAAATCTCTTGCATCGTTACATTTGCTTTATCGTAAATTTCTAATGGTAAATCATTTATCAAGCCCATAGCCTGACTAATCTTTTCCCAATCCTTTAAATTACATAGCTTTTTAGGGTTCTTTAATTTCGTAGCATCTATATTTCCAGTACTTGAGATCATACGCTTAAGTAACTGTTCTTCGCCCATCTCTAGAGAAAAGACCCCTGTTGCTGTATGAGCGCTTGCTGCATGGAAAGCAACGTTTAATACAAATGCTGTTTTCCCCATTGAAGGACGGGCACCGATAATAATTAAATCACCTTCTTGCAATCCTGCGGTCATTCTGTTTAAGTCGTCATAACCAGTTGGTATACCGGTTAAATCACCTACATCAATTTGCATGTTCTTATACAGATCAACTAGGGTTTCCTTTAAATTAAATTCATCTGAATAACCCGTTTCCTCAATGGCGCTTAACTCGTCAATCGATGTACTAATAACGCTCATATCTCTTTCATGCTGAAGACGATTATATAAGTTACCAGCAACCTCCTGAGCATGTCGCATCTTCCACGCCTCAATTACTAAACCTTCATGATAAGAAAAGTTTTTTGTTGTGGTAACAACTTCAGTTAAGTTTACAAAGAACGCAATACCACCAATTTGATTCATAAAACTGTCTTCAAATTTCCCCATGAGAGCAACAAGATCTATCGGGACTTCGGCATCCTCTAATTCTCTCATCGCCTTGAAAATCACTTGGTGCGTTGGTGAAGAAAACTGTTTTACCTTTAGCTGACAATCTTTAATTAAATCGCCTTCTTGAATAATGCTACCTAAAACACTTTGTTCAGCTTCTGTGTTACAAATCATATCGTTGCTCATTGAACCATCCACCCACTTTTTTGATTAAGCGCTGCAAGTTCTTCATCCGTTGGAATGTTTTGTTCCCATGATTGTTGCTGCTGTATTACGTTCTTAGTAGATTCCGATAAGCCTTTTTGTTGATAAGGAGCTTGAGTAGTTTGTTGCCCTTTTGCTAATCGTTGAGCACGAAATGCTTGATCAGCTGCTTCAACATCTGCTACTGTTTTCAATCCCTTAAGATGCCAATCCCGTAAAATCGTATTTACATAATTCATGTTTCTCGTATTCTTCTCTAAAGCAATTTCCATAGCTTTTACAACGAGCTCTGCATTTAAATCATCTATCCAAGCGTGAATACCATCTGCAATAAAAGGTGTAATCAGTCCGAAGTTTTGTTCGTAAAAAGAAATCGGATTAACCTCAACAACTTCTTCCGCGCCTGCGCGTTTTTCTTGTTGTTGTTCTTTTTCTTTTTCTTCTTCTTTTTCTTCTTCCTTGCTAGGGTCTTGGAAGCCCCTTATAAGCCCCTCCAAACGTGCTGATAAATACTCCTTAATTCTTGGAATCTTAAAGTCTTGTTGCACTTCTAATTCCAAGCAAGTTTCATAGAAATCAACTAAAAAATCCTGGTCCTTCACAGATTGAATTTCTTTTAAAACACACTTTTCAATGTTTACATTTTTAATAGGGTTGAATTTTAACCAGTTGATTAAGAACAACTCTTTTGTTTTTTGGTTGTAATTAATTTTCCCGTACTCTGCAAAACGTTCTAATAGCTTCATAACAGTTTCACGGTTATATCCTGTATCAGTTTCAATGATACGAAGTGGAAGCTCATAGATTCCTGATTGAGACGTCTTACTGTTTGTCATCAAATATAAGTAGAAATACTTTTCCTCCGGTGTAAGATCTAAAACAAATGAATCCTGCCAAAATGAAACATGTACTGGTCTATAAACTGCCATATTATTCATCCTCCCGTTTACATATCGCAAATCCGTCCTCTACACGTAATAAGCGATAATTCTTGTACCCTATTTTGAGATATTGGTTTACTAAGTAAATTAGGTGTTGCTCTGAGGTCGCTTGCTGAAATACCTTAGGGTTCAGCAACACTCTATGTAATGATTTGTCTAAAAGCATGTAGCACACTCCGTTGTTATACGAATGCTAATTTGATATAATTAATCCTAAGATCTTTTGCAAAACCATTTATCTATCACTCTGCCAAGTGATAGATTTTTTATTTTCTACGTGTTACTAATGAGGCGTTAACTCCTCTTGCTCTTAAATCTTTAATCACTACACGATAACTCATCGATGCCTCATGTTCTTCTTTAGTATCACGAAGCATTTTAAATTCTTTCATACATCGTTCCAGTTCTTCTTCCCAATGATTTGATTCTTCGGCTGATTTTGCATAAAACATGTTATGAATACATGCAACCATACAGTTATGAAGTTTATTCGCAAATGAAAAGTCTCCTGGAAGAACTAGATCATGAAGACGATCGTATTTATGTGTCATGAATTACGCCTCTTTTCTATTTGAGTTGATGCTGTACGCATCGTTACAACCAGAAAGACGTATTGTAAGGGGATGGGAGGAACAATCCCTTTCTGGTCATAACGACAAGCACAGTGCTTGTCCAAATGATTTATAAAATGTTATAATTGCTTTACAATATTTTTGTTAGAGCTACTGTTGTCTAGGCGGTAGCTTTTTCTTTTGCCCATTTATGTTTTAAAATGAATGATGCTTCGATAATTTTGATTCGAATCCCCACTAACTTCTTCTCTTGCTTTAACTCAACTGACTTTGAATCCTCACCAAGTATTTTCGCTATTTTAATTTCACCAGTTAGTTTTGCATCATAGCGTATTAGTTCCTTATATTCTCTTAAACTTGGTTTCTTATAATCTACTGTCATTTTTCTTCCTCCGTTACAGCACTTTTGTTAAAGTCATTAAGCTATCCACCGATTGAATAATAACGTTTTCTGCCATAGCCTTTTGCAACCAGCTTCTTTGTATTTGTTCCATAATGCCAAAATGAACTTGCTCAAGAGCTTGTACTACACATTGAGTAGCTTGGATTGTATCGAAGATTTCTTTTGCATGAACTGCGTATTCATGTTTCTTTTTTTCATCAAGCTTCCATGACCTTGTTGCAACTTGTAAGTTCATGATTTCCTTTGCTGCCACAATCCCCTCTTCAGCTTGTTTAATGTAGTTCATCAATTGTAGATTTACATCTTGAGTTAATCGTGGATCTGTAGGCGGTAATCCAACACCATAAATATGTTTAATCGCTTGTTGATTCAACTTTGCTCCTGTTGCATGACACCAATCCATCGCAAGCTCAAATTCCGGTTTAGAAAGTCCAGATTCAATACGAGTTAAGCGTTCATGTGTAATGCCAAGGTACTTAGATAGTCCTTTCTTCGTTTTCAGCTGAACATTATCACAACATTCTCTAGCATTCTGTAATAATTCTCCTATTGCTGAATTGCAGTATATGCTTGTTCCCATATCTGTTCGCCTCCATATTTAGTTTTCAAATGGTTACAATGAATTTAGTACATATGTAACTTGTCTATTTTTCATGTAAAAAGAGAGGAACTATTCCTCAATGTTTTCTTTCATTTGCATTTCTTTGATGATCGCCCAACCAGCCTTGTAATATGCTTGAAGGACTTTATCTATATCCTTTTGTGATTTTGGCTCAGGAGCCACAACATGGACTTTCGTTTTTCCAAATTCATAAGTCGCCGCATATTCTTCTTGTTGGCTCATGGTGTCACCTCTTGAAGTGCTTTTTATATGTTTATGCGACTGATCTGTTGGTACTGCCATGTTAGTTGATGGCATTTTCTCACCTACTTTCCATCTAAAAAAGTATAAGATTCTTGTACTTTTGTGTATCAAATTAAATCCTTTACATCACTACCAAGAATAGTGGCTAATCTAATAGCCTTTTCAAGATTTGGATTACTATAACCATTTTCCCAATTACTTATTGTAGATTTTGTAACTTGCATTCTTTTTGCAAGATCTTGTTGCGTTAACTTACTTTTTTTCCTAGCTCTAATTAATTTGATATTTTTGTTCACTGGTTCGCTCCTTGTATAAGTATTTTGTACTTTTATTATAAGTATAAGATTCTTGTACGTCAATATAAATGTACAATTATCTTGTACAAAGTTTTACAATCTATCTATATAAGGTACAATATCTTTGTACTTTTTATTAACGGAGGTGCTAAAAATGTTGAGACAAAGACTAAAAGAGATGCGTAAAACGCGTAAACTCACTCAGCAAGGATTAGCCGATAAAGTAAATACCACTAAAGGCACCATTAGTAACTATGAGAATGGTCATAGCACTCCCTCAAACGAAATGCTAAAAGATTTAGCGAATGTTTTAGGAGTAACAACAGATTATTTATTAGGAAGAGAAGATGAATCAAGAGTGTCTAATGCACTTCCTGATTTAAACAAAAAAGATACTCGTGATATCGCTCGTGACTTAGAAAAGACTTTAAAGGACTTAGAAAATAGCGAAGATGCTTTAATGTTTGACGGAGAACCAATAGACGAACATACAAAAGAAATGATTCGTATTTCTCTAGAAAACTCTATGCGCATGGCAAAACAATTAGCAAAACAAAAATTCACTCCAAACAAGTATAAAAAAGATTGAACGGAGCGAGAAATGAAAATTAAAGACTACATACTGAAAATCGTAAAAAAACACGGCACAACAAACCCCTTTGAAATTGCTAAACGAAAAGATATTATAGTGTTGTTTGAAGACCTAGGGAATACTCTTGGTTTTTACAACACTTATAAACGCTTTAAATTCATTCATATTAATAATAGGATTGACGAAACTACACAACGCTTTGTGTGTGCCCATGAACTAGGACATGCCCTATTACACCCAAAAGCTAATACTCCATTTTTAAGAAATAAAACCTTTTTTTCTGTAGATCGATTAGAGATCGAAGCAAATACATTTGCAGTCGAACTCTTATTACCTGATGAAATGATTTCTGAATATCAAGATACAAATCTATCAATTCAAGAAATAGCTGAAATCTATGGAATTCCAGAAAATTTTGCTCGTTTAAAAAGCTATTAATATGAATTTTAAATACAACTTTATAAGTTAGGAGCTACATAAATGAAAATATTTTTCTCATTTCTATTTGCAATAGCAATGCTAGCCACGTTTATTTTATTAATTACATCATTGGTATTTCGTTTAAAAAAGAAACCAAACACTAAGAAATATTTTAAGTTTACAGGTATGGCTTTTATTTTATCAATTATTTCATTAATTGTAGTTAACATGAACATGACACCACAAGAAAAACAAGAAATTCTCGCTAAACAAAAAGCTGAAGACAAGCTAAAGGCCGAAGAAAAACAAAAAGATAAAGAACAAAAAGAAGCTGAAGACAAGCTAAAAGCCGAAGAGAAGCAAAAAAATAAAGAACAAAAAGAAGCTGAAGACAAGCTAAAAGCCGAAGAGAAACAAAAGGCTAAAGAGCAAAAAGAAGCTGAAGACAAGCTAAAAGCCGAAGAGAAACAAAAGGCTAAAGAGCAAAAAGAGGCTGAAGACAAGCTAAAAGCCGAAGAGGAACAAAAAGCTAAAGAGCAAAAAGAAGCTGATGAAAAACTAAAAGCTGAAGAGAAGAAATTAGCTGAGGAACAAAAAAAGGCTGAAGAAAAACAAAAAGAGTTCATCTCCTATGCTCAAAATATCAGAGGTGGAAATTTTATTAAGGATATGAAGCTTAATAATAAAGAAGCTGAAATTATATTCTATGATTCGTTTGCATCTTATAAATCAGCAAAGACAGATAGCAACGTTACTGAAGAACAATATAAACAATATTTCTCAACTGGAGATGCTATTGAGAAAATGTTTGTAAGTGAACCTGCTAGATTACTAAGACAATTTCCAGATTTAAATACAGTAAAAATTACTCTGCCGTTCGATGGGAAAACATATAGTACTAACTTGGATAGAGATTCTTTGAATACATATCTTGGATTTAAGATTGAAGATTTAAAAGTTGAAGATAAGTCTTGGGTCAAAAAATTTAACGATCCATACGTGTATGATAAAACAAAACGTAACACATTCTTTAAGAAATTTGTTACTGTTCAATAATTCTTAATAAAAATAATTTATATCATGAAACTATTATGAAAGCAGGGATAACAGTTGCTCGTTTGGATTGATAGTTTTTTAAAATCTCCACAAGGATTTGTTGCGCTTGTCAGTGGTTTAGTTACCCTAACTTATTTTATAGCTACGCGTTTAATTCAAGTATTAGCTACAGATGAAATAAATAAACTTTTTTTAAGCAAGGTTCAACAAGTAAATTTAAAAATATGGCATTTCCTTTCAGCCGTATTATATTTTACTGCCTTGTTCGCTGGAAGTGGATTAGCCTTTAATTATTCATTTAGTAAAGTTGATATTGACAACCCAGGTATTTACAAAAACTTTATGTCCTGGTCATTTCTAATTTTTCTTATTTCACTTTTGATTGTAATTTTTAGTCCGTCGATTGTGAAGAAATTCAAAAAATTTAACCGTGTAATTATACCGTTAATTATGTTCAACATGATATTAGGGTTAGTATTTTATTGCTTTGTATTTAATCAACTTACATATATCGGGGTTAATCTAAACTATCTTGCTACAGTGGTACTCTTACCTTTAATACTCGTTTCCTTGTATTCTTTTATTTTTTCAAAAATCAATGCTCAAAAGTTGCCGATCAAGTATCGTATAAAGCCTGTTAGTGAAGACAAAATAAAAATTGAAAAGTTAGTCCATGGGCATATAATTGATGAAAAGAGAACTATTTGTTTCCCTAAAGGTTCTACAGACAAAGATATATTCTATTTATGCGACTTTTCTGCTGAGATTTATCTAAAATATGAAAAAGAAAATGAACATGAACAAAAAAATGAACATGAGGATAATAAATTTGCAATCTCCTCAACTAATAAAGAAATAAATCGAAAAGTTTATAAAAAAGAACATAAAGAAACTTATTAAGCTCCTTCCTGGAGCTTTTCTTTTATTATTATTATTAGTTTTTTTTCTACTATTTATCTACATCTCGTATAATAACTATTAACAAGGAGGCCTAACTATGAAAACCGCAATCTACCTACGTAAATCCCGTGCCGATTTAGAAGCCGAGGCACGAGGCGAAGGCGAAACTTTAGCGAAGCATCGCACTACCCTGCTGAAAATTGCCAAGGAAATGAACTTAAATGTTTTATCTGTTCGTGAGGAAATCGTTTCTGGTGAGAGCTTAGTGAAACGCCCTGAGATGTTAGCGCTGCTTGAAGAAATTGAAGATAATAAATATGATGTTGTTCTTTGTATGGATATGGACCGTTTAGGTCGTGGCGGTATGAAAGAACAGGGAATCATTTTAGAGACGTTTAAACGCTCGAATACGAAGATTATGACACCTAGGAAGACTTATGACCTTAATGATGAGTGGGATGAAGAATACAGCGAATTTGAAGCGTTTATGGCACGTAAGGAGTTAAAGATTATTACACGCCGTATGCAACGAGGTCGTGTCGCTAGTGTAGAGGCTGGGAATTACCTTGGTACACATGCACCATTCGGATATGATATACACCGTTTAAATAAGCGAGAGCGCACTTTAACAATTAATTCAGAAGAAGCTTCTGTTATAAGAATGATATTTGATTGGTATGCAAATGAGGATATGGGTGCGAGTGCAATTAGGAACAAGTTAAACGATCTTGGCTATAAGAGTAAGTTAGGGAATGAATGGAATCCTTATAGCATCTTGGATATATTAAAAAACAATGTGTATATCGGAAAAGTAACGTGGCAAAAACGAAAAGAAGTAAAACGTCCTGACGCTGTGAAACGTAGCTGTGCGAGACAAGATAAATCAGATTGGATTATTGCTGATGGTAAACATGATCCTATTATCCCAGAAAGTTTGTTTGAGCAAGTACAAGAAAAATTAAATTCGAGGTACCACGTTCCTTACAATACAAATGGAATTAAAAATCCTCTAGCCGGCATTATTAAATGTAGTAAATGTGGTTATAGTATGGTCCAACGTTATCCGAAAAATCGAAAGGAAACAATGGATTGTAAGCACCGTGGTTGCGAAAACAAATCAAGCTATACTGAATTAATCGAGAAGCGTTTACTCGAGGCATTAAAAGAATGGTATATCAATTATAAAGCTGATTTTGAAGCACATAAGCAAGGTGACAAATTAAAAGAAACACAAGTTATTCAAATGAATGAAGCTGCATTAAGAAAGCTTGAGAAAGAATTAGTGGATGTCCAAAAACAAAAAAATAATTTACACGATTTATTAGAGCGTGGCGTTTACACCGTCGATATGTTTTTAGAACGTTCGCAAGTCATTTCCGACCGTATCAATGAAATTACTTCCACGATGGAAAACTTAAAGAAAGAAATTAAAACAGAAATTAAGAAGGAAAAAGTGAAGAAAGATACAATACCTCAAGTGGAGCATGTTCTTGATTTGTACTTTAAAACAGATGATCCCAAAAAGAAAAACAGCCTCCTAAAGTCGGTTTTAGAAAAGGCTGTTTATAAGAAAGAAAAGTGGCAAAGGCTCGATGATTTCGAACTTGTGCTTTACCCTAAGCTTCCTCAAGATGGCGACATATAAGCGTTCGTGCTTTGTCGTCACCTTGTTGGTGTAATTAGATTTACTCCATTAAGCCCCAACGCATCATTCGTCGAAACAGCTAACACAACAGGCTTCCCATTTCTAAGCGTCGCTTTTGCTGCCATTAATACTGGAGAGTCTGTCATTGCATTTGCAAATTTACTCATCGAATTCCCTGTTAGTGGTGCAATCACCATGCAATCTAGTGGGATTTTCGGTCCTAGTGGCTCTGCGCCAACGATTGAATTAATTGCCTTAAAACCGGTTATTTCTTCGATCTTTTTAATCCATTCTTCCCCTTCGCCAAATCTAGTATTTGTTGATTGGACAGTATAAGAAACAACGGGACGTACTTCTGCACCTTCTGCAATTAACTTCTCTAAATGTGGCATAACTTCTTCATACGTACAATGTGACCCTGTAAATCCGAAACCAATTCGTTTTCCCTTCAAACTCATTTCTCATCATCCTCCTTTGCGATTGCATCTGCTATTAATAACTGAGAAAGAACATTCGCTAATATTTGTCCTGCTGTTTTCGGTGCAACAATCCCAGGAAGACCAGGTGCTAATAATGCCTTCACTCCACGCTTCTCCGCATAGCGAAAGTCCGTGCCACCTGGCTTAGAAGCTAAATCAATAACTAGCGTATGAGCTGGCATTTTTGAAATAACATTCGCTGTCACAACGAGATGCGGAATTGTATTAATAACAATATCGATATTACCTACTTCTTTCTCTATGTCTTGCATATGAAAAGGAGAAAACATCATTTCTGTAATACGAGCAATATGTTCCGAACGTCTCGCTCCAACTTTGACATGTGCTCCTAATGATTGAAAGGCTCTTGCAACACTCATACCAGTTCTACCAAATCCTAAAACCATTACATTCGATCCATGAATTGTGTAATCAGTATGTTGAATAACCATCATTAGTGTACCTTCTACGGTCGGAATAGAGTTATAGATTGCAACATCATCACGATCAAATAATTTTACAAGTTTGCGATTTGTAGTAGCTACGAGATTTTCCAAGTAAGGTGTACCAATACCTGAATATATAGTGAAGTTTTCTGGCGTCTTTTCAATTTGTTCTTTCGTTATGGAAACTTTCTCATTTGAAAAAATAGTATCTACTTCTCCTCTGGCATTCGTCCCTGCAACCGGCAAAATAATTGCATCTAAAGAAGTGAAATTTAAATCTTGTATACTTTCCTTTGCTGCCCCTGTGAAGCCATGATCTAACTGTTCAAACCCTATTAATGAAAGTTTCGCGTCCAGTTCGACTAGCTTGCGAATTACTTCTAGCTGCCGTGCATCTCCTCCTATGACAGCAATATGCATCTCAGTCAACATTCCCTAATTCACCTTCTTTTTCTTTCATTTATAAGAAAAATGCCTACTTTTTCTTTTTCCTCCACATCATATGTAATGTACGAGTTTGAGGTGATTGAAAAACAAAAAGCACACGTGATTTATCTTCTTTATATAAAGATAAAAAAAAGACAACCAAAATGGTCATCTTTCACTATGATCTTGAATGGTTCGTAAGATCGCAAAGTATCATATCATTTCCAACCTTCTTTATTTTGCTCCATTCTACTCTCACTTCTTGCTGTTCTCTTTTAAAACCTCCCCATTTCCCAGCAGGTATAATAAGCGCTTGTATTTTTCCATCTCTCTCATCAATTTCTAAATCTGCATGACCTAAAACTCCCATTTTTTCTGCTCTTTCTAAATCCACAATCTCTTTGCCACTTAATTCACTTAAACGCATTAAATCTCCCCCTATCCTACTTTTTATGAAGGTTATCCTATAATAAGTACCTATTCTGCATATATAAAAAAAATAACCGTATCTCATATAAAAGAGATACGGTTATTTCCGAAAGCGAATGAATTACAAGATCGATTAAAGTTTCATTCCTTTTGGCAGTTTTCCATCTGGACTAATAAGTGCCGCAGAGAATTCATCGGTAAACATATTGCGAATTAACTCGTCTACATTTTGCTTTGTTACAGTGTTTACACTTTCAATAATCTCATCAAGAGAACGATGTTTACGAAGAAGCAATTCGTTTTTACCATTACGGCTCATACGACTATTCGTACTTTCTAAACTTAACATTAAGTTTCCTTTTAATTGTTCTTTACTGTTAACAAGCTCTTTTTCTGTAATACCTGTATTTTTCAACGTATTTAACGTTTCTTGCATTGTTTCATACAGTGTATCTAATTGTTTACTACCTGTTCCACCGTAAAGTGTTAACATTCCTGTATCTTCATAAGAAGAGTGATAAGAGAATACTGAGTACGCCAATCCACGTTGCTCACGTACTTCTTGGAATAAACGGCTACTCATACTACCGCCTAAAACATTATTTAATACAATTAAGTTATAAATATCTTCGTGTCCCATTTGCAAGCCTTTATATCCTAAACATAAATGAGCTTGTTCTGTTTCCTTCTTACGTGCTACTTTATTGAAATGGAAGATTGGGCTATGTACTTGTTCACGATTTGTTGTCCCTTCGTAACTACCGAAATATTGCTCTACAGTTTGTAAAAATGATTCATCAATATTCCCTGCAATTGATACAACAACATTTTCAGGTGTGTAATGATCTTTCATATATTGACGTAACGTATCACCTGTAAATGTTTCAAGCGTTTCTTCTGTTCCTAAAATAGGATATCCAAGCGGATGCGTTTCATATGTTGCTTTCGTTAACATATCATGCACAATATCATCTGGCGCATCTTCGTACATTTTTATTTCTTCACATACAACATTCTTCTCTTTTTTCAGTTCTTCCTCATCAAATGTTGAATTAAAGAACATATCTGCTAAAACATCTAATGCATATTTAGCATGCTCATCTAGCACTTTCGCATAGTAACATGTATATTCTTTTGAAGTAAAAGCATTTACTTGTCCACCAATGCTATCAAATGATTCTGCAATCTCTCTTGCACTTCGCGTTTCTGTCCCTTTAAAGAACATATGTTCCAAAAAGTGTGAAACCCCATTATTTTTTTCATTTTCATTTCTTGAACCTGCGTGGATCCATATACCAATCGCAACCGAGCGTACAGTTGGTATATTCTCCATAACAATTCTTACACCATTTTTACACGTATATTTTTTAATCAAAAACTTTCCTCCTAATGCCAGTTTCTCTAAATAATTGCTATTATTTAATGATAACAAGTTTAGAGATGAATGTCATGCAAATGTATTTAATCCACACGTTTTTCATCTAGTAATTCTGTAATATTCCCCACTTTATATCCTTGTTCCTTTAAATTTTTAATCATAGTATCTAGCGCTTCTGTTGTAGATGAAGTAGGATGCATTAGCACAATAGCACCTGGATGTATTTTTCGCATTACTCTCTGCAATAGCACACCCGGTTCTGGCCGCTTCCAATCAATTGTATCTACAGTCCACATAATCGTCCCCATTTGGAAATCATCCGCTATTTTTACTACCTCATCCCGAAAGCTTCCACTTGGCGGAGCAAACCATCTCACTTTCTGATTTGTAGCTGCTTCTATCATTCGATTCGTTTTTTGTAATTGATCTCGTATTTCATCTGTAGACAGCGTTTTCATATTAGGGTGTGTGTAAGAATGATTTCCTACTTCTTGATTTGCATCGACAATCATTTTGGCAAATCGTAAGTTTTCTTTCACCCAGCGTCCTTCTAAAAAGAAAGTCGCCTTCACATCATGTTTTTTCAATATCTCTAATATACGTGGCAAATACTCATTACCCCAGGCCACATTAATTGTTAATCCCACCATCTTTTTATTTGGATGTCCTCGATAAATGGGAGCTGGTGGTAAATCTTCTAAGTGAACACTCGGTGATACTTCCTTAAATTCAAGTTGTTTTTGATCAAACTTCTTGATTTTCTTCATATTATTATAGGACGCTTCTATATCCACTTGTTTTCCATTATACCCAGGCGTCGCCTTCCAAATCTTATCAATCATCGCATTTTGCGGCATAATCTCGTACTGTTTTGCATGCTTTTGAATCTCTTCATGCAAGTTATCCTGCGCAAAAACGGAATAAGAGCCACAACCCATATATAAAGAAAATATAAATATGTACGCTAATATACGAGCTTTCATATAAACCCTCCCATTAACTATAAAAAAGAAACCATTTTCTTCTTATCTTTGTTAATTTGAGCGTTATGATGAAAACTATACCTATACTCACATAAAAATCTAAATAAATCACATTTTTTACATAACAAAAAAAGCCAGCTAAACTGGCTTTCACTTATTGTTGCTCTTGTGCGTTTTCTTCTTTAGCTGCTTCTTCTTTAGCTGCTTCTTTTTCTTGCTCTTCTTTTAGCAATACTTTTCTAGATAAGTTTACACGACCTTGTTTGTCAATCTCGATAACTTTAACTGAAATCTCATCACCGATTTTCACAACGTCTTCTACCTTACCTACACGCTCAAGTGCAAGTTCAGAAATGTGAACAAGTCCATCTTTACCGCTAAATAATTCAACGAACGCACCGAATTTTTCAACGCGTTTAACTTTTCCTAAGTAGATTTCGCCTACTTGTACTTCGCGAACGATATCTTCGATAATTTTCTTCGCTTTTTCATTCATCTCTTGATTAATTGATGAAATGAATACTGTACCATCTTGCTCGATGTCAATTTTAACGCCAGTTTCTTCAATGATTTTATTGATCTGTTTACCACTTGGTCCAATAACATCACGAATTTTATCTGGGTTAATTGCCATTGTAATAATCTTCGGAGCATACGCAGATAACTCAATGCGAGGTTCAGCGATAACAGATAACATGTGATTTAGAATGTGCATACGACCAACTTTCGCTTGTTGTAATGCTTCTTCTAAAATCTCACGAGATAAACCATCAATTTTAATGTCCATTTGTAGTGCAGTTACACCTTTTGCAGTACCTGCTACTTTAAAGTCCATATCACCTAAATGGTCTTCCATCCCTTGAATATCTGTTAAAATTGTATAATGCTCACCAGATTTCACTAGACCCATTGCAATACCAGCAACTGGTGCTTTAAGTGGTACACCCGCATCCATCATCGCTAATGTACTACCGCAAATACTCGCTTGTGAAGTAGAACCATTTGACTCTAATACTTCAGATACAAGACGAACTGTATATGGGAAATCCTTTTCAGATGGAAGTACAGGTTCAAGAGCACGTTCTCCTAGTGCTCCGTGACCAATTTCACGACGACCTGGTCCACGCATTGGTCTTGTTTCACCAACACTAAATGAAGGGAAATTATAATGGTGCATAAAGCGTTTTGACTCTTCTACACCTAGACCATCTAAAATTTGCACATCGCCTAATGCACCTAATGTACAAATACTTAATGCTTGCGTTTGTCCACGTGTGAATAGACCAGAACCATGTGTACGAGATAAAATGCCAACCTCTGATGCTAAAGGACGAATTTCGTCACCTTTACGACCATCTGGGCGGATTTTTTCAACTGTAATAAGACGACGTACTTCTTCTTTTACAATTTTATATAAAATCTCACTTACTTGTCCTAATGTATCAGCATCCGCTTCCTCAGCTTCGTAATGCTCAATTACACGCTTTTTCACTACGCTAATTGCATCTTCACGTGCATGTTTTTCGTGCACTTGAATTGCAGAATGCATATCTGTCTCAGCCATTTCACGTACAGCTTGGTTCAAATCAGCATCCACTTCATAAAGTTTCACTGCTGTTTTCTCTTTACCGACAGCTTGTACAATCTCTTCTTGGAATGCAATTAGACGTTTAATTTCATCGTGTCCAAACATAATTGCTTCTAACATTGTTTCTTCAGGTACTTGATCCGCTCCTGCTTCAACCATGTTAATTGCATCTTTCGTACCAGCTACAACAAGGTGCATATCACTTTGTTCTTGCTGTTCTACTGTTGGATTAATAACGAACTCGCCATTAATACGACCAACTGTCGCACCTGCGATTGGACCTTCAAATGGAATATCTGAAATAGATAATGCTAATGAAGAACCAAGCATAGCTGCCATCTCAGAAGAACAGTCTTGATCAACACTCATTACGATGCTGACAACTTGTACTTCATTACGGAAACCATCTGCGAAAAGTGGACGGATTGGACGGTCAATTAAACGACTTGCTAAAATTGCTTTTTCACTTGGACGGCCTTCGCGCTTAATAAAACCGCCTGGGATTTTTCCAACTGCATATAAACGCTCTTCATAGTTTACTGTAAGCGGGAAGAAATCTACATTTTTTGGCTCTTTTGATGCAGTTGCTGTAGATAGAACTGCTGTGTCGCCGTATCTTACTAATACTGCTCCGTTTGCTTGTTTTGCAAGCTGACTTGTTTCAATTGTTAGCTGACGACCAGCTAAATCTATCGAGAAGACTTGCTTTTCCTGACTCATTTAAGTACCCCTCTCAATTTAAAATATTCAATTCTTCTATGTAAATGGATAGTATATCACAATATTCTTTCCTCTAGTATTGCCGAAAATTAAGTAAGCTATAAAGAGTAGAAGATATATTTTTACCTAACAAAAAAGCGGGAATATTCCCGCTTCTTTGACTATCGACGTAAGCCAAGCTTTGTGATTAATTCACGGTAACGTGTGATATCGCTATTACGAAGGTAAGTAAGTAAGTTACGACGTTTACCAACCATCTTTAATAGACCACGACGTGAATGATGATCCTTCTTGTGAGTACGTAAGTGCTCGTTTAGAGTGTTAATTTGCTCCGTTAGGACAGCAATTTGAACCTCTGGAGAACCAGTATCAGTCTCATGAGTTCTAAATTGTGCAATGATTTCATTTTTACGCTCTTGTGTTAAAGCCATCCTATTTCACCTCCTAATAATTAAACCCCCAGTTACCTAGCAAGCATCGGTGAGTCGCAATGCCAAGTAATGGTTGTCATAAAGTACATAACATAGAATACTACTTTTCATTTGAAAAAGCAAGTATATTCTTTACGCTCGCAAAATATTCTTGGGCAACCTTTTTATCTTGAGCGATTTGAGCAACTAACTCATCAATTCCATTAAACTTTTTTTCTTCTCTTATACGCATGTGCCATTCCACTGTAACACTTTGATCGTATATGTCTTTATTAAATTCAAATAGATGCACTTCAATAGATAATTGACGCTCATTCTCTTTGAAAGTTGGTTTATATCCGATATTACATACACCATCATGCCATTCATCATGAACCTTCAATCTTACCGCATATACACCTACAGGTGGCAACAAATATTCATCACTTAAACCTACATTTGCAGTTGGGAAACCAATTTGACGTCCACGCTTATCACCGTGTACAACTGTTCCTTCTACCGTGTAAGCTCTCCCTAAAATAGATGGAATTTGTTCCATTTCACCGTTTCGAATTAACTTTCGTAATGAAGTAGAACTTACTTTTTCTTCTTGATATTCAACTTTTTCGATCACGGTCTGTGTAAACTCCCCTCTTGCATGAAATGGTAAAGTCTCCATCTTCCCTTTTCCTAAACGTCCATATGAATAATCAAAGCCTGCTACTACATGCTTTACATTTAAACCAATAATATACTCATCGACAAACTGCTGTGGTAATAATCCAGCAAATGGCTCATCGAATTTCACCACATATAAGATATCAATTCCTAAACTTGCGATGATTTCTTCTTTAAGGCGCATCGGTGTAATATACTCCACATGCGCTTCTTTTTTTCCTAATACAACAGATGGGTGTGGATGGAACGTCATGACAGCACTTTTACATCCTCTTTCATCCGCTATTTTTTTCGCTGTTCGAATCACACGTTGATGTCCTAAATGAATGCCATCAAAATATCCTAATGCCATTACAGTAGGTGGTAATTCTATTTTATTTTGTTCATGTGGATGAGTTAAATGAATAAGTTTCACGCTTGAATTCACCTTTTTCTGTAATAATCCTTCCAATAATTCATTATAGCTTTAGTTCTTGATTATTCACAAGTACTTTCATTGGCTTTAGCATTCCAGGGTGTTTTGGGTGATGCTCATAAATTGCTAAGCAACGATCATTTTTATCAAATACTGTAATAAATGGTGCTGTTGTTTCTAATTCATTCTTTAAGAACATACCGTTCTTTATTTTTTCAGCTTGCTTTTCATCTACAACCATTTTTGGAAACTTACTTAGCGCCTCATCAATTGAGATGAAAATAGACTCTACTGTTCCATTTTGCACGTTTTCTTCAATTTCTTCAAATGATATGCAATCTTCTAGTAAAAATTCACCAGATGCTGTTCTTACAAGGTGAGACATATGTGATGGAAATCCAAGTTTTTCACCTATCATTACTGCTAGTGTTCTTACATATGTTCCTTTACTACACGTTACACGGAAACGAAATGAAATATTTTCCCCTTCAAAAACTTCACGTTCATCAAGTAATACAAATTCATGAATTGTAATTGTACGAACTGGACGTTCAACTTCTTGTCCTGCCCTTGCATATTCGTATAGTTTCTTCCCGTTAACTTTTACAGCTGAGAACATCGGCGGCATTTGTTCAATTGTCCCTGTTAATTCCGCTAGTACCTCTTCTACTTCTTTACGTGTAATGACACGATTTACATCTTGTTTCTCCACAACTTCACCAGAAGCATCTTCTGTTGTTGTTGAAAATCCTAATGTCACTTCACCTTCGTATGTTTTTGTTTCACTTGTTAAAAATTGCGCAATTTTTGTTGCACGCCCAACGCAAATAGGTAATACTCCTGTTACATCTGGATCCAGTGTCCCTGTATGACCAATTCGTTTCTCACGCAATATCTTTCTTAATTTGAACACACAATCATGTGATGTCATTCCCTTTGGCTTATGTAATAATACTACACCTTCCATATACTCACCTCATCATTATTCTTTTGTAGTAATTGCAATTATGCAAAACTTATTTTACATTGAAAAAATGGATAGACAAATGTCTATCCATTATTCTTCACGTTTACCGTCTTTATTAATTTCATGTAAAAGTGTATCAATTCGATGACCATATCCGATAGACTCATCAAACTCAAAGGTAATTTCTGGTGTTTTACGAAGACGAATACGTTGGCCAATTTCTGAACGAATAAAGCCTTTTGCCTTCGCTAAACCTTTTAATGTATTTTCTTTCTGTTCTTCGTCACCTAAAACAGAAATGTATACTTTAGCAATTTGTAAATCCCCACTCACTTGTACATCTGTTACTGTAACAAATCCAATACGTGGGTCTTTAATTTTACGACTGATAATGTCGCCTAATTCTTTTTTCATTTGCTCGCCCACACGGTTCGCACGTAATTTCATAACTCTTCACCTCATTCAATACCATTCCAAATGTGTTATCGTACGTTCAATTTCAGGAAATGAATCGATATACTCAAGTACACGATTCATTTCTTTTTCACAGACAACACGATTTGAGGATACGGAAACAATTGCAATTTCTGTACGTTGCCATACATCTTGATGCCCAACTTCAGAAACAGCTACATTATAGCGCTGTTTCACACGAGTTAACACACGTTGCAAAATTGCTCGTTTCTCTTTTAAAGAATGCACATCGTAAATCATACACTCGAATGAGAGTGAAGCGATAATCATCGCTTCACTTCTTCCATAACGTATGCTTCAATGATGTCCCCTTCTTTAAGATCATTATATCTCTCAATTGTAATACCACACTCATAGTTTTGTGCAACTTCTTTTACGTCGTCTTTGAAACGTTTTAACGTATCAAGTTTTCCTTCGAACACTACTACGCCATCACGGATAATACGAACGCCACTATCACGTGTAATTTTACCGTCTATTACGTAACAACCTGCGATTGTTCCAACTTTTGTTACTTTGAATGTTTGACGAACTTCCGCTTGACCGATTACTTTTTCTTCGAATTCTGGATCCAGCATACCTTGCATTGCTGATTCAATTTCTTCGATTACTTTATAGATAATACGGTGTAAACGAACATCAACTTTCTCTAATTCAGCTGTACGCTTCGCATTCACATCAGGGCGTACGTTAAATCCAATTACAATTGCATTAGATGCAGAAGCTAAAATAATATCAGATTCTGTAATCGCACCTACGCCTGTATGGATAATTTTCACTTTTACGCCTTCAACATCAATTTTACGAAGTGATGCTGCCATTGCTTCTACAGAACCTTGTACGTCTGCTTTCACAATTAAGTTAATTTCTTTTACATCGCCCTCTTGGATTTGTTGGAATAAATCTTCCAGGCTGAATTTAGATTTCTCACCACGTTGTGCAACTAACGCTTCTTGTGCACGTGATTCACCGATTTGACGAGCTTTCTTCTCATCAGCGAATGCCATGAAACGATCTCCCGCTTGTGGCACTTCATTTAAACCTGTAATTTCAACAGGAGTTGACGGACCAGCAACTTTTACACGACGACCAATATCACTTACCATTGCACGAACACGACCGAATGATGTTCCAACAACAATTGGATCTCCAACTCGAAGTGTACCGTTTTGAACAAGTAATGTCGCGATAGTTCCTTTACCTTTATCAAGCTGTGCTTCAATTACAGTACCAGCTGCATAACGATTTGGATTTGCTTTATATTCTTCTACTTCACTCACAAGAAGGATCATTTCTAGTAAGTTGTCAATTCCCTCGCCTTGAATTGCAGAAATTGGTACGAAAATCGTGTCTCCACCCCAAGCTTCTGGAACTAATTCATATTCTGTTAATTCTTGCATTACACGATCAGGATTTGCCGCTGGTTTATCCATTTTATTCACAGCAACAATAATTGGTACTCCAGCTGCTTTCGCATGGCTAATCGCTTCAACTGTTTGTGGCATAACACCGTCATCAGCTGCAACAACAAGAATTGTAATATCTGTTACTTGTGCACCACGAGCACGCATTGTTGTAAATGCCGCGTGACCTGGTGTATCTAAGAACGTAATCTTCTTATCATTTACATCAACTTGGTATGCACCGATATGCTGAGTAATTCCACCAGCTTCGCCAGCAGTTACTTTTGAATTACGGATAGAGTCAAGCAATGTTGTTTTACCATGGTCAACGTGTCCCATAATTGTAACAACAGCTGGACGTTCTTTTAAGTTTTCTTCATCATCTTGCTCATCGATGAATGTTTCAAATTCAGTTTCACTTACAACTACTTCTTCTTCTACTTCAATACCGTAATCAGTAGCAATTAACTCAATTGTATCTTTATCTAAGTCTTGGTTAATTGTCGCCATAATTCCTAGCATGAAGAGCTTTTTAATAATTTCAGATGGCTCTTTGCTTAACTTTTTAGCAAGGTCACCTACTGTAAGGCTTCCAGAGAAAGTGATTTTATCTGGTGTTTCTACTATTGGTGTTTGTTGTCTTCCAGCAAAGTTATCTTGACGTTTATCTTCATTTGCTTTGCCTTTTTTCTTATTCTTATTGCTGTTCTTTTTACTGCGAACAACTTTCTCTTCTACTTCAAACTCATCTGCAACAGAAGGTTTTTCCGCTCCAGCGCTATATTGATTATCTAATTTGTTTACTACTTCATCTTCTAACATTGTCATATGATTCGAAACCTCGATATTCATCTCTTTTAGTTTTGTCATAAGATCTTTACTTGAGATATTATTTTTTTTTGCATATTCATGTACTCGAATTTTACTCATACCTTCACCCCCGGTAATTTGTATCGAGCATGCTACGTAGCTTTTTCGCAAAGCCTTCATCTAAAATAGCTACAACGACTCGCTCGTCTCTCCCAATCGCATGCCCTAATTGTTGTCGATTTTCGACTTTTCTCATTGGTATGTTGTAGTACGTGGTTTTATCAATGATACGTTTTGTAGTGTTCGCTGACGCATCTTCAGAAAGCAATACTAGCTTTGCTTTGCCACTTCGTACTTCTTTTAAAACGAGTTCTTCACCCGAAATAATTTTTCGAGCGCGGTTTGCTAGTCCTAAAAATGATTTCCAATCAGACAC
The DNA here is from genome assembly GCF_003264175.1 of Bacillus sp. SRB_331. Taxonomy (NCBI): domain Bacteria; kingdom Bacillati; phylum Bacillota; class Bacilli; order Caryophanales; family Bacillaceae; genus Bacillus; species Bacillus sp. SRB_331. The sequence goes on along the minus strand of NZ_NADV01000043.1, from coordinate 206,807 downwards.
TTATTTCGACTCCTTCTCAACAAGCTCAAGAAGCTCTTCGTACAGAGAACTGTCGATTTTCGCTTTTAGATGATGTTCCAAAATGTTTTTCTTTTGGGCTTGAATAATGCTTTCTTTATCTTTTGATAAATATGCACCTCGTCCTGATTTTTTTCCTGATAAATCAATAGACACTTCGCCCTCTTTGGAACGAACAATGCGAACTAGCTCTCGTTTTGATTTCATCTCTTGCGTCGTAATACATTTTCGTAACGGAACTTTTCGATTGCTCATACTCATCACCTCTATTCGATTTCGTCTTCAGCTGAATCGAATCCGAATGCGATTACGCTATCTTCTTCTGTCACAATACCAAGTTGTTTCGCATCAGACTCACTTTTAATATCAATTTTCCAGCCTGTTAATTTAGCTGCAAGACGCGCATTTTGTCCACGCTTACCAATCGCTAATGAAAGCTGGTGGTCTGGAACAACAACAGTTGTTGCTTTCTCTGCTTCATCTACAAGTACTTTAACAACCTGTGATGGACTTAAAGCATTTGCAACATATTCAACTGGGTCATTCGACCAGCGAACGATGTCAATCTTTTCACCTTTTAGTTCATCTACAACACGTTGTACACGTTGTCCTTTCGGTCCTACACAAGAACCTACTGGATCAACATCGATATTCTCTGCATATACAGAAATTTTAGAACGGTCGCCTGCTTCACGTGCTACAGAGCGAATTTCTACAGTTCCATCATAAATTTCTGGAACTTCCATTTCGAATAAACGTTTTAAAAGACCAGGATGTGTACGTGATACGTAAATTTGTGGTCCTTTTGTTGTCTTTTCTACTTTTGTAATAAATACGCGAATACGATCATGTGGTTTATATTGCTCATTTGGCATTTGCTCACTTACAGGTAATAAAGCTTCTACTTTACCTAAGCTTACATAGATGAAACGAGCATCTTGGCGCTGTACAATACCAACCATAATGTCTTCTTCACGATCACTAAATTCTGAATAAATTACACCACGTTCCGCCTCACGAACTCGTTGTGTTACAACTTGTTTTGCAGTTTGCGCTGCAATACGACCAAAATCTTTTGGCGTTACTTCAATTTCTAGTACGTCACCATCTTGGTAGTTTGGATTAATTTGTCTTGCCTCTTCTACAGAGATTTCAAGACGTGGATCAAACACATTATCTACAACGTCCTTACGTGCTAAAACTTGAATTGTTCCCACTTCTGGGTTAAAGCTCACACGAACGTTTTGTGCTTGGTTAAAATTGCGTTTATAAGCAGAGATTAATGCTGCTTCAATCGCATCAATAATAATATCTTTGCTAATACCTTTTTCTGATTCTAATACGAGCAAAGCATCTAACAACTCAGTGCTCATGAAGATCCCCCTTCTTACTAAAACGTAACAGCAAGTCGCGCATTTGCAACTTTATCCATTGGAATTTGGATTTCTTTTTTACGTGTTTTAATTGTTAATAGTAGTGTAATTGTATTACCGTCGTAGGAAAGTAGCTTTCCTTCAAACATCTTCTCACCATCAATCGGCTTATATGTTTTAATTGCCACTTGTTTTCCTACCGCTTGCTGGAAGTCTTTCTCTTTCTTTAATGGACGTTCCGCTCCAGGAGATGATACATCCAAAAAGTAAAGATGAGGAATTGGATCCTCTTTATCTAAAGCTTCGCTTAAACGTTCACTTACCGCACCGCATTCTTCAATTTCGACTCCCTTTTCAGAATCGATGAATACGCGTAAGAACCAGTCTTGTCCTTCTTGCACATACTCTACATCTACAAGTTCAAGATTTAACTCTTCAACGATTGGCTGCGCAAATGCTTCTACAATTTCTGTGACTTTCTTATCCATAAACAGCCTCCTTCCTGCCGCCATGTACCATTTACAAGAAAAGATCCCGTTCATAAAGACGGTCTATCTTATTCTTTCTCGTTAGCTAACAAAAGCCCCTGCCGTTAAGCAGGGAATATCTGTCTTAGTATTACCAAATTTAAGAAGTAAAACTTGTAACAAAATATGTATATACGACAGAAATATCTTTACTATCTACATAAGCAAAATGTAGATAGTAACACGAAAGAGTGGGTTTCCCCACTCTCTTTTTCACAAAATATACATGACATGGTTATCTCGGTTTATAGTATACCATAGCAAATGTTGATTTGCAAAGATTTTTCCTACCTATTAGAACAGTGACAATTGGTTTTGATCCGGTAAATCTCCTAGACAACCTTGACCATCTAAATACTCAATAATCGTTTTAGAAACCTTACTGCGCTGCTGTAAGTCTTCTTTTGATAAGAAATCACCATTTTTACGAGCTTCAACAATACTGAAAGCTGCGTTTGTACCAAGACCAGGAACTGCATTAAATGGAGGAATTAAAGTATCCCCATCAATTATAAATTCGGTTGCATGCGAGCGGTATAAATCAACCTTTTGGAATGAATAACCACGCTCACACATTTCAAGTGTCATTTCTAGTACCGTTAATAAACTCTTCTCTTTCGGTGCTGCATCCAATCCTTTTTGTGCAATTTCATCAATTTTTACACGTATGGATGCTGAACCTTTCGCCATCGCCTCTACATCAAAGTCATCTGCACGAACTGTAAAATATGCCGCATAGAATAAAAGTGCGAAATGTACTTTAAAGTATGCAATACGTACAGCCATAAGTACGTAAGCAGCCGCATGGGCTTTAGGGAACATGTACTTAATCTTCTTACATGAATCAATATACCAACCTGGTACATTGTTATTTCTCATTTCCTCTTCCCATTCTTCTGGTACACCTTTACCTTTACGCACCGACTCCATGATTTTGAAGGCTAATGATGGATCCAAGCCTTGATAAATTAAATATACCATGATGTCATCACGACAACCGATAACTTCACTCAGTGTACACGTACCGTTATAAATTAATTCATTCGCATTACCTAACCATACATCTGTACCATGGGACAGTCCAGAAATTTGGACAAGCTCTGAAAACGTCGTTGGTTTCGTTTCTTCTAACATTTGTCTTACGAATTTCGTACCAAACTCTGGTATACCAAGTGTACCTGTTTTACAGTTAATTTGTTCTTCCGTTACCCCTAAAGACTCTGGACCAGAGAAAATTTTCATTACTTCTGGATCATCCGTTGGGATTGTTTTCGGGTCAATACCACTTAAATCTTGAAGCATACGAATAACAGTCGGATCATCGTGTCCTAATATATCAAGTTTCAATAAATTATCATGAATTGAGTGGAAGTCAAAGTGCGTTGTTCTCCACTCAGCACCTATTGAATCAGCCGGAAACTGAATTGGTGAAAAGTCAAAAATATCCATGTAATCTGGTACAACGATAATACCACCTGGATGCTGTCCGGTCGTACGCTTTACACCTGTACATCCCGCAACTAAGCGATCAATCTCTGCATTTCGAATTGTTAAGTTATGATCATTAGCATAGCCTTTCACATACCCATAAGCGGTTTTTTCCGCAACCGTACCAATTGTTCCTGCGCGGTATACATAATCTTCACCGAACAGTAATTTCGTATAGTTATGGGCGCGTGGTTGGTATTCTCCGGAGAAATTCAAATCGATATCCGGTACCTTATCCCCTTTAAATCCAAGGAACGTTTCGAAAGGAATGTCATGCCCATCTTTCACATATGGAACATTACATGTTGGGCATTCTTTATCTGGTAAATCAAAACCAGAACCTACAGAACCGTCATTAAAGAACTCTGATTGTTTACACTTTGGACATACATAGTGCGGTGGTAATGGGTTTACTTCTGTAATTTCCATCATCGTTGCAACAAATGATGAACCTACCGATCCACGCGAACCTACTAGATAACCGTCCACTAACGATTTTTTCACAAGCTTATGTGAAATTAAATAAATAACAGCGAATCCATGTCCAATAATACTTTTCAATTCTTTTTCCAAACGAGCTTCTACAATTTCCGGTAGTTCATCTCCATAGATACTTCTTGCCATTATATAGCTCATATCACGTGTTTCATCATCAGCACCTTCAATTTTCGGTGTGTATAAATCATCTTTTACTGGACGAACATCACCAATTAATGATGCGATCTTGTGTGTATTTGTCACAACAATTTCTTTCGCTTTGTCTTCACCTAAGAATGAAAAACAATCTAGCATTTCATTTGTTGTACGGAAATGTACAGGCGGTAATGAATGGCGATTTAACGGATTAGCTCCTCCCTGCGAACTGACTAAAATTTTCCGATATATCGCGTCCTCTGGATCTAAATAATGCACATTCCCAGTAGCAACAACTGGCTTATCTAACGTCTCACCTAGTTTTACTAAGTTAGAAATTATTGTTTTTAACTGTCCTTCATCTCGAACGAGTTCACGTTCCACTAAATGACGTAACACTTCTGGAGGCATAACCTCAATGTAATCGTAAAACTGTGCAATTTCTTCTACTTCTTCAGGCGCTTTTTGCATCATAGCTTCAAACACTTCACCTTTGTCACAAGCTGTTCCTACTAAAATGCCTTCGCGATATTTTTTTAATAGTGATCGTGGTACACGTGGTACACGATAAAAGTAATTCAAGTGAGAATATGAAACAAGTTTATATAAGTTTTTCAATCCAACATCTGATGTGGCAAGTAACGTCATATGACTTGGACGCCCACGTTTATACGCATCCCCTTGTCCCATACTATCGTTTAGTTGATCGTGATATTCAAATCCCTTTTCAATCACATCTTTTAACATCTTCACAAGTAAATATCCCGTTGCTTCTGTATCATAAATCGCACGGTGATGTTGCGTTAATTCAATATCAAGCTTTTTACACATCGTATTTAATCGATGATTTTTCATTTCTGGGAATAAGAACCGTGCAAGTTCTAACGTATCAATAACTGGATTTTTCGTTTTTTCTATCCCAGCCTTTTTAAAACCTACGTTAATAAAGCCCATATCGAAGCTTGCGTTATGAGCAACAAGTGTATGGTCACCCATCCATTCCTCAAACTTTTTAAACACTTCGTCCACTTCTGGTGCATCAGTTAACATATCATCTGTAATACCTGTTAATTCAATAATCGTCGCCGATAATGGTTGATGAGGATTTGCGAAAGATTCAAAGCGATCAATAATTTCTCCACCTTTTATCTTTACAGCAGCTAACTCAATGACTGTATCATATACAGCAGATAACCCTGTTGTCTCAACGTCAAAGACAACATATGTTTCTTCTGCAAGTAGACGATGTGCTTCGTTATATGCTATCGGCACACCATCATTAACTAAATTTGCTTCTACACCATATAGAACTTTAACTCCAGCCTTTTTACCAGCAGAATATGCTTCTGGGAACGACTGTGCAACAGCATGGTCTGTAACTGCAATAGCCTCATGCCCCCATTTTCCAGCTTGGGCAACGAGCTTAGAAACAGAAGTAACAGCATCCATTTGACTCATTGGAGTATGAAGATGAAGTTCTACTCTTTTTTCCCCTTCTTTTGCTTTATCTTTACGAGAAGGTCCCGTTATTTCATTTATATCATTTGCGATCATAACTAAATCACGCACGAATGTATCATTTTGAACTGAACCACGCGCTTTTACCCAAGTTCCTTTTTTCAAGGATTGTAACATCGGGATATCTTCTTTATCACGTGAGAACATCTTAATCATAATAGAGTCCGTATAGTCAGTTATCTTTAAAGTTAATAACGTACGTCCGCTACGAAGTTCTTTCGTCTCTACATGGAAAACATACCCTTGAACGGTTTTTCTTCTTTCTTCATCTTGAATTTCACGCAGCGGCGTAATCTCTTCATCTGGCTTAATAAGATAACCAAGCACAACTGGTCCTTCGTGAACAACATCACTTTCTTCAGCTTGCCTTTTAGCCATCTCTTCCATAGCCTGTATAACTCGTTGACGATCTTCTTCCTGTGTTTGCTCACGAAACTTTTGCATTTCTTCTGCATTTTGCTTTATATGTGTGTCTAACTGAAAACGCGGGAATCCAAAAGCTTCGTATTGATCACCTACTGGTTTCGCAACGTTTTTCTTTAAAGTAGTAGATTCCAGCTCATTATTCACATTTAATAGCAACTTCACGCCATTGACCTGCGGAAGTTGCTTCTTTAAGTACGCGAACATAGGTGAAAATGTAATTCGTTCTGTACAAAGCGGCCAATATGCCTTCACTTCTTCTTCTGTAAATTGTTTATTCTCTGCTTCTAATGCAAATGTTGTTCTTGCAATATGAGAAAATGATTGCTTAAGCTTTGTTTCTAGCAACTCATATAATTCTGTCGGCAAAATACGTGGCACTTGTAAGTCAAAATGCCAACTTTTATTCGCTTTATCAATAACTAGCTTTTCAATACCACCGCCATGTAAATATTGATTTATAAGGTCTTCTGGTATTTGCAACTGTTGGAGCAAAATTTGAAATCGCTCTTGTTGTTCATTTGTTAATGACATAAGCACTCTCCTTCCATTTGCTATTATAAATTGAAACGTACTACAAAGAAAGATTTCTTCCTTCTTCTTTTACAAAATACGTTTACAAAGAAAGAGAAGGTACCTCATTACGAGGTACCTCTTCTTATTTTAAAATATTAGCAATATATGTTTGAAGTTCTTCTACTTTCACTTCTTCAGACTCGCCTGTAGCACGTACTTTCACTTCTACAATACCTTCATCTGCTTTTTTACCAACTGTAACACGAACTGGAAGGCCGAATAAATCTGCATCTGCAAATTTAACACCTGCACGTTCTGCACGATCATCTAGTAATACTTCGTATCCTTGCTCTTGTAATGAGTTATAGATATTTCCACCCATTTCACGTTGTGCATCAGATTTCATATTTACTGGAATTACATGCACATGGAACGGTGCAACAGATTTTGGCCAAACTAAACCATTCTCATCATTAAACTGCTCTGCAATTGCTGCCACTGTACGAGATACACCGATACCGTAACAACCCATAATAAGTGGTTTTGTTTTTCCGTTTTCATCTAGGAACGTTGCGTTCATTGCTTCACTATAACGAGTTCCTAATTTGAATACATGACCAACTTCAATTCCACGTGCGAAAAGAATTGTTCCATTTCCATCTGGAGATTGGTCTCCTTCTTGGATGAAGCGTAAATCTGTATATTGACTTACTTTAAAGTCACGTTCTGGATTTACATTTACATAATGGAATCCTTCTTCGTTCGCTCCTGAACATCCGTTGACAATTGATGCTACAGCATGGTCAGCGATAATTTCGATATCCCCTGTAACACCAATCGGTCCTAAAGAACCCACTTCACAGTTTAATAACTCTTTTATTTCTTCATGTGAAGCAAGCTCAACGACTGAAGCTCCGTATACATTCTTCACTTTTACATCATTGACTTCATGATCGCCACGAACAAGTACTACTACTAATTTCGCATCTACTTTAAACACCATAGATTTAATGCATTTTTCCGCTGCGATATTTAAGAATGCAGATACTTCTTCAATAGCTTTTTGATCTGGAGTTGCTACTTTTTCAAGTGCCTTTTCGGCTTCATCACTCTTCGTATACGTAGCAACAACAGGAGCCATTTCAATATTTGCCGCATAATCAGATGTATCAGAATACGCAATTGTATCTTCACCTACATCAGATAACACCATAAATTCGTGTGTATCTTTTCCACCCATTGCTCCAGAATCAGCTATAACTGCACGGAAATTCAAACCACAACGAGCAAAGATATTAGAATACGCTTTGTATAAACCGCTATATACTTCATCCAAACTTTCTTGTGTTGCATGGAAAGAATACGCATCTTTCATTAAAAATTCTCTTCCGCGTAATAAACCGAAACGTGGTCTTTGCTCATCACGGAATTTTGTTTGAATTTGATATAATGTTAATGGTAGTTTTTTGTATGATTTAATTTCATCACGTACAAGATCTGTAATTACTTCCTCATGAGTTGCCCCTAGCGCAAACTCGCGAGCATTACGATCTTTCATACGCATTAATTCTGATCCGTAAGAATACCAACGACCTGATTCTTGCCATAATTCAGAAGCTTGCATAGCTGGCATTAATAGTTCTACTGCCCCTGCGCGCTCCATTTCTTCACGAACAATACGTTCTACTTTGTGTAACACTTTTAAACCAAATGGTAGAAAACTATAAATACCAGAAGCATTTTGACGCATAAACCCTGCGCGAAGTAATAATTGATGACTCTTAATTTCAGCATCTGCTGGAACTTCACGTAATGTAGGACTGAATACCATACTTTGTTTCATTTATTCGCACCTCTTCATTTTACTCTTACACGCAATAAAATCCCTCACCTCGAGTTAGGTGAGGGATTTTATTCTATGAGCTCTATTTCATTATAAACTTCTTCTTATTTTACAAGAAAAACTTACGGATGTCATTCCATGTTACAACTAACATAAGCAACATTAATAATGCAAACCCAATAAAGTGAACCATTCCTTCTTTTTGACGATCAATTGGTTTTCCTCGTAATGCTTCAATTAAGAAGAAGAACAAACGTCCACCGTCTAAAGCTGGGACTGGTAATAAATTAAATAAACCAAGGTTAATACTTAAAACTGCCGCTAAACTTAGTACACGCGTAAATCCATAATCTACAACTTGATCTGTTAGATTATAAATTCCTACTGGACCTGACAACTCATTAATAGAAAATTGACCCGTTACTAATTTCACAAGAGAATCAAAAATTAGTTTCGTCCATTCGTATGTTTGTTCAAACCCTGATTTAATAGAACCCATCACTGTTTTCTCTACAGGAGAATAAACACCAATTCTACCAACTTCGTCTTTTCCTTCTTTATCAAGCGTTGGTGTTACTTTCACATTAAATTGCTCACTATCACGCTTTACATGTAACGTAATTTCTTTATTTGGGTTTTCACGTACAATCGTTACAACATCTTTCCATGTACTAGTGTTCTTCCCATTGATTGCTTGAATCGTATCGTTTTCTTTTAATCCAGCTTGTTCTGCAGCACTATTCTCCATTACTTTTCCGACCATTGGTTTGTCAACAGGAACTCCTTGTACAAATCCAAGAATCACAAAAATAACAAATGCTAGAATAAAGTTCATTGCAGGACCTGCAAAGATTGTTAGAGCACGTTGGCCCAATTTTTTAGAGCCAAATTGTCTATTGTACGGAGCGATTTGAATTTCTTCTCCCGCAGAAATGATACGAGCTTTTTCATTCACTCGGAATGTTTGCAGTTCTTCCTCGTACTCTTCATAACCCAAAATTGTAAGATTATGCTCTAAATCAGCTTGTTCGACTTCAATGACACGAACATTTGGATATTTTTCATGTCCGTCAAAAACTAATTTCACAACTTCGTCTTTTTCATTTAATACAAGTCCAACCTTTTTTCCAGGTTTTAACTCAACTGTGTCCGCATCCTCGCCAGCCATTCTTACATAGCCACCAAGGGGCAGTAATCGAATCGTATACACCGTTTCATTCTTTTCAAATGAGAATATTTTCGGACCAAAACCAATCGCAAACTCGCGGCACAAAATACCTGCTCTTTTTGCGAAATATAGATGCCCTAGCTCATGGAAAAATACGAGTGCACCGAAAATTAATATAAAGGCAATCGCTGTATTCAATTCCATAACCACCTTTGCTAAATTTGTTCCATCACAAACCGTCTTGTGGCTGCGTCAATTTCCTGAATTTCCTCTAAGCTCGGACGTGCAATGACAGTGTGATGGTGCATTGCTTTTTCAATGAGGTCTTCCACTGTTAAGAAACCAATTCTCTTTTGTAAAAAAGCTTCAACAGCTACTTCATTTGCCGCGTTCATTACAGCCGGCATACTTCCACCTGTCTTTCCAGCTTCATACGCAAAACGTAGACAACGGAAACGCTCTTGATTCATTTTCTCAAAATGCAATGTTCCCATTTCCCATAAATTTAACTGTTTCGTGTCTGAAAGAGGCAATCTATCAGGATATGTAAGCGCGTATTGAATCGGTACTCGCATATCAGGTGAGCCAAGCTGTGCCATTACACTACGATCTTCAAATTCAACCATAGAATGAATAATACTTTCTTTATGTAGAACAACATCGATTTGCTCATAAGGGATACCAAAAAGCCAGTGTGCTTCAATTACTTCTAGCCCCTTATTCATCATTGTAGCAGAATCAATTGTAATTTTCGAACCCATTGACCAGTTTGGATGACGAAGTGCATCTTCTACGGTCACTTGATGCAATTCATCTCTCGTTTTATCACGAAAACTTCCGCCTGAAGCAGTTATAATTAAGCGAGAGATTCTTTTTTCATTTTCACCATTCAAGCATTGAAAAATAGCTGAATGTTCACTGTCTACTGGAAGTAACGATACATTATGTTTTCGTGCTGCTTCCATTACAAGATGCCCTGCAGTTACTAACGTTTCTTTATTTGCAATTCCAATTGTTTTTTTCGCCTCAATTGCGCGGAGTGTCGGTAACAACCCTACGCTACCTACAACAGCATTCACTACAATTTCTGTATCTGGGTGCAGCGCTACTTCTAATAAGCCTTCGCTACCATATACTACTTTTGTATTACCAGAAACAGCTTGTAATTTTAAAACATCTTCCTCTCTTTGCACAGAGACAATTTGCGGGGAAAATTCTTGAATTACCTTTACTGCATAATCAACATTTTTCCCTACAGAAAAAGCAACGAGACGGAATTGGTCTGGGTGCGAGCGTAACACATCTAATGTTTGTGTACCGATTGATCCGCTTGCACCTAGTAAACTAATGTTTTTCATGACTCCAACCCCTCGTTCATTTATTAATTGTATTGTAATAAGAAGTATAGAATTGGTAACACAAATAACCAACTATCTGTTCGATCTAAAATACCACCATGTCCAGGTAAAATTGTACCTGAATCCTTTACACCATAATGGCGTTTAAATGCAGATTGCACTAAATCACCAATTTGTCCAAAAATAGAAATGATAATCGTCAGAACGATTAAAACTCCTACATTCGCTTCAACTGGGAAGAACATATTGTAAACAAGTGCAACAACAATTCCACAAACAATACCGCCTAATGAACCTTCAATCGTTTTATTCGGACTAATTTCTGGCCATAATTTTCTTTTTCCAAATGCTTTCCCTATGAAATATGCACCTGAATCAGTTGCCCATATGACAAATAGTGCACAGAACACATATTTGATTCCTAATATTCTCGTTTCATTTAAATATAAGAATCCCATTCCAACATATGTCGTTGCCATAAGTAAAAATGAAGCATTGTCAAAAGTAAATGTATTCTTAGAAAGGACTGTATATGATAAAAGTAATAAAACAATCACAAATGTGATTTCTAATTTACCTAACCCAATCCACGTAAACAGTTCTGATGCACTACTCGGAATTAAAATAATCCACAATAATACTGCAGCTAAAACTGTTGGTACCGAAATAAGCGTAAGCTTGTTCATACGAATTAATTCATATAAACCTATAGAAGCAAGTGCATACACTAAAACTGTAAAAGGCACGCCACCGTAAATTACGATGGGAATGAATAGCGCGGCAGCAATCACTCCAGTAATAATTCTCTGTTTCACTACCAAACCCTCTCTTTCTACACGCCTCCGAATCTGCGCCCTCTATGTTGAAAGTCTGTAATCGCATTTAGCAAATGTTCCTCGGTAAAATCTGGCCAATACACATCTGTAAACCAAAATTCCGAATAAGCAATTTGCCATAACATGAAATTACTAATACGTAGCTCTCCGCTTGTACGGATTAACAACTCTGGATCAGGTAAAGAACTCGTCATTAAGTAAGAAGAAATCTTTTCTTCACTTATTTCTTCCGAACGAATTTTTCCTTCCTCACTATCTTTCATCATATGTTGCACAGCAGAAACGATTTCATCTCGACTTCCATAGTTTAACGCGAAATTAAGAATTAATCCCGTATTCTCTTTCGTATCTTCCATGGCTTTTTCCATCGCTCTGCGCGTATGCGTAGGAAGACGATCTTTTTGCCCTATTACTCGGACTTGTACGTTTTCTTCAATCAACTCTGGTAAAAATGCACCTAAAAATTCTTCTGGAAGCTTCATCAAATAATCAACTTCTTTTTTCGGTCTTTTCCAGTTCTCAGTCGAAAAAGCATAAAGAGTTAATACTTTCACATCAAGCTTACTTGCAAATTTTGTGATTTTCTTCACAACTTGCATACCTTCATGATGACCAGCAATGCGAGGCATGGCTCTTCTCTTTGCCCATCTTCCATTACCATCCATAATAATAGCAATATGTTCTGGGATATATCCTTTTTTCACTTTTTCAATGAGATGATCAAACGATGTGACCTTTTTACTTTTAAAAAAAGGAAACTTTTTAAACATCATTCACACCCTCCAACAAGCAGACGTATGCCTAAAAGTGTAAAAAGACCCCCTTAAGAAGAGGGTCATATTTGCGAAATTATCGCTATTACACTTCCATAATTTCTTTTTCTTTGTTTTTTGCGATTTCGTCAACTTTTGCAATATATTTATCTGTTTCTTTTTGGATATCTTCAGTATATCCTCTTAAATCATCTTCTGTAATGTCGCCAGCTTTTTCAAGCTTCTTAAGGTCATCATTACTGTCACGACGTACGTTACGAACAGCAACTTTTGCTTCCTCAGCATATTTCTTCACAACTTTTACAAGATCGCGACGACGCTCTTCTGTTAATGCAGGGAATGCAATACGAATTACAGTTCCATCATTAGAAGGGTTTAAGCCTAAATCTGCTTTTAAAATTGCTTTTTCAATATCACCGATAGAAGTTTTATCATAAGGTTGAATTACAAGCAAACGTGCTTCTGGAACTGTAATGTTCGCTAATTGCACAACTGGTGTTGGTGCACCATAGTAATCAACTTGTACCTTATCTAATACAGACGCGCTTGCACGACCAGCGCGAACTGTTGCTAATTCACGAGAATAAGCAGCAACTGCTTTTTCCATTTTTTCATTTGAAGACTTCAATACTTGTTGTCCCATAATTTATTTCCCCCTTACAACTGTTCCAATATTTTCGCCTAAAACGGCACGTTTAATGTTACCTTTTTCCATAACCGAGAATACAATTAATGAAATATCATTATCCATACATAAAGAAGAAGCTGTAGAATCCATTACACCTAAACCTGCTTTTAATACATCTAAGTAAGTAAGTGTTTCGTATTTCGTAGCTGTTGGGTCAATAGATGGATCTGCACTATATACGCCATCCACATTATTTTTCGCCATTAAAATAACGTCCGCTTCGATTTCAGCTGCACGTAATGCTGCTGTTGTATCTGTAGAGAAGTATGGGTTACCTGTACCTGCAGCAAAGATAACAACACGTTTTTTCTCTAAGTGACGAATTGCTTTACGACGAATGTAAGGCTCTGCCACTTGACGCATCTCAATTGAAGTTTGTACGCGAGTTTGAATTCCAATATTCTCTAAGCTATCTTGAAGAGCTAATGAATTCATAACTGTTGCTAACATGCCCATGTAATCTGCTCCTGCACGATCCATGCCCATTTCGCTTCCAATTTTCCCACGCCAAATGTTACCGCCACCAACAACAACAGCAACCTCTACATCAAGTTCTGCAATTTCTTTCACTTGTTCCGCAACTGACTTAATAACAGCTGGGTTAATTCCAAATCCTTGCTCGCCAGCTAAAGCTTCTCCGCTCAGCTTTAAAACGACACGATTATATTTCGGTTTACTCATAATGAACCTCCAATTGCTTACATCTTTATTTTAAAAAAGGGAACACAATGTGTTCCCTAATCTGTATTAGTTGTTACCTTTTACTTGGTTCATTACTTCTTCAGCAAAGTTGTCTTCGCGTTTTTCGATACCTTCACCAACAGCGTAGCGAACGAATCCTTTTAATGTTCCGCCTTTAGACTCAACGAATTGACGAACTTTCATGTCAGGATTCTTAACGAATGTTTGGTCAAGTAAGCAAATCTCTTCAAAGAATTTGCCAAGACGGCCTTCTACCATTTTCGCAACGATTTTTTCAGGCTTGCCTTCGTTTAAAGCTTGTTGTGTTAATACTTGACGCTCATGCTCAACTTCTTCAGCTGTTACAGCATCGCGGTCGATGTATTTAGGGTTAACTGCTGCGATGTGCATTGCTACATCTTTAGCAGCTGCTTCGTCAGTAGAACCTTCAAGAACTGTTAATACACCAATACGTCCACCCATGTGTAGGTAAGCGCCGAATGCATCAGCATCAGTTTTTGATACGATTTCGAAACGACGAAGTGTAAGTTTTTCACCAATTTTAGCGATTGCTTCGTTGATGTGCTCTTCTACTGTTTTGCCGCCTTCGATTGTTTGAGCCATAGCTTCTTCAACGTTAGCAGGTTTGTTAGCTAATAAGTGAGCAGCTAATTCTTTAATTAACGCTTGGAAACCTTCGTTTTTCGCAACGAAATCAGTCTCAGAGTTTAATTCTAAGATTAAACCTTCGTTACCGTTTGTTTCGATGAAAGTTAAACCTTCAGCAGCGATGCGGTCTGCTTTTTTAGCAGCTTTCGCAATACCTTTTTCACGTAAGAAGTCAATTGCTTTCTCCATGTCGCCGTTAGTTTCTGTTAAAGCTTTTTTGCAGTCCATCATACCTGCGCCAGTTTTTTCGCGAAGTTCTTTTACCATTTGTGCAGTGATTGCCATATTTTTCATCCTCCTAAAATATGTATTTATACCTTTTATAAAGGTGTTTATACCTTAAAAAAGGTGATAAAAGGCCGAACCCCTTATCACCTTTCCAAATTTGTTACGCAGTAACAGTTTCTTCACCTTGTTTTGTTTCAAGGATCGCGTCTGCCATTTTAGATGTAAGAAGTTTTACAGCACGAATTGCATCATCGTTTGCTGGAATAACGTGATCGATTTCGTCCGGATCACAGTTTGTATCAACGATACCGATGATTGGAATGTGTAATTTGCGTGCTTCAGCAACTGCAATACGCTCTTTACGAGGGTCTACTATGAATAATGCACTTGGAAGACCTTTCATATCTTTAATACCGCCTAAGAATTTCTCAAGACGCTCTAACTCTTTTTTAAGTTGAACAACTTCTTTCTTAGGAAGTACTTCGAAAGTACCATCTTCTTGCATTCTTTCGATATCTTTAAGACGCTTGATACGCTTTTGGATTGTTTGGAAGTTTGTTAAAGTTCCACCTAACCAACGTTGGTTAACGAAGTACATACCAGCACGAGTTGCTTCTTCTTTAATAGCTTCTTGTGCTTGTTTTTTAGTACCTACGAATAAAATGTCTCCACCTTCAGCAGCGATGTCACGCATCGTTC
This sequence comes from Bacillus sp. SRB_331, assembly GCF_003264175.1. Lineage (NCBI taxonomy): Bacteria > Bacillati > Bacillota > Bacilli > Caryophanales > Bacillaceae > Bacillus > Bacillus sp. SRB_331. Next base: position 191,368 of record NZ_NADV01000043.1, on the reverse strand, counting down.
TGTAAGCTTCCTCAACTTTTTTCACAGTTTTTTGTAAGTCGATGATGTAGATACCGTTACGCTCTGTGAAGATGTAACGCTTCATTTTTGGGTTCCAACGACGAGTTTGATGTCCGAAATGAACACCAGCTTCAAGCAATTGTTTCATAGAAATTACTGACATAATTTAGTTCCTCCTAAATGGTTTTTTTGATATCCTCCGTTTACTTCATCTCTAAGCGAAACTACGAACGTAGCACCAACACTTAAATCAGTAAACGTGTGTACTTTGTACTGACACCACTGCTTACTATATCATACTGAAATATTACAATCAAGTCGAAAATGCGAACAATGTAAAACTTTCTTTTTTTCACGCTCAAACCCTAGTATTACCAACCTTCAATTCCTTTAAGCAAGGAATTGAAGGTTAATTAATAGTTTTCTAATGAATGTTGTCATGACGCCTTACGTAAGCGAAATCATTCACTTAAAAAAACAAAAAACTCTCCTCAAGCGAGGAGAGTTTTTTTATAAATTAGTTTGTTTTTAATTTAGCAAGTTCCTGTAGAAACTTGTCGTTTAGCACTTTAATGTATGTTCCTTTCATACCTAAAGAGCGAGACTCAATAACACCAGCACTTTCTAATTTACGTAGTGCATTTACGATTACCGAACGAGTAATTCCTACGCGATCAGCAATTTTACTTGCAACAAGTAAACCTTCTGTTCCATTTAATTCTTCGAAGATATGCTCGATTGCTTCTAACTCACTGTAAGATAATGAGCTAATCGCCATTTGAACAACAGCTTTACTACGTGCTTCCTCTTCGATTTCTTCTGCTTTTTCACGTAAGATTTCCATACCTACAACAGTTGAGCTGTATTCAGCAAGAATTAAATCATCGTCTAAGAACTCTTGACCAAGACGAGCTAATACTAGTGTACCTAGACGCTCACCGCCACCAACGATTGGTACGATTGTAGTTAAACCTTGACCGAATAATTCTCTATTTTCTACTGGGAATGCTGTGTAGTCACTATCCACACCTAAATTTGAAGATGTTTCTGTAACATTGAATAAACTTTGCGTATACTCTTCTGGGAATTGACGCTCTGCAAGCATGTGCTTCATACGTTCGTTTTCGATTTGTTGGTGAATCGCATATCCTAATAATTTACCGCGACGACTTACAACGAACACGTTCGCTTCAATTACTTCACACATTGTGTCAGACATCTCTCTAAAGTTTACAGGCTTTCCTGCTGCGCTCTGTAATAACGCATTTAATTTTCTCGTTTTTGCTAATAATTCCATTTCAAAATTTCCTCCTACATGTTACTTACATATTTTTTCATCACTTGGAAACTAGGGCGAGTCACCTGATGACACTATTACAAAATAAACTGGCTCACATCTTTATTTTTAGCTATTGTCGCTAATTTTCCCTCAACATATTGAGGTGTTATCGTTATTTTCTCTAACGTAATTTCAGATGCCTCAAACGATAAATCTTCAAGGAGCTTCTCCATAACAGTATGAAGTCTTCTCGCTCCAATATTATCTGTATCCTGATTAACTTGATAAGCAATCTCAGCAATCTTACGAATAGCTTCGTCTGAAAATTCAATTTCTATACCTTCAGTCGCTAATAACGCCGTGTACTGTTTAATTAGCGCATTGTCAGGCTCGATTAATATTTTAACAAAATCATCCGCCGATAATTTTGTTAATTCTACTCGAATCGGAAATCTCCCTTGCAATTCCGGAATTAAATCCGACGGTTTAGACATATGGAACGCTCCAGCTGCAACAAATAAAATATAATCCGTTTTTACTGATCCGTATTTCGTTGCTACATTCGATCCTTCTACAATCGGTAAAATGTCACGTTGCACACCTTCACGCGATACATCTACGCTATTCGACTGCTTACCAGCAATTTTGTCAATTTCATCGATAAAAATAATCCCGAGCTGTTCAGCACGATAAACAGCCTCTTGTGTAACTTCATCCATATCAATTAAGCGCTGTGCCTCTTCATTTGTCAAGAGTTTTCTTGCTTCTTTTACAGAAAGTTTACGTTTTTTCGTTTTTTTCGGCATGATACTTCCTAGTGCATCTTGGAAATTCATTCCCATTTGCTCCATGCCAGTTCCTTGCAACATATCAAACATAGAAGACTGTTGTTCCGTCACTTCGATCGATATCACTTCATCTTCAAGAAGGCCTGCCGCAAGCTTTCTTTCCACATCTTGACGTTTCTTTTCGATTTCATCATCTTCCTGCGCATCAGATGTTTGGTTTGAATTTTGATTACCACCAAAAAGCATTTCTAATGGATTTTTAAATCCAGATTGCTTCTCCGGACTCGGCACTAAAATTTCAACAAGACGTTGATTCGCTTGCTCTTCTGCTTTATCTTGAACTTTAACTACCATTTCCTCTTTCACAATACGAACAGACGTTTCAACAAGGTCACGGACCATCGACTCTACATCTCGACCCACATATCCAACTTCTGTAAATTTCGTCGCTTCAACCTTAATAAAAGGTGCTCCAACGAGTTTCGCCATTCGCCGTGCTACCTCTGTTTTACCAACACCTGTCGGTCCAATCATTAAAATGTTTTTAGGTGCAATTTCATCACGTAAATTTTCAACTAATTTACTGCGACGGTATCGATTTCGTAGAGCTACAGCAACCGCTTTCTTTGCATCTTTTTGACCGATGATGTATTGATCTAATTTTTCCACAATTTGACGCGGAGTAAAATGTAAATGCATATAAAATGCCTCCCTTACGATTCTACAATTCTTCAACAATTATGTTGTGGTTCGTATAAACACAAATATCGCCTGCAATTTCTAAACTGGCCTTCGCAATTTGTTTCGCTGTTAAATGTTCACTTGCATGTTGCTTTAAAGCACGACCAGCAGCAAGTGCATAATGTCCGCCTGAACCAATTGCTAAAATACCATCATCTGGTTCAATCACTTCTCCTGTACCTGAAACAAGGAGCATCGTTGTTTTATCCATGACAATGAGCATTGCTTCTAGCTGACGTAGCATTTTATCACCACGCCATTGTTTCGCCATCTCAACTGCAGCACGCTGCAAGTTGCCATTATACTCTTCTAATTTCCCTTCAAACATTTCAAAAAGAGTAAATGCATCAGCAACTGATCCTGCAAAACCAGCTAAAACTTTCCCTTGGAAAAGTTTGCGAACTTTGCGAGCTGTATGTTTCATTACAACAGCATTCCCCATCGTTACCTGACCATCTCCAGCCATTGCACATTCTCCATTATGATGAACTGCAAATATCGTTGTAGCGTGGAAATTTCCCATAGAAAAAACTCCTTTATATGTTTTTATAGCCTTAAAAGCAATTTATGCCCGCGGGTGATGCTTCATGTACACAGAACGCAATCTTTCTTTAGAGACATGCGTATAAATTTGTGTGGTTGACAAATTCTCATGACCTAATAGCTCCTGCACAGTACGTAAATCCGCTCCTTCATCTAACATATGTGTAGCAAATGTATGCCTTAACATATGGGGACTTATCCGCATTGTAAGTGAAGCTTTCTTAATGAGTTCGTTCAAAACATAACGTACACCCTGATCTGTTAACGGCTTACCTTTCGCATTTAAAAATACCATATGAGATTGTTCTTCAGTCTTTTGAGCTAACTGTTTTCTCCCGTTCTCTATATAAGTAATTAAAGCATCTTGTGCATAGCTTCCGAACGGAATATATCTTTGTTTTTTCCCTTTTCCCATCACTAAAATTGTTCCCACTGCAAAGTCAATGTCGGTAAGTTGCAAATTAACGCATTCGCTTACACGAATCCCAGTTGCATACATCAACTCTAATAAAGCTTGATTCCTTTGACCTAATGGCGCCCCTGTATCAGAAACTTCAAACAATTCCTCTAACTCTTCAGCATATAAAAACTTTGGGATTGACAATTCTTTCTTGGGAAGTGACGCAAGTGCAAACGGATTATCTTTTTGATAACCTTCACGCATCAAAAAACGATATAAACTTCGTAAGCTTGATACTTTCCTTGCGACAGATTTACGGGCTAACTTCTGATCGTGCAACGTCGTCAAGTATAAACGAACATCCGCGTATGTAACATCTAAAAAAGAGGATATGCCTTCTCGCTCCATAAATTGCACAAAATGTTCTAAATCATTTTGATAACTTGCAATTGTATATTTTGAATAATTTCTTTCAATTTGTAAATATCCAACGAATAATTGTAACAATTTCTTCACATTCACATCCATATAATTCACCTCAATAAAGGCTACTAAATCGTATCACAACTTAGTAGCCTTTGCAAGAAATTTAATTAAATATTTACAAAATTTTGAATTGTTTCCAAAGCACGTGTAGCATATGCTTCATTTCGCTCTTGTTTCTTTTTAATTTTCTTCTCTAACGGTGTAAATAAACCAAAGTTTGCATTCATTGGCTGGAAGTTTTTCGCATTTGTCGCAGTAATATAATTTGCCATACTTCCCATTGCAGTTACAGGTGGTAATACAACTGGCTCTTCACCTTGTACAAGTCGAGCAGCGTTAATACCCGCTAATAATCCTGATGCTGCTGATTCAACATAACCCTCTACACCAGTCATTTGACCAGCGAAGAATAAATCATCACGTTGTTTATATTGATATGTTGGACGAAGTAAATTAGGCGAATTAATAAACGTATTACGATGCATTACACCATAACGTACAATCTCTGCGTTTTCTAGTCCTGGAATTAGCTGTAACACTTCTTTTTGTGGCCCCCACTTTAAATGTGTTTGGAAACCTACAATATTATATAATGTTCCTGCTGCATCATCTTGACGTAACTGAACAACCGCATACGGTGTTTTCCCTGTTTTCGGATCTTCTAACCCAACAGGCTTCATCGGTCCAAATACTAACGTCTGTCTTCCTCTACTTGCCATAACTTCTACTGGCATACAACCTTCAAAGAAAATTTCTTTTTCAAATTCTTTTAAAGGCACTGTCTCAGCAGCAATTAAAGCCTCATAAAAACGATCAAACTCTTCTTCTGTCATTGGACAGTTTAAATATGCCGCTTCACCTTTATCATAACGGGATTTTAAATATACTTTATTCATGTCAATGCTGTCTTTCTCAACGATTGGCGCTGCAGCATCATAGAAATAAAAATAATCTTCACCTGTTAGTTTTTTTAATTGTGCAGAAAGATCCGGAGACGTAAGTGGACCTGTCGCAATAACAGTTGGTCCCTCTGGAATTTCAGTGATTTCCTCATTCATTACAGTTACGTTCGGATGATTTTTCACATATTCAGTCACTTTCGCCGCGAATTCATGACGGTCTACAGCTAAGGCACCTCCTGCTGGTACAGAGCACTCATCAGCTGCACGAATAATGACAGAATCCATTAGACGCATTTCTTCTTTAATAACACCAACAGCATTTGTCAATGTGTTTGCGCGAAGTGAGTTACTACATACTAATTCAGCAAATTTATCTGTATGATGAGCTGGTGTTTGCCTTACTGGTCTCATTTCATATAATTTTACTTGGACACCACGCTTTGCAATTTGGTAAGCTGCTTCGCTTCCTGCAAGACCTGCGCCAATGACGTTTACTACTTGTGTTGTCATATATATCACCTTTCCTTTTCTTCCCGAAAAAAATGTGAGCAGTTACGCTCACATTTGTTGTTCTTCTTCATAATCACACGAAATACATTGTACTTGCACGCCTTTTTTTAACTTTTTCTCTACGAGCATACCTTCACACTTCGGACATTTACGACCAATCGGCTTATCCCAAGATACAAAGTCACATTCTGGATACGTACCGCATCCGTAGAAAAGGCGTTTCTTTTTATTACTACGGCGTTCAATAATTTGCCCTTTATCACACTTCGGACAAGTAACACCGATTTCTTTTACAATCGGTTTTGTATTACGACATTCCGGGAAATTTGAACAAGCCATAAACTTCCCATATTTACCCATTTTAAAGACCATCGGGTGACTACATAATTCACAGTCTTCCCCAGCTGGTTCATCTTTAATTTCCACTTCACGCATTTCTTTTTCCGCTTTTTCTAAGCGCGGTTCAAATCCTACGTAGAAATCATCAACAATTTTCACCCAATTTGCATTTCCTTCTTCTACTTCATCAAGGCTTTGCTCCATATTGGCAGTAAATTCAATGTTAATAATTTCTGGGAAAAACTCTAAAATAAGTTCGATTACTATTCCACCAAGCTCAGTCGGAACGAAGCGTTTATTATCTAAAGCAACGTATCCTCGTTTTTGGATTGTTTCAAGTGTCGGTACATAAGTAGACGGTCTCCCAATTCCAAGCTCTTCAAGTGTTCTTACTAGACGAGCCTCTGTGTAACGCGGCGGAGGCTGTGTGTAATGTTGCTTTGGTTCTATATCTTTTGAAAATACAGTTTCACCTACTTCTAACGGTGGCAACATCTTATCCTTTTCTTCCGCACCATCATCTTTCGACTCTACGTACACTTTCATAAATCCTGGGAACTTTACAACTGATCCACTTGCACGGAACTGAACATTGTTATTAATGAGTTTCGCTGTAACAGTATCCATTATAGCAGATGCCATTTGACTTGCAACAAATCGCTCCCAAATCAGTTTATACAAACGGAGTTGATCACGACTTAAGAAACTTTTTAGTTCCTCTGGCTTTCTCATTACCGAAGTAGGACGAATCGCCTCATGCGCATCTTGTGCTTTCGACTTTTTCGTTTCTTTCCTCTTCTCTGTTCCTATGTATTCCGCACCAAACGCCTCAGTAATGTAATCACGAGCCTCTGTTTGAGCTGTTTCTGAGATACGTGTTGAATCAGTTCTCATATACGTAATAAGACCTACAGTCCCTTGTTTTCCAAGATCTATCCCTTCATACAGCTGCTGTGCAAGCATCATTGTTTTCTTTGCTCGCATATTTAACTTACGCGCTGCCTCTTGTTGCAAGGAAGATGTTGTAAACGGTAATGCAGGGTTACGCTTTCGCTCTTTTCGCGTTACATTTTCAACCGAAAACGCATTGTCTTTCATCTTTTCGATTATTTCGTTCACTTGTGCTTCGTTCGTTAATTGAACTTTTTCACCATCTACACCGTAAAAGCTTGCTTCAAATGTGTCTTTCCCTTTCACAAATTCTGTTTTAATTGTCCAGAATTCTTCAGGTTCAAAACTTTGAATTTCTTTTTCACGTTCGATGATTAAACGAACTGCTACAGATTGTACGCGTCCTGCACTTAATCCTTTTTTTACTTTCTTCCATAATAAAGGACTAATATTGTAACCAACAAGACGATCGAGTATACGCCTTGCCTGTTGTGCATCTACTAAATCCATATTAATTGCACGAGGATATTTAAATGATTCTTTTATTGCATCTTTTGTAATCTCATTAAATACAACTCGGCAATCTGATTCAACGTCCACATTTAACGTATTTGCTAAATGCCAAGCAATTGCTTCTCCTTCACGATCCGGATCGGCCGCGAGATAGACTTTCTTTGCTTTTTTTGCCGCTGATTTTAAATCTTTTAAAACGGGACCCTTACCACGAATGGTAATATACTTCGGAGTGAAGTTATTCTTTACTTCTATCCCCATTTGGCTTTTAGGTAAATCGCGGACATGTCCCATGGACGCGACGACTTTGTATTTTTTCCCTAAATATTTTTCAATGGTCTTCGCCTTAGAAGGCGACTCCACGATTACGAGGTAATCTGACATGCTAGTGCCTCCTTAAGAGGTGGATTCAAGTCTTCATCAATCTTATTGATTTCTCTTGTTTTTGTCAATCAAGAATGAATATACCATACAGCGACAATCTACCATTTGTCAATAATTGTTTAATAAAAACATAAAAATATATGGTTAATTTAAAATTTCTTCAAGGATATCCTCCGCATTTCTTACTAGCTTGGCGCCTTGTTGAATTAGATGATTCGTTCCTGCTGCACTCTCTATAAATATAGGTCCAGGAAGCGCAAACACCTCTCTATTTTGTTCTAGCGCAAGGTCTGCAGTAATAAGGGATCCACTTCTCGTTTTTGCTTCTACAACTAAAACACCTTTACTTATACCGCTAATAATTCGATTTCTTTTTGGGAAATACCATTTTTTCGGCACATAATGGGGCGGATACTCTGTCAATAACAATATATAATCTTTCCACGTGTCATATAAACCTCTATTCTCCTTTGGATACATATAAGATAATCCGTGTCCTAATATTGCAATGGTCGGGCAATGCTGCCTTACTGTAACTTCATGAGCAATTGTATCTATCCCTCTTGCAAACCCACTAACAATAAGCCATTCTTTTTCAAGTAAAGGTTGTAAAATAAACTTCATACTCTCCTTACCATATAAAGACGGTTCTCTCGTTCCAACAATCGCTAATTTATTTACTTTATTTAGAAAATCTCTTTCTCCTTTTCCGTATAAAACAAAAGGGGGATCTTGTATTTCTCGCAATAATTGTGGATAGTCCTTATCCCATATTGTTATATAAAATATTCTCTTTTTTTCTAACTGGGATACATATTGTTGGAGATTTGAAATTTGAAGAAAATTTACTAGTTCTAAAGATTTTTTCGAGGATATTCCAGCGTAATATTCAAATTGTTTCGGACTAAAAGTGTATATTCCCTTCAGTTCCGGATCAACATATAGTAGTCTCTCCATCGCCTTCCAATGATCCGCCAACATGTAATGAAGGTGCAATAAACGTTCTCTTTTCATCTCAATTCTCCTTACCCATAATTTTGATTATGTAAACAAAAAATGTGTAAAAAGACACCCTCTAATAAGAAGGTGTCTTTCAAAAAGATTAGTAGTTTTTACAAGTCTCAAATAATCCCTTTTCTTTTAAAACAGAGATTAATGTTTCACCCATAACAGCTGGTGTTTCCGCTACTTTAATACCACAAGCTTCCATTGTTTTAATCTTTTCAGCAGCAGTTCCTTTGCCGCCAGAAATGATCGCCCCAGCATGACCCATACGTTTGCCTTCAGGCGCTGTTTGACCACCAATGAAGCCTACAACTGGTTTTGTCATATTAGCTTGTACCCATTCTGCTGCTTCTTCTTCTGCCGTACCGCCGATTTCACCAATCATAATTACAGCATGCGTTTCTTCATCTTCATTAAATGCTTTTAACGCATCAATAAAGTCCGTACCGTTAACAGGGTCTCCCCCGATACCTACAGCAGTAGATTGGCCAATACCTTCTTGCGTTAACTGATGTACAGCTTCATACGTTAATGTACCAGAGCGAGATACGATACCAACATGACCTTTTTTGTGAATATATCCTGGCATAATACCAATTTTACATTCGTCAGGTGTAATGACACCAGGGCAGTTTGGTCCAAGTAAACGTGTATGTTTACCCGCCATATATCTCTTTACATTTACCATATCTAATACAGGGATTCCTTCAGTAATACATACTACTAAATCAATCTTTGCATCAACAGCTTCCATAATTGCATCAGCCGCAAAAGCGGGTGGAACGTATACAACTGAAGCGTTTGCGCCTGTTGCTTTCACAGCATCTTCTACTGTATCAAATACTGGTACGCCTTCAATATCAGTGCCACCTTTACCTGGTGTTACACCACCTACAATTTTCGTACCGTATTCAATCATTTGCTTTGTATGGAATAACCCTTGAGAACCTGTAATACCTTGAACAATAACTTTTGTATCTTTATTAACTAATACGCTCATTTTTCTCCCCCGCTTTCTATTAGCCCACTAGTGAAACAATTTTTTGTGCACCGTCTGCCATAGATTCTGCTGCAACAATATTTAAACCAGACTCATTTAAAATTTTCTTTCCTAGCTCTACGTTTGTACCTTCAAGACGTACAACTAAAGGCAACTCAAGGCCTACCTGCTTCGTCGCTTCAATAACACCTTCTGCGATAACATCACACTTCATAATGCCACCAAAAATGTTAACGAAGATACCTTTTACATTTTTGTCAGAAAGGATAATTTTGAATGCTTCTGTAACTTTTTCAGCTGTTGCGCCGCCACCAACATCTAAGAAGTTAGCTGGGTCACCATGGTAATGTTTAATGATATCCATTGTAGCCATTGCTAAACCTGCACCATTAACCATACAACCGATATTTCCATCTAAAGGAATGTAGTTTAAGTCATATTTAGAAGCTTCAATTTCTTTTGAATCTTCTTCTTCAAGATCACGAAGTTCTAAAATATCTTTATTGCGATATAACGCATTAGAATCAAAGTTTAATTTTGCATCTAACGCCATAACTTTACCGTCACCTGTTGTAACAAGTGGATTAATCTCAGCGATAGAGCAATCTTTTTCGATAAACGCACTGTATAAGCCCATCATAAACTTCACAGCTTGTCCTACAAGTTCTTTTGGAATATTGATGTTAAACGCGATTCTACGCGCTTGGAAACCTTGTAAACCTACTGCTGGATCAATATATTCTTTAAAGATTTTTTCAGGCGTTTTTTCTGCTACTTCTTCAATTTCTGTTCCACCTTCTTCAGATGCCATTAAAACAACTTGAGAAGTTGCACGATCTAATACAAGACCTACATAATATTCTTTTTTAATATCGCAACCTTCTTCGATAAGTAAGCGTTTTACTTCCTTACCTTCAGGACCTGTTTGATGCGTCACAAGTGTAGTTCCTAAAATGCTTTCTGCATATGTACGAACTTCTTCTAAATTTTTCGCAACTTTTACACCGCCAGCTTTGCCGCGTCCACCAGCGTGAATTTGCGCTTTAACTACACATACTTCCGTTCCTAATTCTTTCGCTGCTTCTACAGCTTCTTCTACTGTAAATGCAACCTTCCCGTTCGGAACGCTAACCCCATAGCTTCTAAGGACTGCCTTACCTTGGTACTCATGGATATTCATGGTCCCATCCTCCCCTGTTTTCCTGTTTTACTCGAAAAGTTTTTTAATGTTTAAAAAACATTACATTGCCATTGTATAAGATGATTGGCACGCTGTCTACAATAAAGTGTCAGAAAACTGAAATCGCTTTATTCTTTTTCGAAAATAATAATGTTTATATACCAAAATAAAAAATAAGCTGTGAATATACAGCTTATTTTTGAATCATATCTTTAATTGGCGCGAATGATTTTCGATGTTCCTCTAATACTCCATGTACTTCAATCGCTTCTAAATGCTGTTTCGTCCCATATCCCATATGTTGTTCGAATCCATATGCAGGATACTTTCCTCCTAACTCTTTCATCATGCGATCTCTCGTCACTTTCGCAATAATAGATGCAGCTGAAATAGAGACACTTTTCGCATCACCTTTAATGATTGATGTTTGCGGAATTGATGTAGGAAGCTTCATCGCATCGATTAATAAATATTCTGGTGTACATGATAAATTAGCAACGGCATCTAACATCGCTTGCTTCGTCGCTTGATAAATATTTATTTCATCAATAACTTGTGGTGATATAATTCCAACTCCAATCGCAATTGCATGCTCTTTAATTTCATCATAAAAACGCTCACGTTTCGCTTCACTTAATTTTTTCGAGTCATTTAATCCTGGAATATAAAAATCTTCTGGAAGGACGACAGCCGCCGTCACAACCGGTCCTGCTAACGGCCCACGACCCACTTCATCAATGCCAGCAATGTATGTGAGCCCTTTTTCACGTAACTCATTTTCGTACTTTGACATTTCTAGAAATTTTTCTCTTTCTTTTTGCGCTAACTCTTTTTGTTTATACCACTTCAAAATTAGTTTTTGAACACCTTTTCGCTCATCTTTCACTAACATTTGAAAACGCTCGTCTTCTTCATTCATAATTTCTTGCAGCAAACATTCCGCTTCATGAATAGTCATTTTTTGCATCTATTTACACTCCTTTTAAACGTAACCAAAAAGAAAAGACGTACAAACGCACGTCTTATACTTCTTCTACTTTTTCCGCATCTTCTATCTGCTCTGCAAACTCTTCTGGTGTTTCAAATGTCATTTTTCCAAATCTTCCACCACGAAGCTCACGAAGTATAAGCTCAGATGTTTTATCATAATCAATCATTCCGCCGCCCATTAAGCAACCTCTATTTTTTCCAATTGCATCAAATAACTCCACAATTTCTTCTGGAATGTCATTTAAATTATATCGCTCTTTTAAACGTTCTGGATAATGTTTTTCCATAAAACGTAACGCATAAATAGCTACATCCTGTAGATTTAATATAGAATCTTTAATTGCACCAGTCGTCGCTAAACGAAGACCAACTAATTCATCTTCAAATTTAGGCCACAAAATACCTGGTGTATCTAATAATTCCATTTCTTTCCCAACTTTAATCCACTGCTGGGCCGTTGTCACACCAGGACGATCTCCTGTTTTTGCTATATTCTTCTTCGCTAATTTATTAATTAGTGTAGATTTACCAACGTTTGGAATACCTACAATTAAAGCACGAATTGCTCTTGGTCTAATGCCTTTAGCAACCATTTTATCGAATTTTTCTTTGACAAGAACTTTACAAGCTGCTGCAATTTCTTTCATACCTTGTCCAGCTTGCGCATTAATTGAAATTGCCTTTTGACCTCTTTCATCAAAATATGCAATCCACTGCTTTGTAAGACGATCATCCGCCATATCCGCTTTATTTAAAACAACAAGCCTTGGTTTATGTGTAATAATTTCATCAATCATTGGATTACGAGAAGATAAAGGTAATCGAGCATCTACAAGCTCAATTACAACATCAATTAACTTTAATTTTTCTGTTACTTGGCGTCTAGCCTTTGCCATATGTCCTGGGAACCATTGAATTACCATGTTGCCACCTTCTTTTTCTTTTATTTCACAATACGTGCATCTTTTAACGGCCAATATAGCATATTTGCTTTACCAATCACTTGGTCCATTGAAATTGTACCAATCGAACGGCTATCTTTACTAAAACGACGATTATCGCCTAAAACAAATAATTGACCTTCTGGAACAGTTTTCTTTCCTGTCATTTCTTCAAGAGTAAAATCATATGTAAGCGGTCCGTCAGCAAGTTGTTTTTTCTGCTTATCTAAATACGGCTCCTCATAAGGTTTCCCGTTAACATATAGTTTATCATTACGGTATTCGATTTCGTCGCCTGGCAGGCCAATAATACGCTTAATATAATCTTTTTCTTCCGTCGCTCGGAATACAATAATATCAAAGCGTTTCGGATCACCTATGTGATAGCCAATTTTATTAACAATCATTCGATCACGGTCATGTAAAGTCGGCGACATCGATACACCGTCTACGAGAATTGGGGCAAAGAAAAACTGTCTAATTACGCCCGCTAATACAACAGCAATCAAAATTGCTTTGATCCATTCCCAAAGTGAGCTCTTCTCTTTCTTCATGCTTTCCCCTCCACTGTTATGTAAGCTGCTCGTATTATACCAAAATTTCATATAGATTGGAAAAAGGGAGCTTGTGTATTTACAAGCTCCCATACATGTCTTATCGAATTTCTTTAATACGTGCTTTTTTACCGCGAAGGTTACGTAAGTAGTATAACTTAGCACGACGTACTTTACCACGGCGAAGTACTTCGATGTTCGCGATTCTTGGCGTGTGAACTGGGAATGTACGCTCAACACCTACACCGTAAGAAATCTTACGAACTGTGAATGTTTCACTGATTCCGCCACCACGACGTTTAATTACAACACCTTCGAAAAGCTGAATTCTTTCACGAGTTCCCTCAACTACTTTTACGTGTACACGTAAAGTGTCTCCAGGACGGAATGAAGGAAGGTCAGTTTTCAATTGGCCTTTTGTGATTTCTGTGATTAATTGTTGCATATTAAATTCTCTCCTTTAAACAGATGCTCTTATAAAGTCTTATTAAATTACAGCGGAACATCGTTAATACGGCTACTGATTTCAGTAGCACAAATGTTATAATAGCATATTGCTAGGACTGTTGCAATAGAAAATATATCAAGCCCTTATCGGTCTTCTTTAATCTGTTCCAGCCATTTCTCTTCTTGCTTAGATAATTCTCGTTCTTCCAGTAAATCCGGTCTACGTGTGTACGTACGACGTAGTGACTCTTTATGGCGCCATTCATCAATGTTTTTATGATTTCCTGACATTAGTACATCCGGTACCTTCATACCACGAAAATCAGCAGGACGTGTATAATGTGGGTGTTCTAACAAACCTGTGCTAAAAGAGTCTTCCACTTGTGACGTTTGATTCCCAAGCACTCCTGGCAAAAGACGTACAACACTGTCAGTGACTACCATAGAAGCCAATTCTCCACCCGTTAATACGTAATCCCCAATAGAAATCTCATCTGTTACAAGATGCTCACGAATTCGTTCATCGTATCCTTCATAATGGCCACATACAAAAATAACATGCTCTTCTCCAGCAAGCTCTTCTGCCTTCTTCTGCGTGAAACGCTCTCCTTGTGGACACATTAAGACGATTCTCGGCTTACGGTCTGTTTCCTTCGTTAACTCTTCTACTGCGTCAAAGATAGGCTGTGGGGTTAATACCATACCAGCGCCCCCACCATACGGATAATCATCTACACTATTATGCTTACTAGTTGTATACTCACGAAAATTGACAACACGAAGCTCTACCGCTTCTTTTTCTTGTGCTTTCTTTAAAATTGAAGAACCAAATACACCCGTAAACATATCTGGAAACAATGTTAAAATGTCAATTTTCATTATAGTAGCCCTTCCATTACATGAATGGTTACTAATTTATTTTCAATGTTAACTTGAAGTACAACGTCATCAATATAAGGAATTAACAAATCTTGACCCTTTGGACGTTTAATCACCCAAACGTCATTCGCACCAGGAGATAGAATCTCTTTGATTGTTCCTAACGCTTCTCCTTCTTCCGTTACAACGTTGCAACCAATAATTTCATGGTAGTAGTATTCACCTTCAGCTAGTTCGCCTAACTGCTCTTCTGGTACTTTTATTAAAGAACCTTTTAACTTCTCTACTTCATCTACATTGTTGTATCCTTCAAGTGTTAATAAATCAAATGTCTTATGTTGACGATGAGAAGTTACCTTCACTGTAAGATAGTCTGTACCTTTCTCATCCCATATGTATAACGTGTTCCCTACTTTATATCGCTCTTCTGGAAAATCAGTACGAGAAATAACACGAATTTCTCCTTTTACGCCATGAGTATTTACAATTTTCCCTACATTAAACCATTTTGTCATAAATAGTATGTCACCCCTGGTTTCTATATAAATTAAGCATTTCCATTTTATATATGGAACATGCAATTTCTCTTTAAATGTTAAAAAAGGGAGAGGAAATAACTCCTCGCCCTTTTTACGTTTATTGAATTTCCAGTGTGACGTTCTCATCATTATGATGTCCCACTGAATACAAGAGCATTCTAATCGCTTTCGCAACTTTCCCTTGCTTTCCAATGACTTTTCCAACATCCTCAGGATGTACAGTTAATCGATACTTTATTTCTCCGTTGCAAAGTTCCTGTGTAACTTTTACATCTCCAGGATGATCCACAAGAGGTTTAACAATTGTCTCGACTAACATTTTCATTGTCATTGCCTCAATTACTTACCTTGTTTAGATAAGTGGAATTTCTCCATGATACCTTGGTTAGAGAAAAGGTTACGAACTGTATCAGATGGTTTAGCACCATTTCCTAACCATTTTAATGCTGCTTCTTCGTTGATCTTAACTTCCGCTGGTTGAGCAACCGGATTGTAAGTACCGATTTCCTCAATGAAACGTCCGTCACGAGGAGAACGAGAATCTGCAACAACTACACGATAGAAAGGAGTTTTTTTAGCTCCCATACGTTTTAAACGAATTTTAACTGCCATTTATAAAGCACCTCCGAATTTATTTCACACAGATAATTATATTAGCAAAAAGACTATTGCTTTGTAAAGTATTTTTTCTTAACAGAGCCATCTTTTTTCCTTACATGAATGGAAACTTCAATCCACCTAGTCCTTTTTTCTTACCTTTTTGCATTCCCGTCATCGTCTTCATCATTTTTTTCATATCATCAAATTGCTTGATTAGACGATTGATTTCTTGTACCGTTGTACCGCTACCTTTGGCAATGCGCTTTTTACGACTAGCATTGATTATTTCCGGTTGTTCTCGTTCTACTTTAGTCATAGAACGAATAATTGCCTCAATATGACCAATTTGTTTTTCATCAACTTGTGCATTTTTCAGCCCTTTAATTTTATTTGCACCAGGAAGCATTCCTAACAATTCGTCAAGCGGTCCAAGTTGACGCACTTGTCCAAGTTGTTCTAGGAAATCGTCAAGCGTAAACGAAAGCGTACGCATTTTTTGCTCAAGTTCTTTTGCTTTCTCTTCATCAACTGTAGCTTGCGCTTTTTCAATTAATGTTAAGACGTCGCCCATCCCTAAAATACGGGATGCCATACGTTCTGGATGGAACGCTTCAATTGCATCTAGTTTTTCACCCATACCAGCAAATTTAATTGGTGTATTTGTTACAGCCTTAATAGATAATGCCGCACCACCGCGCGTATCACCATCTAATTTCGTTAATACAACACCTGTTAATCCTAACTGTTCATGGAAACTTTGTGCTACATTTACCGCGTCTTGTCCTGTCATCGCATCGACAACAAGGAAAATTTCATCCGGTTTCGCAACTTCTTTGACTTTCGCTAATTCACCCATTAGTTCTTCATCAATATGCAGGCGACCCGCTGTATCGATTAAAACGTAATCGTGATGATCTTCTTTTGCTTTCGCAATCGCTTGTTTCGCAATTTCAACCGGACTTACTTGATCTCCTAAGGAGAAAACAGGCATGTCCAATTGCTTCCCTAATGTTTCAAGCTGTTTAATCGCTGCTGGACGGTAAATATCCGCTGCAACAAGCATCGGTTTACGATTATGCTTTTTACGAAGCAAATTTGCAAGCTTACCTGTCGTCGTTGTTTTACCCGCACCTTGCAGACCAACCATCATTATAACAGTAGGTGGCTTATTAGCAACAGCAATTTTGCTTTGCTCTCCGCCCATAAGTTCTGTAAGTTCTTCCTGTACGATTTTAATTACTTGTTGTCCAGGTGTCAAACTTTTCATTACATCTTGTCCGACAGCACGCTCAGACACACGCTTTATAAAATCTTTTACTACTTTAAAGTTAACATCCGCTTCTAAAAGAGCTAGACGAACTTCTCTCATCATTTCTTTTACATCGGCTTCAGAAACTTTTCCTTTGCCGCGGATTTTTTGCATTGTCTGTTGAAGTCGGTCGGCTAATCCTTCAAATGCCATATTGCCGCCCTCCTAATCTAATTTTTCGATAGCTTCAACAACTTGTTTCATTTCTTCATTTACATGCTCTTCTTCGCTGATTAGCTGTTTTAGCTTTGCAACAAGTCGCTGTCGCTCTTGAAACTTTTGAAGTAATACTAATTTATCTTCATATTCTTCAAGCATCGCTTCAGTCCGTTTAATGTTATCATACACGGCTTGGCGACTTACATCAAATTCTTCCGCAATTTCACCAAGAGATAAATCATCTAGATAATAAAGCGACATATAACTTCTTTGTTTTTGCGTTAACAACGATTGATAAAAATCAAATAAATAGTTCATTCTCGTTGTTTTCTCGAGCATGTTGGATCATCCTTTGTTAAGTGATTTCCCTTTACATGACTTAGTTTACATGGAGTATAAAAGAGTGTCAAGTTTTTTTCTTAACATCACATATTTTTATAAAAAAAGAAGCGGAAATACCGCTTCTTTCCCTTACACTTCTTCTGTTTCTACTACGTTCGCAAACAAACCATAAACATATTGTTCTGGATCAAACTGTTGCAGATCATCCATTTGCTCTCCTAGCCCAACAAATTTCACCGGAACATCCATTTCGTTACGAATCGCTAAGACGATACCACCTTTAGCAGTTCCATCTAACTTCGTTAAAACAATACCAGTAACATTCGTGGCTTCACGGAATGTTTTCGCTTGACTTAAACCATTTTGCCCTGTTGTTGCATCAATAACAAGTAATACTTCATGAGGAGCCCCTGGTACTTCACGCTCAATTACGCGCTTCACTTTCTCTAACTCATTCATTAAGTTTACTTTATTTTGTAAGCGTCCCGCTGTATCACATAGCAATACATCCACTTTACGGGCCTTTGCCGCTTGTACAGCATCATACATAACAGCCGCTGGATCAGATCCTGACCCTTGTTTAATTACTTCTACACCAACACGATCGCCCCATACTTCTAATTGCTCAATCGCCCCAGCACGGAATGTATCTCCTGCCGCCAATAGGACAGACTTACCTTCTGATTTAAATTTATGTGCAAGCTTACCAATCGTCGTCGTTTTCCCCACACCATTCACACCAACAAATAAAACTACTGTTAATTGATCCTCTTGTATATTAACTTCATTACTAAAATCGCTGTCACCTTTGTAAATTCCCACTAGCTTTTCAGAAATAACAGCCTGTACTTCTTTCGGATCTTGAATGTTACGACGTTGCACTTCTTCTTTCAACTGATCAATTAATTCCATCACTGTCGAAACTCCGACATCCGCACTAATTAAAATTTCTTCTAATTCTTCAAAGAAATCTTCGTCTATTTTGCGGTAACGGTACACTAAGTCATTTACTTTATCAGCAAATGAATTTCTCGTTTTTTCTAATCCTTGTTTAAACTTCTCTGTTACCGTATCCGTTTGTTTTGAAATTTTTTCTTTTAATTTTTTTAAAAAGCTCATACTTCCCATCCTTCCTATCTACTTGCAACAAGTTCTTCGCCATCATCTAAACGAACAGAAACAAGCTTCGACACCCCTGATTCTTGCATTGTTACACCGTACAATACATCAGACTCTTCCATTGTACCTTTTCGGTGTGTAATTACAATAAACTGCGTTTCATCACTAAATTTCTTTAAATACTGCGCAAAACGAGCAACGTTTGCCTCATCAAGAGCTGCTTCCACTTCATCTAGAACACAGAATGGAACTGGGCGTACTTTTAAAATACCAAATAAGAGCGCAATTGCCGTTAAAGCACGCTCTCCCCCTGAAAGTAAACCTAAATTTTGTAGTTTCTTCCCTGGTGGTTGCGCTACAATATCAATACCCGTATTTAGTAAATCTTCTGGGTTCGTCATTACTAAATCCGCTCTTCCACCTCCGAATAATTCAGAGAATACAGATTGAAACTCTGTTCGAATCCCTTCGAATGTAGTAGAAAAGCGTTTTTTCATCTCTTCATCCATTTCCGTAATAAGTTGATGCAATGTCGATTTCGCTTGTTCTAGGTCATCTCTTTGCTCTAATAAGAATGTATGGCGCTCTGCTACACGTTCATACTCATCAATTGCCCCTAAATTTACTGCGCCTAACTCTTCAATGGATAGTTTAATTAGTTTCACCTTTTTACGTGCATCTTCTGCAGGCATCATCATTGTATACTTAAGTTTTGCTGCTTCAAATGAAATAGTATATGTTTCACGTAAATGTTGCAATCTATTTTCCAGCTCTACATCAAGTCGGTTAATTTTCACTTCTTGATCTTTCAGCATCTCAAGAATATATTTATGTTTACCTATTGTTTCTTTCACACCGCGCTCTAAATGCTCGACTCTTTCTTGCAATGATACGCGTTGTTCACGACGAGAACGAATTAACTCCGAAGTTTGATTACGATCATACGCTTTCTTCTCAATCATATTCGTAATTTGTTCTTCGCCACTTGAATTAGATGTCATCTCTTGCTTTAAGAACGCTAAATCTTCTTTCGTTTTTACAAGCGTCGCATCAGTCTCTTCTTTTTCCTTCGTCAATCGTTCGACTTTTTCTTTTTGATTAGACAAACGTTGTTGTTGTTCAGCAGCTTGTACTTTTAGCTCCGTCATTTCCTTCTGAACTTTTTCTTTTGAAGAATATTGTTCACTTTTTTGTTTCGTTAAAACGACGATTTTGCTATCTAATTCCCCAATCTCAGCTTGAAGAGTCGCTAAAATCTTTTCTAACTCTTCTTTGCGCCCTTGCATTTTTACTTGATCTTGTAAAAATCCTTCAATCTCTAAATCGTAAATCGATAAACGATCATTAATACGATGTTCATCTAATTCTAAACGATTAATTTCTTCTCTTAGCTTCTGTTCATCTACACGTTCGGTCTCTACACCTTGGCGTAGCTCTCGTATTTGTACTTCTTTTTCTTGAATCTCTTGCTTTACTGCTTTAACAAAGTTTTCTAGCTTCGTTGTTTTTTCTTCCATGTCAGTTAGTTTTTTAGTCCACTCTTCAAGTTCACGTTGACGTCCCAATAAAGAGGATTTCGCCTGTTTTACAGCTCCACCCGTCATAGAACCACCCGGGTTCACTACGTCACCTTCGAGTGTTACAATACGATAGCGGTATTGCAGTTGTTTCGCTAACTCATTTGCTCCGCGTAAATCTTTCGCAACAACAACTGTACCTAATAAACTTGAAACTACATTCTCATATTTATTATTGTACTGCACAAGTTCTGCCGCTACACCGACAAACGATGGATGCTGATTCACAATGCGTAATTGATCAAATGATAGCGATCGGCTTTTAATAACAGCTTGAGGTAAAAACGTTGCACGGCCATGTTTATTTTGCTTTAAAAATGCAATTGCATTACGAGCATGCTCTTCTGTTTGTACTACGATATGTTGCATCGCTGCCCCAAGGGCGATTTCCATTGCGATTTCATATTCTTTCGGCACAGTCAGAAGTTCTGCAACAGCTCCCTCAATACCTTGTAGTCTATTTTCTCTAGCCTTTAATACTTCACGTACCCCTTGATAGAAGCCAGAGTAGTCCTCTTGCATCTCTTCTAACATTTCTTTCCGAGAGCGCGCCTGTTGCACAAATTGATACGCTTGATACAGTTTCGTTTCATTTTCACTATACTGTGACTTACATTTCCCAAGTGCCGTTTCTGTCTTCTGTATGTTAGAAATAATGCCAGCTATTTTCTCTCTCGCTTGCTCATAACTGTCTACAAGTTTCGCCTTTTTCGCTGTAATTTCCACACGCATCTGTACATACTTTTCATTTTCTTCATCAAGTCGTTCGTTTTTAGAGTTTTGCTGTTTTGATTGTTCTTCAATCATAGATAATTCATTACGAAGACTTGCTTGTTGATTTAAAAGTTCAATATAGTCACCTTTTAAATTCTCAATTTGTTCCTCTAAATTCTCAGCAAAAGTCGCAAGTAATTGCTCGTTATCATGCAATTTCTTCTCCAATTCTTTTACTTGATTCACAAATTGCATTAAAGCTTCTGTACTTGTTTCAATTTCGCCATCATAACTTGTAGTTTTCTCTGTTAACTCAACAATTAGCTTTTCAAGCTGCGCACAATGTGTCGTTGCATTTTGCTTTCTTTCCTTTAACAGCTCGCGTTGCCCTTCTAGTTTTTCTAGTTCTTTACTAGACAGAAGTAGAACTTCTTGTAAGGAATTTACAGATTCATCAACGGCTTGTAATTGCCCGCGTAATTCCTCAAGCTCTTCTTCACTTTTTTGTAAGTTCGCCGACATTTTAGCTTCTTCATCTTTATTATGCCCAAATTGATTTCGAAGCGCTTCCCACTTTTCATGTAATTCTTCAATTTCATGTACAATAAGCGCAGCTTCTACTTTCTCTAATTCTTCTTTTTTCTCAAGATAATCTTTCGCAATAGAAGCTTGTCTTTCTAGTGGTTCTACTTGACTACTTAATTCGTGAATAATATCTTGTACACGATTTAAGTTTTCTTGTGTTTCCGCCAATTTCCCTTCAGCTTTCTTTTTACGAAGTTTATATTTCAGCACACCCGCAGCTTCTTCAAATACACCACGACGTTCTTCTGATTTACTACTCAAAATCTCTTCGACTTTCCCCTGGCTAATAATCGAAAAAGCTTCTCTTCCCATACCAGAGTCCATAAATAAATCAATAATATCTTTTAATCTACAAGATTGTTTATTAATATAAAAATCACTATCACCCGAACGAGATACACGACGCGTTACACACACCTCGTTATACTCAATCGGTAAGCGTTGGTCTTCATTATTTAAAGTTAATGTAACTTCAGCAACATTAACCGCTCTTCTCGTATCACTGCCGGCAAAAATAATATCCTCCATCTTTGCACCGCGTAATGACTTTGCAGATTGTTCACCAAGTACCCAGCGAATTGCATCAGTAATATTACTTTTCCCGCTCCCGTTAGGTCCTACTACAGAAGTTACACCTGGAACAAAATCGACAGATACACGCTCAGCAAAAGACTTAAATCCTGCTATTTCTAATCTTTTTAAAAACACGAAAGGCCTTCCTCCTATTCTCCGTTGTTGTAAACGTTGTCTGTACGAAAACAAACTACTATACGGATTTCCCACTCCTTTTATTTATAAATAAAAGGAAAGTTTCATTCTATGCATAAGGAATCCCCCTCATTCAAAGGGGGATTCCTTATGATTGTTCTTTTAATTTTTTCAATGCTTCTGCAGCAGCTTGTTGCTCTGCCTCTTTTTTTGACTTACCACTTCCAAGACCTAATGCCTCATTATTTAAAGTTACACGGGACACAAATTCTCGGTTGTGGGCCGGTCCTTTTTCTTGCAAAATTTGATACTCAACATTGCCACTACCATCACGCTGAATCAATTCTTGCAATTGACTCTTATAATCCATCACATGAGAAAAAGCACCTTCATTAATTTTTGGATATACAACTTCTTTTAAGTATCCCCAAACTGTTTCTAGCCCTTGATCAAGATAAAGGGCACCAATAAACGCTTCAAAGACATCCGCTAATAAAGCTGGTCGTTCACGTCCACCCGTCATTTCCTCACCTTTCCCTAATAAAACAAGGCTACCAAATGACATTTCGTTTGCAAAACGAACAAGAGATGGCTCACATACAATAGCTGCACGTAGTTTTGTTAACTCTCCTTCGCTCATTGTCGGATATTTTTGAAACAGATACTGTGATACAGTGAGTTCCAATACAGCATCGCCAAGAAACTCAAGACGCTCATTGTCCTCATGCGGTTTTTTTCGATGCTCATTCACATACGATGAATGCGTAAACGCTTGAATCAATAATTTTTCATCTGTAAACGTAATACCTATCTCTTCTTGAAATACTTTAAAAGCTTCACGATATTTTGCTTCGTATTTTTTTTCTCTATGTTTTCGGTACGGCATAGGTCCCTCCAGATATAAGCCGAGAAGCCCCGTTAAAAAACGGGACTTCACTTAAGCATTATAGATGACTCTCTATGTAAGTCACAGCATCGCCAACAGTAGCAATCTTTTCAGCATCTTCATCAGAAATTTCCATTTCGAATTCATCTTCTAATTGCATTACAAGTTCTACTACATCTAGGGAGTCTGCGCCTAAATCTTCTTTGAAGCTTGCAGCTGGTACTACTTCAGTTTCTTCTACTCCTAAACGATCAACGACAATTTTGGTTACACGCTCTAAAACATCTGCCATTCTGTTCACCTCCCCTCAAATATTATATAAAATATTGTCCAAAAAAACTAGGTGAAATCGATTCTTTTATTACATTACCATACCGCCATCAACATTTAACGTTTGACCTGTAACATATTTACTTTTATCAGAAGCAAAAAACGTTACAGTATTTGCGATATCTTGTGCTTCTCCAAACTGAGCTGCAGGAATTAATTTTAACATTTCGGCTTTTATATTTTCATCTAATACATCCGTCATATCAGTCGCAATAAACCCTGGAGCAATTGCATTTACAGTAATATTTCGGCTCGCTAATTCTTTTGCTGATGTTTTTGTTAATCCAATTACACCAGCTTTAGCGGCAACATAATTTGCTTGTCCTGGGTTTCCTGTTACACCAACAACAGAAGCGATATTAATAATACGTCCATGACGTTGACGCATCATATAGCGCGATACTGCTTTCGTACATAAGAAAACACCTTTTAAGTTTGTATTAATAACTGTATCCCATTCTTCTTCTTTCATACGCATTAATAAATTATCTTTTGTTACACCAGCGTTATTTACAAGAATATCAACTTGTCCAAACGTATCTACAGTTTGTTTCACCATTGCAGTAACATCATCAGCATTTGCAACATCTGCTCTTACTGCAATGGCATCTGAACCTAATTTCTTTATTTCATCAACTACTTCATTCGCCTTTTGCTCATTACCAGCATAATTCACTACAACATTTGCCCCTTGTTTCGCTAAATCAATAGCAATCGCACGACCAATCCCACGTGAAGCACCAGTTACTAATGCTACTTTCCCTTTTAACATCAGCTTTCTCCTCTCAAATTTGAAATGGTATCTTTTAATGTCTCTTCATCATATACCGCATATGCTTTCACTGAAGAATCAATCGACTTCATAAGACCAGCAAGTACTTTTCCAGGTCCGATTTCAATAAATGTATCTACCCCTTGATTCACCATATACTCAATAGATGGGTACCATAATACAGGCGAATAGAGCTGTTCAATTAGCTTTGCTTGAATATCTGTACCACGCGTAATAACATCTGCCGTAACATTTGCAATAACAGGAATATTCGTGTCTTGAATTGTAATTTCATTTAAAACACTTTGGAATTTCTCAGCAGCTGGTTTCATAAGCGAGGAATGAAACGGTCCACTTACTTTGAGCGGAATTGCTCTTTTAGCACCATTTTCTTTCGCTCTTTGAGAAGCAAGTTCTACTCCTTGCTTTGTTCCAGAAATAACAATTTGCTTCGTACTATTCATATTAGCAATTTGTACTGCATATCCTTCACTTGTTACTTCTTCTGTAACTCGTTTCAGCATATCCGGATCCGCACCTAAAATAGCTGCCATTGCACCTTCCCCGCCTGGAACAGCTTCTTCCATATATTCCCCGCGTTTCCTTACAGCATATACAGCGTCTTCGAATGTTAATGCACCAGCAGCTACAAGAGCGCTATATTCACCTAAACTATGTCCTGCGACAAAATCAGGTGTAATATCATACTCCTTCAAAGCTGTTAAAATTGCAAAGCTCGTTGTTAATAGTGCCGGCTGCGCATTTGTCGTTAATGTTAACTTTTCTTGCGGTCCTTCAAAAATCACTTCTGAAAGAGAATCATGCAAAACCTCATCCGCTTTTGCAAACACTTTCGCAACCTCTTTATTATTCTCCGCTAACTGTCTACCCATTCCAACTGCCTGTGAACCTTGGCCCGGAAAAAGAAATGCTATTTTTCCCATTTCAAATCCTCCTCTTATTGAAGCGGCTCCTTCTCCATTACACTTGAAATTGTAGGAATTACTTCTTTCGCTACCATTTCTCTCGTTTGACGAATCGCACTAAATATCGATTGGTCATTAGAAGAACCGTGAGCCTTAATGACAGGAGCTTTCAATCCAAACAACGCCGCTCCCCCATACTCCGAATAATCCATTTTATCTTTCAATACCATAAGTTTTGGTTTTAATACCGCTGCTGCTAATTTGCTCGTAAACGAACTCATTAATTGTTCTTTTAACATAGAGAATAACGCAAGTGCTGTTCCTTCTAATGATTTTAGCGCTACATTACCCGTAAAACCATCACATACAACAACGTCTGCTACACCTTGCAATAAATCTCTTGCTTCAACGTTTCCAACGAAATTAATTGGTGCATCCTTGAGCATAGCAAAGACTTGTTTTGAAAGCTCGTTTCCTTTACCATCCTCTGTTCCAACGTTTAAAAGTCCAACGCGTGGATTTTTAATTCCTCTTACCTTCTCTGCGTAAACAGAGCCCATTACTGCATATTGATATAAATGAATTGGTTTTGCATCAACATTGGCTCCAACATCTAACATAACAAAACCTTCTCCATCAACAGTTGGCATTGTAGGTGATAAAGCTGGTCGTTCAATTCCTTCCATACGACCAACAACAAACAATCCAGCTGCCATCAAAGCTCCTGTACTACCTGCTGATATACAAGCATCCGCTACGCCGTCTTTTACTTGCTGCGCCGCTAGTACCATTGAAGCTTGTTTTTTTCGACGAACCGCTCTTACTGGTTCGTCTGTCGATTCAATTTTTTCGTCCGTATGAAGTATAGTAATTCGCTCTTCACTCGTTAAATATTGACGAATTCCCTCTTCTTTCCCTACTAACGTAATATGTAAATCTGAGTATTCCTTAATAGCTTTCATTGCTCCTAATACTACAGCCTTTGGTGCATGATCGCCGCCCATTGCATCTATTGCGATTTTCATAAGTTGTTACCTTCCTCACTATAATTACTAGATCGATACATTTCAAAAGTGCCTGTAAAGACAAGTTCTTCTCCAACAAAACTACGCACTTTGACAACCGTCCGTCCTTTATCATTCTCTACATCTTCAACACGTACTTTTGCAACAACACGCTCTCCTAATTTTACAGGACGAATATATCGAATGGTGGACTTTGCAGTTAAAGCTAATTCTTCATCAATAACCGCAACAGCTAGTGAGTTTGCTTGTGCAAACAAATGATGCCCACGAGCAATTTGATTTCTTTTAAATACATGCTCTACCTTTACTTCAAAGATAGAAATCGCATGTCTATCTAATTCTATATCAATAATTTCTCCGACAACCTCTTCTAACGGTAAAGATTTCACATCTTCTTCATGTTGTTTTGTAGCCACATGCTTAATTCGTTCTCTTAATTCAGGAATAGATAATTCCATACGATCAAGACGAACAGTTTGTATGCTCACTTGAAATTTTTCCGCTAAATCTTCATCCGTTATAAAAGGATTCGTTTCTATTGTTTGTTGTAATAATTCTTGTCTTTCTTTTTTACTTCTTCTTTTTTTCATACCGCACCATCCATTTTTATGACTAGGTACTAAAAGTAGTATATAATCATTAAAAGTAGAATGCAACAAAAACTTTTGCAGACTACTTTTAATCGAGCTTCTCTCCCTGGAACACACCTGTCCCATCAAGATAAGTACGCAGCGAAGCATACTGATCATTATGCCAAAACGCTTCTGAATCAACTAGTATCGCTGCATCTTGTCTTGCTGTTTCTAACGCCCGATAATCATGTACCATATCAGCAACCTTAAATTCTGGTAGACCACTTTGCTTACTTCCAAAGAAATCCCCAGGACCTCGTAACTCTAAATCTTTTTCTGACAATACAAATCCATCATTTGTTTCAGTCATAATGCGCATTCTTTCTTTTCCCGTTTCTGATTTCGGGTCCGCAATTAATAAACAATATGATTGTTCACTACCACGCCCAACACGCCCCCTCAGCTGATGGAGCTGTGATAAACCGAAACGTTCCGCGTCATAAATAACCATAACAGTCGCATTTGGTACATTCACGCCTACTTCAACAACTGTTGTCGACACAAGAATTTGCACTTTACTTTCACTAAACTGTCCCATTATCTCTTCTTTTTCTTGAGATGATAGTCTCCCATGCATTAATCCAACTTGGCATTTCCCTTGATAATGATGAGTCAGCATACTATGTAAGTCGATAGCATTTTGTACATCAAGCTTCTCAGACTCTTCAATAAGAGGGCAAATAACATATGCCTGTCTTCCTTTTTTTATCTCTTTCTCCACAAAACCGAGGACACGATCTAACATATCATGTTTTGCCCAGTACGTTTCGATTACCTTTCTACCAGCTGGCATTTCGTCGATAATAGAAACGTCCATCTCTCCAAATGCGGTGATAGCTAACGTACGCGGGATTGGGGTCGCCGTCATAAACAATACATCTGGACTTTCACCTTTCTCACGTAAAACCCGGCGCTGCGCCACACCAAATCGATGCTGTTCATCGGTAATAACGAGACCTAACCTATGAAATATAACTTCGTCTTGAATTAAAGCGTGCGTTCCAACAAGGATGTCTACTTCTCCCTGTTCTAATCTCGACAAAATTTCTCGACGTCTCGCACCTTTAACAGAACTTGTTAGCAATTCAACCTTCATACCGAAATGTGAAAACGTCTCCGCGAGCGACTGATAATGTTGCTCGGCTAAAATTTCTGTAGGAACCATCAAAGCACCTTGATAATGAGCCAATTTCGCCGCATAAAGAGCAATCGCAGCAACAACTGTTTTCCCAGAACCTACATCCCCTTGCAATAATCGATTCATTCGGTACGGAGATATCATATCTTTCATTATTTCATCTACAACCCGGCGTTGTGCGCCAGTTAATGGAAACGGAAGCGCATCAGTAAACTCTTGCAATTCTACTAATGAAATTTCCTTTTTCGTCCCTTTCGAGTTTTCCCTTTCCATTTTCCGTAATGTTTGCATTTTCAACTGAAACAAGAAAAACTCCTCATATACAAAACGGCGACGCGCTTGCTTTAAGTCTTCCTGTCCCACTGGAAAATGTAACCCTCTGAGCGCTTCATAGCGTGATAATAATTTATATCGACTTAACAAACCATCTGGTAACACTTCGACTATAGAATCTCCATACTCCTTAAATGCTTGTGCAACAAACCGGCGCATCTGTTTTACTGTCAGTTTTCCTTTCACTGAATATACAGGTTCTACTTCTTGTTGTCGTACAACCGGTCCAAAATTCAGTTCTGATACAGCAATTGTTTGGCGATGCTGATCCCATTTACCAGTAATCGTTACCGTTTCATCTAAATTTAACTTTTGTTTATAGTATGGTCTATTAAAACATACAGCTGTAATTAAATAACGACCGACGAGAACACGAACTGTAAGACGTGACTTCTTCTTCCCATAATATTGCAGTAAAGGAGCACTATGAATTTTCCCCTCAACCGTTACACGCTCGTCATGCTTTACTTCAGCAAGATCTTTCATCGCATAGTCTTCATAGCGGTACGGAAAATGTTCTAATAGATGAGAAACTGTATAAATTCCCATCTCGTGTAACAACTCAGATGTTTCTCCTCCGATTCCCTTTACATCCGTAACAGGAACTTGTACAACTTCATTCAAGATTCTCACGCTCCGTCACATTATTTTCTTTGATTCATTCTATTGATTATCCATTATTATCATTGACACCTGTAATCGCTCTCTTTCACCTTATATATTCTATCATAGGCATTCTAAGAGAAACTACTCTAATCCCTCTGTATAAAGTGAAACTATAATCAGTGGGCGTTTACGGACAGTTAATCTCCCACTTAACTTCTTTGCTCCAGGCGAATATAGGGAGTCGAAGTTTTACTGCCCACAAATAGCGGGATAAAACAAAGTTGTACAATACGTAAGAAAAGAGCCTCACTATTAGCAGCAAGGCTCTTTTCTATCATCAATATGCTAGCCTTTTGAATAAAAACTAGTAATAAACTTCATATCACTATTTCTTATCCATTAGCAAGTAAGTAACCCATTTATTTTCAAATTGAATCTTTTCTTATTCTACAGAGAAGATGAAAGAATACACCGGTTGGTTCCCTGCATGTACTTCTACTTCTGCATCTTCAAAGTTCTCTTCTACAAACGCAACTAATTTAGCCACTTCTTCATCTGTTGCATCTTCACCTTGTAGAATCGTTACGATTTCAGAATCCTCATCAATTAGCGCTTCTAGTAATTGCTTTGCAGCTCCTACTTTCTCAGCATTTGTAGATACAATTTTCCCATCTGCAATACACATGAAATCATCTTTTTGAATCGCTACACCGTCAATTTCCGTATCACGAACAGCATACGTAATCTGACCTGTTTTCACATGAGCTAAAGCTTCTTTCATGTTTTCTTCATTCTCTTCTAGCGTTCCAACTGGATTAAATGCTAACATTGCAGCCATACCTTGAGGAACTGTTTTTGAACGAATAACAATAACTTCTTGTTCTACAACTGACGCTGCTTGTTCTGCTGCCATCACGATATTCCCGTTATTTGGTAAGATGATGATTTTTTCAGCATTCGCCTCTTCAATCGCCTTCACAATATCCTCCGTACTCGGATTCATCGTTTGGCCACCTTCGATAACTTTCGTTGCACCAATGCTCTCAAATAGAGTTTTAATACCCGATCCCATAGCTACAGTTACAATACCATACGGTTGTTTCTCTATTGGCTGATTCGTTTGTTCAGGTACCATGGTAGGTTCATCTAATAAAGCAGTATGCTGTTCACGCATATTTTCTACTTTGATCTTAATTAGACTACCGTAACGTTGTCCATAGTTCATAGGATCTCCAGGATGTTCCGCATGAATATGAACCTTTACAACCTCATCATCCGATACAACAAGTAGTGAATCTCCGTACACACTAATATCTTCACGGAATTTTTGTTCAGAGAAATTATGTTCCTTCATTTTTCCAGGCTCTAATTTCACCATGAACTCCGTACAATATCCATACTTAATATCTTCTGTACTCAATTGGCTTTGTACACTACGGTGATGTTCTGCACGTACCATGTCATTCATAGATGGTTGGGCAGGCATATTAGAAGAAATCATTTCTCCTTTTAAGTCAGCTAAAAATCCTTCATATACAACAACAAGACCTTTACCACCGCTATCTACAACGCCAACTTGTTTTAATACAGGTAATAAATCTGGCGTACGATTTAACGATGCGTTTGCTTCTTTTACAACGTCTTCCATAAACAAAACAAAGTCGCGCTGTTTTTTCGCAACTGTCACTGCATATTTACCCGTTTCTCTTGCAACCGTTAAAATCGTTCCTTCAATTGGTTTCATAACCGCTTTGTAAGCTGCCTCTACTCCAGCTTCTAAAGCTGCAGCAAAATCAACTGTCGTTAATTCTTCTTTTTGTTCAATGGATTTAGAGAAACCACGGAATAACTGAGATAAAATAACCCCAGAGTTACCACGAGCTCCCATTAATAATCCTTTGGCTAAACTTACACCGACTTTACCAGCATGCTGCGAAGGATTTGCTTTCACTTCACGTGCGCCTGAAGTCATTGATAAGTTCATGTTTGTACCGGTATCGCCATCTGGAACTGGGAATACGTTTAATGCATCAACAAGCTGAACATTATTTGTTAAATTATTGGCTCCTTGAATGATCATTTGTGATAAACGTTTTCCATCAATTTTTTGAATTGACACAGATTTTCCTCCTTAATGCACATTACAAGTTTATTACTTTAACTCCTTGTACGTAGATGTTTACAGAATCTACTGCTAGTCCTACAGTTTGATCTAATGTATATTTCACTTTAGTCTGCACGTTATGTGCTACTTCTGAAATTTTCGTACCATAGCTCACAATAATATACATATCAATATGTACTTCATCTTCATTTTTACGAACAATAACGCCTCTAGTGAAGTTTTCTTTTCGTAAAATTTCTGTTAATCCATCTTTTAACTGATTTTTTGATGCCATACCTACGATACCGTAGCAATCTACTGCGGCACCTCCAGCAATTGTTGCAATTACATCTGTACTAATATCAATTTGACCGTACTTCGTTTTAATTTCAATTGACATCTCGTTTCCCCCTTCATAAATGGTGAAAGTGAGCTAGACTACTTTAGTTACTATCATATAATCTTTTTAAAGAAAATTCCATCGTTCTTTCTTTTTCACTCTCATATTTTATGTTTTAAATTACATTTTTTTATGATGAGCAAAATAGTCCATTGTTATTATACAACATGTACCACTATAATATGTCAAGCAATTTTTCTTGATTTCACCTTTTCTTCATTGACATATAGTGTCAAGTATTTTTTCTTGATTTCTTTTTCCTACGGTGTTGCATTCTCTTTTTAGTTGTGTTAAATTATAGTAGTGTTTTTAGCATCGCATAAAAGACTAATATTGAAAAATTACGTATGTTACGGTAGTTAAGGGAGGGAAATATAAATGGCTCGTGTTTGTGCTATCACTGGAAGAAAAGCTCGTTCTGGTAACTCTCGTTCTCACGCAATGAACGCTACAAAACGTAAATGGGGCGCTAACCTTCAAAAAGTTCGCGTACGCATCGACGGAAAAGTTCAACGTGTTTACGTTTCTGCTAGAGCAT
Source organism: Bacillus sp. SRB_331 (assembly GCF_003264175.1). Classification (NCBI taxonomy): domain Bacteria; kingdom Bacillati; phylum Bacillota; class Bacilli; order Caryophanales; family Bacillaceae; genus Bacillus; species Bacillus sp. SRB_331. The sequence continues at coordinate 159,254 of NZ_NADV01000043.1, read as the reverse complement.
TAAAATCTGGCAAAATCGAACGTGTTTAATAATAAAAAAAAGAGCCGCTAGGCTCTTTTTTTATTATACCATTGGAAAAAGCACCGGTAATAGGTGCTTTTTTTAGTCTTTTTTGAAGGTATTTAACATCGCACGAACAATTCCACCAAGAAATTTAGGTAACTTAATTGTATAAAATCTCATGGTTTCCCTCCTAATCCCCATTACTCCACTTGTTCACTATATGATGCAAGGAGCAAAATTGTTTCTTCAATCAGTGCTTCTTATCATCATTAATATGCCAGAAGTGAATGAAAAAGTACCTTTTTCCTCAACGAGTTCATTACTAATACAAAGTGTCGATCCCCACTCTATTATTTTATTAGTAAGGGGATACTTAAAACCGTGAAGTGTAATACCTTCTACCCTTTCAGTAACTGGTACAAATGATACGTATGGAAAATGTTCGTTTCCTTCAATTATATACATACCAAACTTTTTCACCATTATTTCATTTTTATTGTCCACAATACACATTTCTATATTTACTTCTAATCCCTTTAAAAGCATCTGAATATTTGCTAAACCATGATCAAGTCTTCCACCAGTAGCACCAAAAATACGAATTAATTTTGGTTTCTGTTCTAAAGCCCAGCTAATTGCAATTTCTAAATCTGTTTGATCTTTTTCTCGCGGGACGATATGTAATTCATTTGTTTGCTGCCTCATCCATGCTAATTCCTCATCAGTAACTGAATCATAATCCCCAAACGCAACAACCGGAGTGATTCCTCTTTTCAACAAACGGTACACTCCTCTATCAACGGCCGCCCAAACTACTTCTTCATTTTCATACCGCGAAAAATCTGCGCAGTATTCTGCAGGTCCTCCCGCTAAAATATGAATAATCATTTTTCCTTCCCCTTCTATTGTAAAAAGGCAATCTGCCATTCGGTAGATTGCCTTTCTCCTTATTTGCCACTCTAACATGTATAAATAGTGAAGTCTTAATGAACTAGAAGCTTCACTAGGATAAAGGTTCGTTCATTCTTTATCCGCGAATTACACGAATTGCTTCACCGCGGTCTTTTTGATTGTATACTGCTGATCCCGCTACAAGAACATTCGCTCCTGCTTCAATACAAAGTCTTGCCGTTTCAGCGTTGACACCACCATCAACTTCAATTTCCACTTCTAGATTTCGCTCTTTAACCATTTCTGCAACTTGTTTGATTTTCGGTAATACAGAATGAATAAACTTCTGCCCGCCAAATCCAGGATTTACTGTCATAAGTAATACCATGTCTATATCTTCTAATACATGCTCAATCGTTGAAACTGGAGTATGCGGATTTAATACAACCCCTGCTTTAATGTCATGAGATTTAATTAACTGAATTGTACGATGTAAATGAGGACACGCTTCTACATGAACAGTAATAATATCCGCTCCCGCTTTTGCGAAAGTTGGGATATAGTTATCAGGATTTTCAATCATTAAATGTACATCTAACGGTAATGATGTAATCGGACGGATTGCTTCTACAATTAATGGTCCAATCGTAATATTTGGTACGAAATGCCCATCCATTACATCGACGTGAATGTAGTCAGCTCCGCCTTTTTCTACATCTTTAATCTCTTCCCCTAATCTTGAAAAATCTGCTGATAAAATCGATGGTGCAATTTTAATCATGACTAATACCTCGGCTTTCTCTCTCTAATTTCTTCTACGAATTGTTTGTAATTCTTATAACGATATTCGGTAATCTTTCCTTCTTCAACCGCAGCTTTCACCGCACATTTCGGTTCAGCAAGGTGTGTACACCCTCTAAATTTACAGTATTGGCTCGCTTCTTTCAACTCTGGAAAACAATATGTAAGATCTTCTACCTCTATATCTATGAAATCAAGCGAACTAAAACCAGGTGTATCCGCAACAAGTCCGCTTCCAACTGTAATTAATTCTACGTGTCTTGTCGTATGCTTTCCACGTCCTAAATGTGAAGAAATATCATTAGTTTTCAATTCTAAATCTGGACGTAATACGTTTAGCATTGAAGATTTCCCAACACCAGATTGGCCTGCAACGACGGAAATACAACCTTCTAAGAATGGTTTCAGAATATCAATACTTTCCGATGTATTTATAGAAGTAAACAACACATCATAACCCATTTCACGATAATCATTTGCATAAGATTCAACAGTTTCTCTCATTTTTTCATCTACTAAATCCATCTTACTAATACAAATAATTGGTTTAATGTTATGATATTCAATTAATACTAAAAATCGATCTAACAGTCCTGGATTAAAATCTGGTTCTACCGCAGAGAAAACAAGAATAGCTTGATCAACATTAGCAATAGGAGGTCTAACAAGTTCATTTTTCCGATCAAATACTTCTAACACATAACCTTCATTCGGATTATCCGCTTGAAAAACAACTTGGTCTCCTACAAGTGGCGTAATTTTATTCTTTCTAAATACACCACGCCCACGACATTGTGTAATCCCTTCCTCATTCTGCACATAATAAAACCCACTTAGAGCTTTTACAATTTTTCCTTCTGGCATATAATTCTCCTTTATTTTGTATAAAATGAAACTGCCATTAAATATGAATAGACTAGCGTTCTTTAAACAATTAGTTCAAAGCCCACCAAATATATATCCAGGTTCATATATTTAATCTACCATCAAATTTGAAATATTATTTACAACAGTATCACTTTTACAGCTTTTTGAATCATATATTTTTGCCTGTTATACAGTCCACGATGTAGACAGCATAACAGGCAAGAGTAATAAATTCCATCTTCTATATAAGGACGATGGAATTCACTATTATTGAGCTGGATATGGTACTTCCTTGTCCATAATCGTTACTCCATCTCGGACAATTTTATAGTGTCCCTTTGCACCTTCTTGAATTACAAATTCTAAAGAAATAATCGCTGACTCAGTAATTGTTCTCGTTTCAACTGGTTTATCCATTTTTTGCTGCATATCTTCTTTATAAATTTCTATTGTTTGCGGCTTTTTCTCACCTGTTACAGAAGCTTCATATGGGATAGAAATGTTATCCACTTTTACCGTTTTCGTCACTTTAGGCTTCGGACCATCGGAGATAACAATCGATACTTTATCTCCTTCTTTTAAAGGTGTCCCAGGCTTTGGTAACTGTGAAATAACAAGACCTTTATCAACCTTATCTGAATACTCTCTTTGTATATCAGAAACAAGCTTTCTTTCATTTAAATAACCTTTTACACTATTTTCAGTCCATCCTGAAAAATCACCTGGTCTTATTTGATAAGGTCCTTTACTTACCCAAATTTTCAGTTCTTGTTCTGTCTCTATAACCATTTGATCAGGCGTTGGTATTTGCTCTACAATTTCACCTTTCGGCTTATCATTTTCAATATAATTTATTGTAACTTGTTTATATTTTTCTTCTAACTCAGCTCTTATACTCTCGAAATCTTTTCCTGTCAAATCACGCATCTTACTTTTCTTTTTCCCACCTGATTGATAGATAGTAATTTTAGAGTTTTCTTTCACTACTCTTCCTGCTATAGGATCTGTTTTTATCACGTTTCCGGCTTCAACATCATCTGTATATACAAGATTAGGTTCAGTAACTTCAAAACCTTTTTCAACTAATGTATTTACAGCTGTCGTATATTTCATACCAGCCACATCAGGAACCTTCACATCTTTCGGAATAAAGAAGCCTGGAATAACAGTAAGTGCTAATGTTATCCCTATCGCTAAAAGTAAAAATGTTGTAATTAAAACTTTCAGCCATTTATTATTTCGCTTTTTCTTCTTACCTGATTTGGTCTCTTCTTTTCTTACTTGTTCATCCACTTTACTTCCTTTTAATACAATCGTTTCATCACTTACATTTTGAAATAGTTGTTCTTGTTGAATAATTGGAATCGCTTTCGTTGCTTCCATATCTTCTGGTATGTAAAATGGTTGTTCATTTATTCGTTCTGGGTATAGTGCTGTTTCAATATCTCGTTTCATCGCGTTAGCAGATTGATATCGATGGAACGGATCTTTCGCAGTTGCCTTTAATATGATATTTTCAACACTTTGTGGAATATTGTCATTCCATCTTTTTGGAGATGGCATTTCATTTTGTAAATGTTTTAACGCAATTGCAACAGCAGATTCACCAGAAAACGGTTGTCTTCCTGTTAACAATTCAAACATAACAATGCCAAGTGAATAAATATCTGATTGTTTATTCGCTATACCGCCGCGCGCTTGTTCTGGTGATAAATAATGCACCGAACCGAGCACCGAATTTGTATGTGTAATTGTTGCTGCACTTGTAGCTGTCGCAATTCCAAAGTCTGTTACTTTGACCACTCCGTCATCTCGAATCAAAATATTGTGCGGTTTAATATCACGATGTACAATCTCAAAATGATGGGCGTGTGCCATAGCGGACGTTAACTGCTCCATTATATCAAGAGCCTCTCCTATCGGTAACATCCCTCGATCAATTATGTATTGCTTCAATGTTCGTCCAGGTACATATTCCATTACAAGATAATATATATCATCCTCTTCCCCAACATCATACATATTCACAATATTTGGATGCGACAACGTTGTAACAGATTGCGCTTCTCGATGGAAACGTTTAATAAACTCTTCATTATTTGAATAGTCGAGTCTTAATATTTTTACCGCTACATCTCGGCCGAGTATATCATCATGAGCTAAATATACATTGGCCATTCCTCCACCGCCAATCATTTTCAGCAGCTTATAACGGTCATTTAAGCGTTTTCCAATCAGCACGTTGCACTTCACCTACTTTCGTTTGTCGAATCCGTATAATCAATAATAACGAGGGTAATATTATCTTCTCCACCACGATCATTTGCTAATTGAATGAGATGCTCTCCCTTCGCCTCGAGCTGTTCATTCAATTGTAAAATTTGTTGCATATCAGCAATAGAAACTTTGTTAGACAATCCATCCGAGCAAAGAAGTAATTGATCATCTTCTTCAAGCACCAATGTTTTAACATCTAATCCAACTGTTTCTTCATTTCCTAATGCTCTTAACAAAACATTCTTTTTCGGGTGATATTCTGCATCTTCCTTTGAAATTTCGCCATGTCTTACAAGTTCATTTACAAGCGAATGATCTTCCGTTACAAGCGTCATTTTCCCCTCTGATACCATATAACAACGACTATCTCCTATATGACCTATCGTCACAAAATTCGATGTACAAATGGCTATTATAAGCGTTGTTCCCATGCCATTACATTCTGCATGCTGCTGAGAGTAAGCATATATGCGCTCATTAATAATTCCAACGTTAGTATGTAACCACTTTTCTACCTTTTTAGGCTCATTCATATTATGCGTTTGCTTCCAATAATCATGGAATAATTGAATAGCCATCGAGCTAGCTACATCGCCAGCTCGATGACCTCCCATTCCATCTGCTACTACCGCTAAAATATTTCCATCTAAATTGCGAAAAACTCCTGCACTATCTTCATTATGTTGACGAACTTTTCCTTTATCCGATAGAAACACGGCTTTCATCTAGTCACCTCGTCTCTTCTTTGCGCTCCTTTGCACGCAACTGACCGCAGGCTGCATCAATATCATGACCTTGTTCACGGCGAATGGTTACATTCACTCCACGATCTTTTAGCGTCTTTTCAAATAAGAAAATTTGCTCTCGTGGCGTACGTACATAATCACGTTCTGGCACGTAGTTTACCGGAATTAAGTTTACATGACATTTTACACCTTTTAAGAGCGCAGCAAGTTCTTCAGCGTGCTCAACTTGGTCATTTTCTCCTCCAAATAAGCCATATTCAAATGTAATACGACGCCCTGTTCTATTTACATAGTATTTAACAGCTTCCATTAAATCAGGTAGCTTATAAGCACGGTTGATCGGCATTAATTTTGAACGTATCTCTGTATTTGCGGCATGCAATGAAATCGCAAAATTAATTTGCATATCTTCTTCAGCGAACTTATAAATTTTTGGAACAATTCCACTTGTTGAAACTGTCATATGTCTTGCACCAATATGAATTCCTTTTTCATGATTTACAATGCGTAAGAATGACATTAAGTTATCATAATTATCAAATGGCTCTCCAATTCCCATAACAACAAGAGAACTTACACGTTCTTCTGTTTCATCAAGCGCACGCTGAACTTCTACTACTTGCGCTACAATTTCTCCAGCCTCTAAGTTTCGTTTTAACCCACCAAGTGTAGAAGCACAGAACGTACAGCCAATGCGGCAACCCACCTGTGTTGTTACACAAATGGAATTTCCATATTCATGTCGCATTAGTACAGTTTCAATAGAGTATCCATCGTATAACTGGAATAGGAATTTAATCGTTCCATCCGAAGACGTTTGTTTTACTAAAGTGTTTAAAGTAGTAATATCAAAGGAATTCGACAATTTATCGCGCAATCCTTTAGCAAGGTTTGACATATCCTCATAATTTTTTACACGTTTTTTATATAGCCAATCAAAAATTTGTCCTGCACGGAACTTAGGTTCCCCTTGTTCCTTTAACCAATCTTGCATTTCATGAAGTTGTAAAGAATAAATTGATGGTTTCTTTGTTTCTAGATTTTTCTTTTGTTTTTTTACAGTCGTTTCCATGATGCTACACCTTCTTTCTTAAACAAGCAATATAAAAGCCATCTGTTGCAAAATAATGCGGTAAAATTCGTACTTGACCTTCATCAATATACGGATTTAACTTTTCTGGCATGCGATCTTTTATCGTAGTATCCCATTCAAATTCAGGATGCTCTTGTAAAAATTGCTTTATTACTTGTTCATTTTCTATTTTTTCAATTGTGCACGTACTATAAACAAGGCGACCACCTTGTTTTAACAATGGTGCTATTTTTTCTAGTATCGCAAGTTGAATCGTTGATAACCTTTCACTATCGCCCTTATCTTTACCTAACTTAATATCAGGTTTACGTCTAATAACACCAAATCCAGAACATGGTGCATCTACTAATATTTTGTCAAAAGATTCATTTGCAAAATGCTCTTGAACTTTTCTAGCATCTAAAGCCATCGTTTCTACATTTTCTAAACCAAGTCTCTTCGCCTGTTGTTCAATTAAACGTACTTTATGTGCGTGTAAATCAAGCGACATTACCTTACCAGTTCCGTCCAAACGCTCTGCAATATGAGTTGTTTTTCCGCCAGGAGCAGCACAACTATCTAGAACTGTATCTCCTTTATTCGGTTCTAAAGCACGTGCTACAAGCATTGAGCTTTCATCTTGAATAGAAAGGAAACCTTTTTTGAACGCTTCTGTATGTGCGACATTTCCTCTTTCAATTTGAATTGCATCCTCTGACAATTCGCCACGTTTTGCTTCTATACCCTCATCAGCTAATAACGCAACCGCTTCTTCTACCGTTACTTTATCAACATTTACACGTGCTGTTGGTACAGGTGGCAACATATTTACTTCACACATTTTCTCTGCTGTCTCTAAACCATATTCGGATGCCCATTCTTGTACAAGCCACATTGGATGACTCGTTGCAATCGCAAGTCGTTCTACTGGATTTTCGATTTCTTCTAACGAAGGTACACCTTCTCGCTGAATCGAACGCAATACTCCGTTCACCATGCCTGAAATCCCTTTATGTCCACGACGCTTTGCAATCTCAACTGCTTCATGAATAGCCGCTCTTTCTGGAACTCGGTCTAAATATAGCATTTGATATAGAGATAGGCGAAGCAACACTCTTACCCACGCTTCAACCTTTTTTCTTAAAAATGGTTGTAAATAATAATCTAGTGTGTCACGACGTTGAATTGTTCCATATACCATTTCAGTTAATAAACCAATATCTTTTCTGTCAATTGTATTTTTTTCAATCAAATTATTTAAAAGTAAGTTGCTATATGCACCACTTTTTTCTACTTGAATTAAGCCATCCAGAGCTAACTCACGCACATTTTGTCTCATGCATTTTCTCCTAACTTCGTACCAATTTCAGGTTTTGTTCCACGTAAAAATTGTGAACAACTCATACGCTTTTTACCAGATGGTTGCAATTCAGTGATTTTAACGCCTGTCTCGTTCCCTGTTGCAACAACAAATCCATCTTCTTCAAGAGCTACTATTGTACCTGGTTCAGCTTTCTCTGTAATAGAGACCTTCTCTCCCCACCATACTTTAATAACTTGTCCTGCCAAAGTCGTATAAGCAACTGGCCATGGATTCAATCCGCGAATGTGATTGTATACTTCTTCACCTGTTTTTGTCCAATCAATTATCTCTTGCTCACGTTTTATATTATATGCAAACGTCACTTCAGCTTCACTTTGTTTAATTGGTTCTAGTTTACCCTGAATTAGTAAAGGAACCGTTTTAGATAAAAGGTGTGCTCCTGCTTCGCTTAACTTATCAAATAATGAGCCTGTTGTTTCACGCTCTTCAATTTCTACTTCTACTTGCGTTAATATATCGCCAGCATCTAATTTTTCTACCATATACATAATTGTAATACCTGTTTTCTCTTTACCTTCCATGATCGCATAATGAATTGGTGCACCACCGCGAAGTTCTGGAAGTAATGATGCGTGGACATTAATACATCCATACTTTGGCGCTTCTAAAATTTCATTCGGTACGATTTGTCCAAATGCTGCTGTTACAATTAAGTCTGGCTCTAGTGCTAATACTTTTTCATATTCGTCTTTTTCGCGAATTTTTAACGGCTGTACTACTGGAATACCATGTTTCTCCGCTTCTACTTTAACAGGAGTAGGTGTTAAAACCTTTTTTCTACCAACTGGACGATCAGGTTGCGTTACAACACCAACTACGTCATATCCGTCCTCGATAAGACGACGAAGCACCGGCACAGAAAAGTCCGGTGTCCCCATAAATACTACTTTCATCATTCAAAAACCGCTCCTTTTAAACCTATTCTAATTCGCCTGCTTCATAATACCTTTTCACTTTAGATGTAAATAAAACACCGTGTAAATGATCGATTTCATGCTGAATTGCACGCGCTAAGAAGTCATCCGCTTCTAATAAAAATATTTTACCGCGACGATTTTGTGCACGTACTTTAATGTAATCTGCACGCTCCACTTCACCATAAAGTCCCGGAAAGCTTAAGCAGCCTTCGGGACCTACTTGTTCACCACGTTTTTCTAAAATAACAGGATTAATTAATTCAATTTTACCCGTATCATCACCTATATCAACAACAGCAACTTGTAAGCTTACACCCACTTGTGGCGCAGCTAGACCAACTCCGTCTGCAATTAACATTGTTTCATGCATATCTTTTAACAATTTCACTAACTTTTTATCAAAGTTAATTACTCTTTCGCATGGTGTTTCTAACACTTCATTTGGATGCTTTACAATTTCTAAAACTGCCATATTTCCCTCCGCTACATTAACATTGTTGGATTAAAATCAATTGAGATTTGTAGCTCTTTTTGCATTTCTGCTTGATAATGTTCATTTACCATTTTGAGCACGTTCTTTAAGTTTGGTTCCCGTTTGTATTTTATCATGCATTGGTAACGATATCTATCTTTTATCCTTGGAATTGCTGAAGCAACCGGCCCTAACACCATTGTTTGCCTTGAACAATGCGTTCGTAAATGACCGACAATTTTTTCCGTCACTTGGACTGCCTTTAATAACTCCGGATGAGATACAGTTACAAGTACAACGTAGTAATATGGCGGATATTGTCTCATTTGCCTCATTTGCATTTCGTGCTCATAAAATACATCATATTGTTGATTCTTTGCTAATTCTACACTGTAATGTTCCGGCGTATACGTTTGAATTACAACTTCACCTGGCAATTCATGTCTTCCTGCACGTCCACTTACTTGTGTCAATAGCTGATACGTCTTTTCACTCGCCCGAAAATCAGGTAGATGAAGCATCGTATCCGCCGTTAAAACGCCAACAAGCGTCACCTTCGGAAAATCAAGCCCTTTTGCAATCATTTGTGTTCCAAGTAATATATCTGCTTTCTCTTCACCAAACGCCTTTAATAATTTTTCATGCATTCCTTTACGGCTTGTTGTATCCACATCCATTCGAATGACCCGCGCCTCAGGGAATAGTTTTGTGATTTCTTCTTCAACCTTTTGCGTCCCTGTACCAAAGAAACGAATATACGTACTATTACAAGCGGGACACTCCGTTGGCATATTTTCCTCATGACTACAATAATGACATTTTAAACGATGGTTCATTTTGTGATATGTCAACGAAATATCACAATGCGGACATTGTACGACATACCCACAATCACGACACATCACAAACGTAGAATGACCCCTTCTATTTAAAAAGAGAACCATTTGTTCTTTCTTTTCTAATCGATCTGCTATTTTTTCATGCAGTGCCTTTGAAAACATTGAGCGATTTCCATCACGAAGCTCTTCACGCATATCAACAATTTCTACAGTCGGCAAAGCTTGTTTGTTCATACGTTTTTCCATTGTAAGCAACCCATAGACACCTTTTTTCGCTCTAGCAAATGATTCAAGTGTCGGCGTTGCACTTCCGAGAACGATTGGACACTTATGGTATTGTCCTCTCCACACTGCTACATCTCTTGCATGATACTTTGGGTTATCCTCTTGCTTATAACTTGATTCATGCTCTTCATCAATAATAATGATTCCTAAATTTTCGAATGGAGCAAAAATAGCTGAACGCGCACCAACTACAACTTTCACTTCTTTTCTTAATATCTTTCGCCATTCATCATATTTCTCGCCAACAGAAAGCGCACTGTGAAGAACTGCAACTTGCGAACCGAACCTACCTTTAAAGCGATCTACCATCTGGGGCGTTAGCGCAATTTCAGGAACAAGCACAATTGCTTCTTTTCCTTTCTCGAGCACCGCTGCTATAGATTGTAAATACACTTCAGTCTTACCACTTCCTGTAACACCATATAGTAAAAATGGATTGTAAGTTTCATTTGTAATTGATGACAAAATCGGTGTAATTACTTGTTTTTGTTCCTCAGTAAGCGGAAATGGTTTCGTTTGTTCAAAATCATCATCGTCATACGGACTCCGGTATACCTCTACATACTTTTCTGAGATTAGACCCTTTTTAACAAGTGCTTTTATTGGAGCATCTGTTATTTGTAATTCTTCTGTTAAATTTTTTAACGGTACACTTTTGTAGTTTTCTACAAAATAATAGAGTACATCTTGTTGTTTTTTACTTTTCAGTTCAAATGCTGCTAATTCCAATTTATCTGCCGGCAACTCCGGTTGAACTACTCTTTGTTTCTTCTTCTGCACTTTATCCTTTACTTGATAAACCACTTCAGTCGTACCATTTTTAATTTCTTGTTGAATAGTGCGATATAGGTGCGGCTGTGCTTCGATAACTTCCCAATCTATCGTTTCCTTCCCTTGAAATAAAGAAAGAATTTCTGGTGCTACTTCTTCTCGGTTACGAAGTTGCAGACGCTTTTTATATGTTGCTTTAATCGCCGTCGGAAGCATCACCTGAAAAGCTGAAATCATATAACATAACGTTTCACTTGTAAGCCAATACCCAAGTTTTAATAATTCATCATTTAAAACCGGAGTGACATCTAATATTTCATACAACGCTTTTAACTTTTTACTTTCTAGTTCAACCGAATCCTTTATGCCAATAATAAAACCTTGCAATTTCCTCGGACCGAATGGGACTACTACACGCATTCCTGTTTGCACGATATCTTCCCATTTTTTAGGGATAATATAATCAAACGGTCGATCTGTTTGACGTGCAGGTACATCAACAATTACACTTGCAAACTTCATACATAATCATCTTCTAACATCATTTCTATTTGCTTTAATATTTCACGAGCCACTTCTTTCTTCGTTAAAAGTGGCAGCTCAATGATTTCTCCATCTTTTCTATACATTGTCACAATATTTGTATCCGTACCAAACCCAGCTCCTTGCGCTTTCACGTCATTCGCAACAATCATATTTGCATTTTTCTCACGTAATTTTCTCGTTGCGTATTCCTCTATGTTTGTCGTTTCAGCTGCAAAACCGATAAGTAACTGTCGGTCCTTCTTCTCACCTAACGTTTTTAAAATATCCACTGTTCTTTCTAATTCAATTACAGCATCGCCATTTTTCTTTTTCATTTTATTATCATGAACATATTTCGGACGGTAATCTGCAACGGCTGCTGTTTTGATGACAACATCCACACTCTGATAATGCTGAAGGACTGCCTCTAACATATCTTGTGCAGATTCTACTTGTATTGTTGTGACATGTAATGGTGACTCTAATGCTGTCGGTCCTGACACAAGTATGACATCAGCACCTAAGCCTGCTGCAACTTCTGCGATCGCATACCCCATCTTTCCAGAAGAAAAATTCGTCATAAAACGAACCGGATCAATCTTTTCACGTGTCGGTCCAGCTGTTATTAATATTCGTTTTCCTTGCAATGGTTGTTGTTCCGAGAAAGCCTCTTCTAATCGTCCAATAATTGCTTCAGGTTCTTCCAGTCTTCCTTTTGCTACATAACCACATGCTAAAAAACCTTCCCCAGGCTCAATAAATGTATATCCTAATGTTTTTAACGTCATCATGTTTTTTTGAACAATTTTATTTTCATACATATGCACATTCATAGCAGGTGCAATCCACACTGGAGCTGTAGTAGCTAACAAAGTAGTTGTAATCATATCATCAGCAATACCGCCAGCTAACTTTCCAATGCAATTAGCTGTAGCAGGTGCAACAAGTACAACATCTGCCCAATCCGCTAAATCAATATGAGCAATAACAGCGGAGTCTCTCTCATCAAACGTATCCGTATATACATCATGGCGAGAAAGTGCTTGAAATGTAAGAGGCGTAACAAACTTCATTGCCGACTCACTCATCATTACTTTTACAAGAGCGCCAGCTTGTGTCAATTTACTTGTTAACGCAGCCGCTTTAAAAACTGCAATGCCTCCTGTTACACATAGAAGTATCTTTTTCCCTTTTAGCATATGACTCGTCCTCTTTCTTTTTCAAACTTATTCTACTGAAATAGAATTTCCAGCTCGTCAGTACCAGTATTTCGTTCCGTCTTTTTCGATTCCTTTTCATCCCTATCGTAAAAAAATAACAACCTACTTGTAAATAGGTTGTTACCGTTACATAGAAAATTATAAAGTCTATGTTTTAATTTGTCGAAAAGAATGTCTTAATCAATTATTGTGTCATCGCTTGGTACATATTTTAATACTTCTAAATCGATTTCTTCTAATGCTTTACCTACACATTTATAAGAAACAGGCTTTTCAATAACACAATTGTCAGCAATTTGCATTTCACGTGCACGCTTTGCAGCTACTGTTACAAGTGTATATTTAGAATCGATTTTTGTTAATAATGAGTCAATTGATGGATTTAACATAATTATAGACCCTCCGTCATTTCTTTATAGTATTTTGCCACTCTTTCGCGGCGGCAATGTTCACCAACCACAATTGCTTTAATTCGGTCGCAAGCTAATTCAACTTGATCGTTTTCTACAACATAGTCATAAGCGTCCATCATTTCGATTTCTTCTTTCGCTACAGTTAAACGATTTTCAATAACATCTTCAGTTTCTGTACCACGGCCGACAATTCGGTTCTTTAGCTCAGATAAACTTGGAGGTGCTAAGAAAATAAATACACCTGCTGGGAAGGCTTTCTTAACTTGAATTGCTCCTTGCACTTCAATTTCTAAGAACACATCTTTTCCTTCTTGTAACGTTTTTTCAACATAATCAATCGGTGTTCCGTAATAATTACCAACGAACTCAGCCCATTCAAGTAACTTTTCATTACGAATCATTTCTTCAAATTCTTCTCTCTCTTTAAAGAAATAATCCACACCATCTACTTCACCTTCACGCGGTTTACGTGTCGTTACTGAAATAGAGTACTGAAAACGTGTGTCTTCATGGCTAAACAGCTCTTTTCGAACCGTTCCTTTCCCGACACCAGAAGGTCCCGAAAGAACGATGAGCAATCCTCTTCTACTTCTCATAAATATGTAAAACCTACCCTTCCTCACTTAAATCTTCTTTATTATTCAAACGATGTGCAATCGTCTCTGGCTGAATTGGACTTAATACTACATGCCCATCATCCATAACAATAACCGCCCTTGTTTTTCTCCCATACGTAGCATCAAGCAAAGCATTATGTTCACGCGCTTCCTGTACTGTCCGTTTAATAGGAGCTGACTCCGGACTTACAATAGCAATAATTCGATGAGCAGATACAATATTTCCGTATCCAATATTTAAAAACCGCATGGCCATAGTTTGCGCCTCCTAGTAAGTCTATCCGATTTCTCCACCACGTATAACTTTATATATTTTTTGAAAGCTACTCAATATTTTGTACTTGTTCACGAATTTTTTCAAGGTTATTTTTCATTTCTACGACATATTTTGAAATTGTTAAGTCATTTGCCTTAGAGCCTATCGTATTAACTTCCCTATGCATCTCTTGCACGATGAAGTCCATTTTCCTTCCAACAGGCTCTGTAATTTGCAGTGCTTCACGAAATTGATCTAAATGACTTTGTAATCGAACTAATTCTTCGTGAATATCTGAACGCTCTGCAAATATTGCTACTTCTGTCAACAATCGTTGTTCATCTAAATCTTGATTATGTAATTCTTTTAAGCGATTTTCTAATCGTTCACGATATTTTTGTGTAACAATTGGTGCATGTGGAATAATTGCATTTACACAATTATGAATCTCTTGCAAACGATATGCTATATCTTTATGTAATCGTTCTCCTTCGCCATCTCTCATCGTTTTCAACATATGAGCAGCTTGGCGAACAGCTTCATATAAACCGGTTTCAAATTGTTCATTTACATTTTCTATTTCTTCAACTGCCGTTACTTCTGGCATTCCCATTAGTTGCCCGAGTGTAATAGAATCTTGTAATTGAAATTTTCCTTTTATATCTTCCATAATGGATTGGTACTGCTTGAGAAGTTCCCAATTCACAGTTAATTTTCTTTCAACAAGCCCTTCACCTGTTATACTAATAGACACTTCAATACGTCCACGGCGAACTTGCTTTGCAATTATTTTACGAATCTTGTCTTCAAACGCCATCATTTGCTTCGGAAGCCGAATACTCATTTCTAAAAAACGATGGTTTACCGACTTCATTTCTACTGTTATTTGAAAAGTATCGTTTTCTACCTTCGATCTTCCAAATCCTGTCATACTACAAATCATCTTTATCACATCCAAGCCATGAAATAACTCAATGAAAAAGGCAATAGAGATGCGACTCTACTACCTTCTGTAAATTATATCATATTTTCATATCGTTGACTATTTCAAGTTTAATCCCTTCTTATATAACAGCGGCTTTTTCTTTTTCTCCTTTTTTCTTGTTAATAAGGATCCTACTAATAAGAAGGTCGGAATAGATGATAATCCTCCAATTAACAACCAATCTCGTGCTTGTATCGGCATTGTGCTAAAAATCGGCTGTAATGGTGGATAATATATAACTACAAGCATTAACAGTAAAGAAATAATAACCGCCCCTACTAAATATATATTTCCAAACGGGTTGCGGTGAAATATAGAATGTTCACTACGACAATCAAATACATGAATAAGCTGAGCCAGTACTAATGTTGCGAAGGCTACCGTTTGTGCATACTTCAATTCATTCGGATGCTGGTTAAATGCAATAATAAACGCTACTAATGTCACTGCTCCGATTAGAAAACCACGACTTATAATTTTCCACGCAAGCCCTCTAGCGAACACCCCTTCTTTCGGATGGCGTGGTGTTCTCTTCATCACATCTCCTTCAGCCTTATCCAAACCTAATGCCATCGCTGGTAAACCGTCAGTAACTAAGTTCACCCATAAAATTTGAATTGGAACCATCGGCAATGGCAGTGCAAGTAACATCGCAAATAACATAACTAAAATTTCACCAACGTTAGATGCTAACAAATACCGAATAAACTTCCGAATATTTTCATATATGTTTCTACCTTCTTTAATCGCCGATTTAATCGTAGCAAAGTTATCATCTAACAACACAAGTGACGAAGCTTCTTTTGCAACATCTGTCCCTGTAATTCCCATCGCAATCCCTATATCAGCTGTTTTAATAGCTGGAGCATCGTTCACTCCATCACCTGTCATAGCTACTATATGTCCCTTATTTTGTAGCGCCTTAACGATTTTCAATTTATGCTCAGGAGACACACGAGCGAATACATACGTATCTTCTACAATATCTTCTAATGCCTCTACATCCATATTCGCAAGTTCTACACCTTCAACAACACGTCCACCCGCCGGTAAAACCCCTAGCTGTTCCGCAATTGCCATTGCCGTCACTTTATGATCTCCCGTAATCATTACGGTTCTAATACCAGCTTCCTTACACTCTTTCACCGCTTGCGCCACTTCTAGTCTTGGCGGATCTATCATTCCTTGTATTCCAACAAGCATAAAATCCTGCTCGATTTCTCTTTCATGTTCAATTGAATCTGTAGCTTTTAACGGTTTAAATGCCACCGCAATCGTTCGTAAAGCTTGACTTCCTAAACTATGAATCGCTGCCTGCACTTCTTTTCGATACATTTCACTTAAAGGCTGCCGCTTATTTCCCCACAAAATTGTTTGACTCATTTGCAAAAGAACATCTGGTGCTCCTTTTGTAATAACAAATTTTTTACCTTCACGATCACGAACAATAACACTCATCATTTTTCTAGTTGAATCAAAAGGAAATTCACGAATGACTTCAAACTTTCCTTTAAGAGCTTCACGTGATATTCCCGCCTTCATTGCAGCAGCAACGAGAGCTCCCTCTGTTGGATCTCCATCTAACACATACGTCTTTTTCTTTTGAATAACATTCGCATTATTACATAAACAGCCAAATGTAAGTAGTTGATACAGTGATTTCGTCTTAGTAGGGTCAATTACTTCTTCACCTTTCATAAACGAACCTGTTGGCTCATAGCCTTGACCTGTTACTTTCCACAATTCTCCGCCTGACCACATATGTGTTACCATCATTTTATTTTGTGTCATTGTTCCTGTTTTATCTGAGCAAATAACAGAAGCACAGCCTAACGTTTCTACAGCTGGCAACTTTCGCACAATTGCCCTCTTTTTAATCATACGCTGTACGCCAAGTGATAGCGCAACCGTAACGATAGCTGGCAATCCTTCTGGAATAGCTGCAACAGCAAGCGAAACCCCAGCCAAAAACATGTGATACACTTCATTCCCTTGATATACACCAGCTAGTACAACAAGAGCCGTCAAAATAAGAGCAACAATAATTAAAATTTTTCCAAGCTGTTCTAGTCTTCTTTGTAATGGCGTTTCCATTTGCTCAGCATTTTGCAACATATTTGCAATTTGCCCCATAGCTGTATTCATTCCAGTTGCTACGACTACCCCTGTTCCAGCACCTCTCGTTATCATCGTCCCCATAAATGCCATGTTTTTTTGATCACCAATTGAAACATCTTGACCTTGTAACGCATCTACCTTCTTTTGTACAGGCAATGACTCTCCTGTAAGAGCCGATTCTTCAATATATAAACTTGAAGATTCCACAAGGCGAACATCCGCGCCAATACGGTCACCACTAGAAAATTTAATAATATCACCTAGTACAAGCGCTTTTGACGGCGCTTTTATCCACTTCCCATTTCTTAGTACAGTAACTTGAGGAGCTGCCAATTCTTTTAAAGCTTCCAACGATTTTTCAGCTTTCCTCTCTTGGAAGAAACCGAGGACACCATTAATAATAACAATTGCAACAATTGCAATCGAATCAATATACTCTCCTAAAAAAGCTGAAATAATTGTAGCACCAAATAAAACAAGTACCATAAAATCTTTAAATTGCGCTAAAAACACCATAAGCGCAGAAGGCCGCTTTGCTTCTTGCAATTCATTTGTACCAAATTTCTTTAATCGGCCCTCTGCTTCTTGCTCTGTAAGACCTACCTCCACATTCGTATTCGTTCTTTCCTCCACTTCATGTGCTCGCATTTCATACCAGTTCATCCTGCCATCGACCTCCTGATTCCAGACATACTCTAATGAAAGCTTATTCAGCCTCGTCCAAAAAAATGCTATAATTAACTTTTAGTTAGAAAGGAGTGTTCATTCATGGCATTCGATGGATTATTTACAAGAGCAATTACACATGAAATTGCAAATTCTCTTCAAACAGGAAGAATTTCAAAAATATATCAACCCTCAAAATATGAAGTTTTATTACATATTCGAGCAAACGGAAAAAACCAAAAGCTAATTCTTTCATCTCACCCTACATATGCGCGTATGCACTTAACAAATCAAAACTACAATTCACCAGCGCTACCGCCGATGTTTTGTATGCTTCTTCGCAAACATTTAGAAGGTGGATTTATTGAAAAAATCGAACAAATTGACTTAGAACGTATTATTCAAATTACAGTCCGCAGTCGCAATGAAATCGGTGACGAATCAGTAAAAACATTAGTAATCGAAATAATGGGACGACACAGTAATATTATCTTAGTAGATACGAAAACAAATGTTATTTTAGATAGCTTAAAACACGTTTCTTTAGCGGTAAACCGACATCGTACTGTATATGCTGGAGCTGAATATGTTGCCCCACCGGCACAACATAAAGTTAATCCGCTTCTTATCGAAACAGAAGATGATTTTATTAAACCGCTAGACTTTTTATCTGGCAACATGGACAAACAACTTGTCGGAGCATTCATGGGAATTTCCCCATTATTTGCAAAAGAAGTTGTAAATAAAGCAGGTATGGCAAATGAAAAAGCATTATCTGAAGCTTTCTTCAGCTTGCAAAAACCTTTGCTAACACATCAGTACGTGCCTGCCATGATAACAGCAAATGGAAAAGAGTTCTTTTACCTATTCCCTCTTTCTCACTTACAAGGAAACGAAAAAACATTTTCATCTGTTAGTGAATTATTAGATCGTTTCTTCTTTGGTAAAGCAGAGCGCGATCGTGTAAAACAACAAGCTCACGATTTAGAACGCTTTATGCAAAATGAAAAAACAAAAAACGAAAAGAAGCTAATTAAACTAGAAAAAACATTACAAGATGCCGGAAAAGCAGATAAATATCAACTATTTGGAGAGCTACTTACAGCCAATATGTACGCTTTGAAAAAAGGTGATAAAGAGATAGAAGTCGTTAACTATTACGACGAAAATGGTGGGACTGTAAAAATCACATTAAATCCTTTAAAAACACCATCTGAAAATGCACAACGCTATTTCCAAAAGTACCAAAAAGCGAAAAATTCAGTTGCTATTGTAGAAGAACAAATCGTAAAAACAAATGAAGAAATTCTTTATTTCGATAGCTTACTTCAACAAATAGAGGTTGCTTCTTCAAAAGATATTGAAGAGATTCGTGAAGAACTGACCGAAGAAGGTTATGTACGTAATCGTAAGAAGAAAAACACAAAGAAAAAACCGACAAAACCAGTATTGGACAAATATTTAGCTAGTGATGGCACAGAAATTTTCGTCGGTAAAAACAATAAGCAAAATGATTATTTAACAACGAAATTCTCCCGTCGTGATGAAATTTGGTTACATACGAAAGACATACCTGGGTCCCACGTTGTCATTCGTTCTCTTGAACCTACGGAAGAGACTTTACAAGAGGCCGCTAAAATCGCTGCTTATTACAGTAAAGCAAAAGATTCTAGTTCTGTTCCTGTAGATTTCACAAAGGTACGCCATGTCAAAAAACCGAGCGGTGCAAAACTTGGATTTGTTACATATGACAATCAACAAACATTATATGTAACACCAGATGCTGATACAGTAATGAAATTAAAAGCGTAAATTAAAAAATGCGTTGCTTGCTAGCAACGCATTCTTTAATTTAGTTCATATATCCATTAACTAATTCGTAACATCTTTCTTTTGTCATCTTATATTTCTCTTCCGAAGCCTCTATACGTCTCATCGTTCCATTATTTTCATCTGTAGCAATTGCTTTAACTTTACTTTCCTAACTTCAATATTGTCAAAAAATTTGACAGTGCTATTTCATATTTGTATAAATTTTTTTACAGTGTGTAAAGAAAGTGAATCTTGAGTTGATGTTTTTTTCATTCTCCCAACTGCTAATTGAAGTAATCTGTATTTCACGAGCAGCCCACCGCCCACAAATAATGGGCTGAATTTCTTATCTTCTCTAAAACATATGTAATTCCCACTATCTTTTCTCTAAAGATATTTTTTGGCACGCTATTTGCTTTATTCAATACTGTGAAAAGGGGGAAATTAACATGAATTTAAGAATTAATAAAATCCAAAATCAACTACAAAAATATGAAATTGACGGATTACTTATTACCAAAAAAGAAAATCGCCAATATGCAACTGGCTTTACAGGTAGCGCTGGCGTCGTCTTAATCTCTGCGGATAAATCGGTTTTTATAACTGATTTTCGCTACGTAGATCAAGCGAAATCACAAATAAAAGACGCTGAAATTGTTATGCATAAAGGAAATTTAGAGAAAGAAGTTGCAAATCAAGTATCGAAATTAAACATTCAAAAACTTGGAATTGAAGAAAATAACATGACATTACAACAATATAAAAACTTACAAAAATACATACATGCGGAAATGGTGCAAGTGTGCGAAATCATCGAAGATATTCGCATTATTAAAGACACACCTGAAATAGAAACAATGAAAATTGCGGCTAATATTGCTGACGAATCATTTCACCACATCCTTACGTTTCTAAAGCCAGGAATAAGTGAAACTGATGTCCGAGATGAATTAGAATTTTTCATGCGAAAAAAAGGGGCTACATCCTCATCATTTCAAATTATTGTAGCTTCTGGCGTTCGCTCTTCACTTCCTCATGGCGTTGCATCGAATAAAATAATCGAGCACGGCGATATCGTTACCTTAGATTTCGGTGCACTTTATAACGGGTATTGTTCCGATTTAACACGTACTGTAGCGATTGGCGAACCATCGGAAGAATTCAAAAAAATATATAATGTTGTATTAGAAGCATTAAAGCGTGGAACTGCAGCCATTAAACCTGGAGAAACTGCGAAAAGTATCGATGATATAACGAGAGATTACATTACAGAACATGGATACGGTCAATATTTCGGCCACTCTACTGGTCATGGGCTTGGGTTAGAAATTCATGAACCTCTCCGTCTATCCCAAGAAAGTAAGGCTACTTTAGAAGAAGGTATGGTTGTTACAGTTGAACCAGGTATTTATATACCAAACTGGGGCGGGTGTAGAATTGAAGATGATATTGTCGTTACAAAAGAGGGCTATGAGGTTATTACAAAGGCAAATCGGGAACTAATTGTCATTCCCTGTTAAAAATCATGAACTTTTTAACAGGAGTTTTTTCATAACTACTTTAAGTGGTTTCACGTATTTGAAGATGAGATCAACCATCGCGGACAAATTCGTTTAATTAAAAAGATGCAAAAAGCTCATTCAGTAAAGTAAAAAAATGCCACCGAATAAGGTGGCATTTTCTTTTATTCATTAACGAATAACTTTTCGTTTACTTTTTTAGCGACTACCGCTACCGATATTAAAATGCATATTAAATATAGCAATTTCGCAATAAATAACCACCCTTGAAACATTACAATTCCATCTATTATCTCATTTCCTTTCAATAACAAAAACGGAATCGTGCTAATTATAATGACAAACTCGATGCTGAAAACAATTTTCTTTTTTCGACTATATGCTTTCCATTCATCCCAGCGATACATAGGAGCAAAAATCAATACTCCTATACATAATATAACTGGTACCCATTCACTTTTAAGAAATCGCCCTGAAATAACTGATAATAGTAAACAAACGAGCACACCATAATACCCTATTTTCTCTCTCATTCGTACTCCCCATTCTACTTCGCCTTTAATATGTAACTTGCTATGCTTATAACAATTCTTAGAAAAATAACAACTACAAGTACAATATAAAGACCTTTTGCAGAAGACATCCATTCTTGAAAAATAGACATTTTCTCCATCTGTTTCTGCCCTTCTATTAAAATAAACCCTATGAAAAATGAGCAAACAACAGTGATACCTATCATAATTCCAATACTTTTCTTGCTATATTGTTTCATATCATCCCAGTTATATAACAGTACAAAAACAAACCCGAAAACAGGTATGATACTTACCCATTCATTGTTTGTAAATTGACTTAAAATGATTAATAGACTGCAAGATATGATGAATCCCCAAAATCCAATTTTTTTGTGCATAGCCCCTCCTTAAATTCCATTTTTAGGATTAATTGTATTGTAACATCCATTTCTTGTTCTTACCATTACAGTACATGAAATTTTACTTTTTCCTATACTCACATACTTTCACTGCTTTCATACAATAAACTACACGAATGCCTAAAGGATGTGAATGTTATGGGAGTTGAATTAACGCTTTTACATGCTCTCTATGTTCTTTGTTTACTCACTATTATTACCTTCTTTATTCTTAGAAAAGATACGACGATCATTTGTATCGTTTTTATCTTTTTATTAGCATTAACCGCTACAAGTTCTATCCCTCTTGCCATTAGTGGTATCTTTCAAAGTTTCATTTACGCCATTACCGAACTATTACCAACTATATTAATCATCTCCATTATCGTATCAATGAGCAATCTACTCGTTCATACCGGCATAAATGATACGATGATTTCACCATTTACAAAGATGATTCGTACACCTGCACATGCCTACTGGATTATCGGTCTTTTAATGATGACAATTTCCTTTTTCTTTTGGCCTTCTCCAGCTGTCGCCTTAATGGGGGCCATTTTATTACCAGTCGCTGTACGCGTCGGCCTTCCGCCAATTGGAGTCGCAATCGCTATGAACTTATTCGGACACGGCATCGCCTTATCTGGTGACTTCGTTATTCAAGGTGCACCGAAATTAACTGCAGATGCTGCTGGTCTTCCTGTTTCCAGCGTTGTTTCAGCCAGTGTTCCCCTCGTTATCGTTATGGGTATTGTGACAACTTCCGTCGCATTTTTCTTCTTACGAAAAGAATTTCATACAGGCTTATCTATACAAGAATCTATTCCATCAACTGAGTCTTCTAAAACGCTCACTTCATTATCTCCTCAGACAAAAAAATGGCTCGCTATTTGTATTCCGATCGTATATGCCATAGATATTCTTTGCATGATTCAATTTAAACTACAAGGAAGCGATGCAACTGCACTTATCGGCGGGACGACTGTTATTATGATTATCATTATTTCTCTCATCGCCTACAAAGGTAATGGACTGAATAAAACGACCGATTATTTTATAGAAGGGCTCCAATTTGGATTTAAAATCTTTGGTCCAGTTATCCCAATTGCTGCACTCTTTTATTTAGGAGATAGCGGCTTTATAAAAATTGTCGGAGACTATTTACCGAAAGGTTCACATGGAATCATTAACGACTTAGGAATCGCCTTATCCCAAACTGTACCTTTAAATCAATATGTATCGGCAGGAACATTAACTATTGTTGGTGTCATAACAGGCTTAGATGGATCTGGTTTTTCCGGTATATCACTTGCTGGTTCGATTGCAAACCTTTTCGGAACAGCACTTGGGCATGGAACCGCTACATTAACAGCACTCGGGCAAATTGCAGCAATCTGGACCGGCGGTGGCACTTTAATTCCTTGGGCGCTTATTCCTGCCGCTGCCATATGCAAAGTAGATCCGTTTGAACTTGCACGCCGAAATTTTTTACCAGTTGTGATTGGCTTAATCGTCACCACAATCGTTGCGATGTTTATTCTATAGCGTAAGCGAGTATTCTCTTGCTTACGTTTTTTATTGTGAAATCAATCATTTATTACTGCCTTTCAAAAGGGATTATGTATATGTTAGCGAAGTTATATTAGAAGAGTATTTATTTCAAAACGTTTACGAGAAACAGATTACTTCAATTAGAAAAGGGGACATAACTATGAATGAATTGATTTTTGTCTTATTAATTTGTCCATTACTTATCTTTATCGTTTCTGTTATTGGAACACGTAGAACGAGAACGTACTATGTAATGCCAATTGTAACGTTTGCTAGTTTTTTAATAGTAGGTGCTATCGCCTTCCCTCCAAAGTTTTTCTTTTGGGTCGGTATGTATAGTATCTTCTCATTTATTATTTCTTATATGACTCTATTGTTTGTGAGAGGATATGAAGTTGCAGAAAACAATAAGTAGTTATTAGTGAGGAGATTGTACTATGATTTTCTTTGATATCGATGGAACTTTACATAAAATTTTAGCAATGATATAAAAAAGACGACCGCGTTCCCCCGCGGTCGTCTTTTTTCGTGTTACGCTGTAATCCAAGCTTCATTTGCTGGATTTTTACGCCACTCTTGTAACTTTTTCGTTTCAGCTTGTCCGATCATACCTTTTTCTACTGCAACTTCAGTTAATGCACTGTAATCACTTAAAGAATATGATGCTACGTTTGCTGCTTCTAGTTTCTCTTTTCCTGACTCAAGCTCGTATGTGAAGATTGATACGATTCCTAATACTTCACAGCCAGCTTCGCGAAGTGCTTCTACACATGTAATTGCACTACCGCCAGTTGAAATTAAGTCTTCTACTACTACTACTTTTTGACCTTTTTCAGCTTTTCCTTCGATTTGATTCCCTTTACCGTGACCTTTTGCTTTACTACGCACGTAGCACATTGGTAAATCCATACGATCGCTTACCCATGCAGCATGCGCAATACCAGCAGTTGCTGTTCCTGCAATAACTTCTACAGTTGGGAAGTGCTCTTTAATTAACTCTTCTAATCCAGCTGCAATCGCTTGGCGTACTTTTGGATAAGATAAAGTTAAGCGATTATCACAATAAATTGGTGATTTTATACCAGAAGACCAAGTAAATGGGTCATTCGGTTGTAAAAATACTGCTCCAATTTCTAATAAATGCGATGCGATTTCTTTTTTCATACTGTTACACCTTCCCACTGTTGTTTTACTGTTTTATACGCTTCAAGCGGATTTTCTGCTTTTGTAATACTACGTCCAACTACGATGTAGCTTGAACCAAGTTCCCTCGCACGTTTCGGTGTTGCTACGCGCACTTGGTCATTTACATCATCGCTTGCAAGACGAATCCCCGGTGTTACTGTTACAAATTCATTTCCGCATACTTCACGTAATTTTGGTACTTCAAGTGTTGAACAAACAACTCCATCAAGTCCACTTTCTTTCGTTAATTTTGCATAATGAGCAACCGCTTCTTCTAACGTTTTCTCAATGCCAATCTCTTTTTTCATCATAGCTTCCGAAGTGCTTGTTAATTGTGTAACGGCAATACAAATCGGTCTCTCTTTTCCTTCTTGCTTACCTTCCTCTAATCCCTCAATCGCAGCTTTCATCATGCTGCTTCCCCCAGCAGCATGAACATTTACCATATCTACATCTAGACTAGCTAGGCTACGCATAGCGCTTTTTACCGTATTCGGAATATCATGAAGTTTTAAATCTAGGAAGATTTTATGTCCTTTTTCTTTTAAGTACGTAATAATTGCAGGACCTTCTTTGTAAAACAACTCCATACCAACTTTGACAAATAACTCTTCCCCTTCAAAGTGGTGTAAGAATTGTTCTACCTCTTGTTTCCCTGGAAAATCTAGTGCAACGATTAACGACTGTGACATGTTTGCTTCCAGCTCCTTCCTTGACATTCCGAAATATGATCAAATCCTAATTCATCTAGTAATGCTGGTAATTCTTCAATAATTGTCGGACATACGAACGGATCGATAAAGTTCGCCGTTCCAACTGCAACCGCGCTTGCGCCAGCATAGAAGAATTCAATTACATCTTCCGCTGTTTCAATACCACCCATTCCGATGATCGGAATGTTAACAGCTTGACTTACTTCATGTACCATACGAATTGCTACTGGCTTAATCGCAGGCCCTGATAGTCCGCCCGTACGGTTTGCTAAAATTGGTTTTGCAGTTTTTAAATCTAGACGCATACCAAGCAATGTATTAATCATCGTTAAACCGTCCGCACCCGCATTTTCAATTGCTTTTGCAATTTCCACAATGTTTGCCACGTTCGGTGACAATTTCACATATACCGGTACTTCAGAAACCTCTTTTACTCGCTTCGTTAAATCAGCTGCAATTTCAGGATTTGTACCAAAAGCGATACCACCCGTTTTTACGTTTGGACAAGAAATATTTAATTCTAGCGCATGAACATTAGGTGCCTTTGAAATCGCCTTCGCAACCGCTACGTAATCCTCAGCTTGTGAACCCGCAACGTTTGCAATAATCGGAAGATCAAATTGCTCGAGAAAAGGTAATTCAGAATTCATTACCTTTTCTAATCCAGGATTTTGAAGCCCGATTGCATTTAGCATTCCGCCTGGTGTTTCAGCAACACGAGGCGTTGGATTTCCATAACGAGGTTGTTCTGTTGTCGCTTTAATCATAATTGATCCAAGTACACTTAAATCATAGAACTGTGCATACTCACGACCAAATCCGAAGCAACCAGATGCTGGGATGATTGGATTTTTTAATGATAACCCTGGTAATTCAACTTGCAATCTGTTCATAGTACAACCTCCCCGATTGGAAATACTGGTCCGTCGCTACACACCTTCTTGTAAGAATGTCCACTCGGATCTGCTTGCAAATGGCATACACATGCGAAACATGCTCCGATACCACAGCCCATACGTTCTTCTAATGAAATGTAGGCTTTTCTCTCCTTATAGCGTCCTTCTAATGCACGAAGCATCGCTAAAGGTCCACATGAGTAGAGAATGTCAAAGTCAATTCCATAGCTATCGATTACATCTGTTACAAACCCTTTTGTACCATGTGTACCATCAACTGTTGCAACATACGTATCACCAAGTTCTGCGAATTTCTCTTCATAGAAGACAACATCTTTCGTTTGGAAACCTAAGATGTGAATAACGCGTACTCCTTTTGCTACAAGACGCTGTGACAATTCATATAGTGGTGGTACACCAATTCCCCCACCAACTAATAGAGCCGTTTGTCCAGATTCCGCTTCTTCTACAGGAAATCCATGACCAAGTGGTCCTAACACATCTACAAGTTCACCTTGTTTTCTTTTCGCTAATGTTTTTGTCCCTTGTCCTTCCGCACGATATAGCATTGTAAATTCGTTCTTGTCTTGATCGACATTACAAATACTAATTGGGCGGCGCAGAAGGGGTGTAATGCCCTCTGCTACCTTAATGTGTACAAACTGCCCTGGATCGTTCATTTGCTGCACTAAATCCCCTTGAAGCACTAATTCGTAAATATTTTTTGCGATTTCTTTTTGGTTAACGACGATCATATTTTGCTTTTGCATCATGCATGTACCACCTCGTGACGCTTCGTTTGCGTAATTTCTTTCATTGAATGAGCTGAGAATGTCATAGATTCTAATACTCTCAAGATTGCTCTCGTTGTATCAAGTGATGTTAAGCAAGCCACACCATTTTCTACTGATTCACGGCGAATGCGGAAACCATCACGCGCTGGTTGTTTTCCTTTTGTTAATGTATTGATTACAAACTGTGCTTTCCCTTGACGGATAATATCAAGTAAGTTGTAGTCTTCAGAATCAATTTTGTTTACAACTTGCACCGGAATGTTTTGTTCTGTTAGCGATTGTGCTGTTCCTGCTGTTGCTAATAAGTTATAGCCGATTTCATGGAAGCGTTTTGCAATTTCCAGCGCTTCTTCTTTATCTTTATCCGCTACAGTGATGATTACTGATCCGTGCGTTGGAATGTTAATTCCTGAAGCAACAAGTCCTTTATATAATGCTTTTTCAAGCGTTAAATCTTTACCCATTACTTCCCCTGTTGATTTCATTTCAGGCCCTAATGTTGTATCAACTGAGCGTAGTTTCGCAAATGAGAATACCGGTGCTTTTACATACACTTCCTTCTCTTCTGGGTGATAGCCAGTTCCATATCCTTGTTCTACAAGGTTTTGACCTAAAATAACTTTCGTTGCGATATTTGCCATCGGTACACCTGTAATTTTACTTAAGAATGGTACTGTACGGCTCGCACGTGGATTTACTTCAATTACATACACTTCATCTTTGAATACTACAAACTGAATGTTTAGTAATCCAACAATGTTTAAACCTTTTCCAAGCCCAATTGTATGTTCAATAATTTGTTCTTTTAGTTTTTCAGATAAGCTCTGTGGTGGATATACTCCAATTGAATCCCCAGAGTGAACTCCAGCGCGTTCGATATGTTCCATAATACCTGGAATGAATACATTCTCACCGTCTGAAATTGCATCTACTTCAATTTCTTTACCAACCATATAACGGTCGATTAATACTGGGTGATCTGCGTGAACTTTAACCGCATTTTTCATGTAGTGCAGTAATTCTTCTTGACGATATACGATTTCCATCGCACGTCCACCTAGTACGTAAGATGGTCTTACTAATACTGGGTAACCAATTTTGTCAGCGATCGCTACTGCTTGCTCTACAGTCGTTGCTGTTTTACCAACTGGTTGCGGGATACCAAGCTTTGTTAAAGCTGCTTCAAACTTATCACGATCTTCTGCACGGTCTAAATCTTCAAGTGATGTTCCTAAGATTTTCACACCGTGTGCTTCTAATTTAGCCGCTAAGTTAATTGCCGTTTGTCCACCGAATTGGACGATAACACCTTCTGGCTTTTCTAAATCGATAATGTGCATTACATCTTCGATTGTTAATGGTTCAAAGTATAATTTGTCAGAAATACTGAAGTCTGTTGAAACTGTTTCTGGGTTGTTATTAACAATGATTGCCTCATATCCAGCTTCTTTTATTGCCCATACAGAGTGAACTGTTGCATAATCAAACTCAACACCTTGACCAATACGGATTGGACCAGATCCTAGTACAACTACACTCTTACGATCTGTTACAATCGATTCATTCTCGTCACCATATGTGCTGTAGTAGTATGGTGTTGCAGATTCAAACTCTGCCGCACAAGTATCTACCATCTTATAAACAGGAGTCATATTGCTTTCTTTACGCATATCGTAAATTTCACGCTCTGTTTTGTTCCAAGCATTGGCGATGTAATGGTCACTGAAGCCCATTTCTTTAGCAGATTGTAACACTTCCATATTTCCTACATTCGCTTTTACTTCGCGTTCCATGTTTACGATATTTTCAACTTTTTGTAAGAAGAAGAAGTCCATTTCACACCATTCGTTGATTTCTTCTTTCGTTACACCTTGACGGATCGCTTCTGCTACAACGAACAGACGCTCGTCATCAGCTTTTATAATACGCTTTTTCATCGTTTCTTTATCAAGCTCTTTTAAGTGGTCTAACTCTAGGTGATAAACGCCAAGCTCTAAAGAACGAATCGCTTTTAATAATGATTGTTCTAAGTTACGTCCGATTGACATAACTTCACCAGTTGCCTTCATTTGTGTACCAAGTGTTCTGTTTGCTGATTCAAACTTATCAAATGGCCAACGCGGAATTTTTGAAACAACATAGTCTAATGCTGGCTCGAAGCAAGCGTATGTTTTTTGTGTTACTGGGTTTATAATTTCATCTAATGTTAAACCGACTGCAATTTTCGCCGCTAGCTTCGCAATTGGATATCCAGTTGCTTTAGATGCTAGTGCAGACGAACGACTCACGCGCGGGTTTACTTCGATTACATAGTATTGGAAGCTATGTGGATCAAGTGCAAGCTGAACGTTACATCCACCTTCAATTCCTAATGCACGAATAATTCTTAATGAAGTGTTTCGTAACATTTGATACTCACGGTCACTTAATGTTTGGCTCGGTGCTACAACGATAGAATCACCTGTGTGAACCCCAACCGGATCGATATTTTCCATGTTACATACTACAATCGCGTTATCATTCGAATCACGCATTACTTCATATTCAATTTCCTTACAACCGGCAATACTCTTTTCTAATAAACATTGTGTTACGGGACTATGTTTTAATCCACCTGATACGATTTCAATTAGTTCTTCTTCATTATTACAGATTCCGCCACCTGTTCCCCCCATTGTAAATGCTGGGCGAACAATAACTGGATAACCAATTTCTTTTACAAATTCATGTGCTTCTTCCAGCGTATGAATAATCGTGCTAGATGGAATTGGTTCATTTAATTCCTGCATTAATGTACGGAATAAATCACGATCCTCGGCTTGCTCGATTGCTGATAATTTTGTTCCTAAAATTTCAACTCCGCACTCTTCAAGTATGCCTGATTTCGCAAGTTCAACAGCCATGTTTAGGCCTGTTTGACCACCTAATGTTGGTAGGAGTGCATCTGGACGTTCTTTACGAATGATACGGCTTACGAATTCTAATGTTAATGGTTCTATATATACTTTATCTGCTGTTGCAGTATCTGTCATAATTGTTGCTGGGTTAGAGTTAACAAGGATTACTTTGTAACCTTCTTCTCTAAGAGATTGACAAGCTTGTGTACCAGAGTAATCAAACTCTGCTGCTTGCCCAATTACAATTGGTCCTGATCCGATTACTAAAATTGTGTTAATGTCTAGGCGTTTTGGCATAACTCTTCCCCTTCTTTCTTGAAGTTTTCAATCATTGCTAAGAAATCTTCGAATAAATCATTTGCATCTTCTGGTCCTGCAGAAGCTTCTGGATGGTATTGCACTGTAAATGCTGGGAACTTCGTATGACGAAGACCTTCTACTGTTCCATCATTTAAAGCAACATGTGTAATTTCAAGTTCTGTATTTCCAACTGATTCTTCTTCTACTGCGTAACCATGGTTTTGAGAAGTGATTGCTACTTTTCCAGTTGCAAGATTTTTTACTGGATGATTTAAACCACGGTGACCGAATTTTAACTTACTTGTATTTGCACCAGATGCTAGCGCGAACAATTGATGTCCTAGGCAAATCCCGAATAAAGGAACTTTACCAATAATGTCTTTTAACATTTCAATTGCTTCTGGTACATCTTTTGGGTCCCCAGGTCCATTACTTAACATAATTCCATCTGGGCTAAGGCGTAGAATTTCTTCTGCTGTTGTATTGTAAGGTACAACAATCACATCACAATCACGCTTATTTAATTCTCGTAAAATACCATGTTTCATTCCGAAGTCTACAAGTACAACTCGGTGTCCACGGCCTGGACTTGGATATGGATCTTTTGTTGATACGCGTTTCACATGATCTGTAAAGACAGTTGCTTTCAATTGGCTAACGATGTCCTCTACATCCACATCCATATTGCAAAGACGTCCGCGTAAAGTTCCATATTGACGGATCTTTCTTGTTAATTTTCTCGTATCAATTCCTGCTAATCCTGGGATATTTCTTTCTTTCAAGTAATCATTTAGCGAAATTTCATTACGGAAGTTTGATGGGTGATCACAAATTTCGTTTACGATTAAACCATTTACAGATGGGTGAATTGATTCAAAATCATCACGGTTAATGCCGTAGTTTCCGATTAATGGATACGTAAATGTTACGATTTGACCGCAGTATGATGGATCAGATAAAGTTTCTTGATATCCAGTCATCCCAGTTGTAAATACAACCTCACCTGACTTTTCTATTTCTCCTCCGAAACCTTTTCCAATTAATACTGTTCCATCTTCTAAGATAAGTTGTCTTTTCATACTAATGCACTCTCCTTTTGCCATGCGATCTTACCACCAACGATTGTCATAACCGGCCAACCTTGGCATTTCCAACCTGCGAATGGTGTGTTTTTTCCTTTTGATAAGAATGTTGTTGGATCAATTTCTTCTTCTTGTTCTAAATCGATAATTGTAATATCAGCTGTTCTACCTTCTGTTAGGCGCCCTGCTTCTAAACCGAATGTGTCAGCCGGTTTTTCTGTTAAGAATTGAATCAGTTGCTCTAATGTAATGATTCCTTTTTTCACAAGGTTTGTATATAAAAGTGGGAATGCTGTTTCAAAACCAGTAATTCCGAACGGTGCTCTTTCAATCCCTTGCGCTTTCTCTTCTGCAGTATGCGGTGCATGGTCAGTTGCGATCATATCAATTGTTCCATCTAATAGTCCTTCAATTAACGCTGCATGATCTTCTTTTCCTCGAAGCGGTGGATTCATTTTAAAGTTAGGATCAGCCGATGGGATATCATCTTCACATAATACTAAGTGATGCGGTGTTACTTCTGCTGTCACCTTAATTCCAGCACGTTTCGCGTCACGGATTACACGTACAGATCCTTTTGTACTTACGTGACATACGTGGTAGTGACAATTTGCAGCTTCCGCAAGTAAGATGTCCCGGGCAATATGTACGGATTCACATACTGATGGGATACCGTTTAATCCGTGTTTCTCAGAAAACTTCCCTTCATGTACACATCCTTTATTAATAAGTGTGTTCTCTTCACAGTGTGCAACAACTGCCATATTTAATTTCGATGCACGCTTCATTGCAGCTAACATCATGCTTGCATCTTGCACGCCTACGCCATCATCAGTGAAAGCAAACGCTCCAAGTTCTTTTAACGTTTCAAAATCGGTCATTTCAGAACCTGCTTGACGTACTGTAATTGCTCCATATGGTAATACATTTACATGTGCTTTTTCTTTAATACGCTTTTGCAGGTCTTCCATATGTTCTTTACAATCTGGTACTGGGCGTGTGTTTGGCATTGCGCAAATTGTAGTAAATCCACCTTTTGCTGCTGCAAGTGTTCCTGTTTCAATTGTTTCTTTATGTTCACCACCTGGTTCACGAAGATGAACGTGTACATCTACTAATCCAGGTGCGATTAACTTTCCATTTACATCGATTACTTCAGCATTATCTGCCGTAATATTTTCTGCTACCTTCGCAATTTTACCGTCTTGTACGAGAAGATCTGTTGCTACGATTGTTCCTTCTGCATTCATATAACGACCATTTTTAAACAAATAATTCATGTTTCATTCCTCCTAATACATTTGGTAATGCGCGTTTTAGTACAGCCATTCTTACGTAGACCCCGTTTTCCATTTGCTTGAATATGCGTGAGCGTTCACACTCGACAAGTTCACTCGCAATTTCAACATCACGGTTTACGGGGGCTGGATGCATAATAATGCTTCCTTCTTTCATACGTTTTTCTCTTTCAACTGTTAACCCATGTTGCTCGTGATACTCTTTCATAATGTCTGTTTCATAATGGTCATGACGCTCATGTTGTACACGAAGTAACATCATCACATCCACTTCTGGAACAAGTTCATCTAAACTCTTGTACGTTCCAAATGTGTTCTCTTCATCTTTCCACTCTTCTGGGCTTGCAAAGTAAATTGTCGCGCCCAGTTTCGTTAATGCTTCTGCATTAGAACGTGCTACTCGGCTATGACGAACATCCCCAACTATTGCAATCTTCAAACCTTCAAATCTTCCAAACTCTTGTTTAATTGTTAGAAGATCGAGTAGACATTGCGTTGGATGATTTCCACATCCATCTCCAGCGTTCAAGATTGGGATATTCACCTGATCTTTTAATTCATCGAAGTAACGATCTTGCTCATGGCGGATGACTACCGCTTTTGTTCCGATTGATTCTAGTGTTCTTATCGTATCGTATAAAGTTTCTCCTTTTTGTACGCTAGATGCATCTGCGGAAAAGTCTAATACTTCAAGTCCTAATCTCTTCTCAGCAACTTCAAAGCTAAATCTCGTCCTCGTACTATTCTCAAAGAACAAGTTCGCAACAAATGTTTGCTCTGTCGTTTTTCTCTCTTTTCCATTCGCGAAATCTTCTGCGTCTTTTAGGATTTCTGAAATTTCTTGTTCCGATAATTCACTCATCGTTAACAAATGGCTCATCGTCATCCCTCATCTTTCTGTTTTTTATGATAACACCATTGAATTTATATAACAATAACTGCATAAAAATACCCTAGTCTTTGAGAATAGGGTGCGTTAAAGTAGCCACCCTTTTCTATCTCACAGGACTGAATTAAAAGGTTATTTTTATGAAGCAATCTGCTTAGATTGTTTTGTTTTATTTGTTTGTTTTGTCTCTGGTAGTAGTAGATTTAATAGTACACCTACAATTGCTGCTAGCGCCATTCCTTCTACTTGGAACGATTCACCTACGTGCAGTACCGCTCCGCCAATACCGATTACTAGTATAACTGATGCAATCATTAAGTTTCGTTTGTCACCTAAGTCTGTTTTATCGTCTACCATCATACGTAAACCACTTGATGCGATTACACCGAAGAGTAAGATTGATACACCACCCATAACTGGTGTTGGAATCGAATGAATCAGTGCTGAAATCTTCCCGATAAATCCAAACATGATTGCGAACACTGCTGAACCGATGAATAAGTATACACTGTATGCTCTCGTAATTGCTAGCACGCCGATGTTTTCACCGTACGTTGTATTCGGTGGTCCTCCTATTAGTGATGCGATCAATGTTGCTATCCCATCACCGAAGATTGAACGATGTAAACCTGGTTTTTCAATTAAATCTCTTTTAATAACATTTCCAAGTACAATTTGATGTCCGATATGTTCTGAAATTGTTACAAGTGCAACTGGCACCATTAAGAGTACAATTTTCCATGAAAACTCCGGAGTATATGTTACAAACGGTACTGTGAAGTCTGGTATGACAAACCATTTTGCCTCAGCTACTGGCTTTAAATCTACTAGCCCTTGGAAGTAAGCGAATATATACCCGCCGATGATTCCAAGTAGCACTGGTATGATACTGAAAAATCCTCTCCCGAATATGGAGCAAATGATTGTAATTGCTAATGTTACTAATGCTACTGAAAAGTGTGTAATGCTATACTTACCATCCGCACCGTTCATCGCCATGTTCACTGCTGTATGTGCTAAAGATAAACCGATTACCATTACGACTGGCCCAACTACGATTGGCGGAAGTAATTTCATAATCCATTCTGACCCAGATTTCTTAATTCCGAGTGAGATTAAGATGTAAACAAGTCCCGCAAGCATTCCTCCAAGCATCGCTGCTCCAGGTCCACCTGCTGTTTTTGCTGTAATAATTGGTGCAATAAAGGCGAATGATGATCCTAAATATGCTGGTACTTGACCTTTCGTTATTAGAAGAAACGCTAGCGTTCCTAATCCACTTGATATTAAAGCTACTGATGGATTCAGTCCTGTTAAAAACGGAACAAGCACTGTTGATCCAAACATCGCGAACAAATGTTGTATACTTAATAATAACCATTTTCCCGGTTTCGGTACTTCATGAATGTCTAACACTGGCTTTTGCTCCATTGTTACATCCTCCTTCAGTTTTGATTTTTGCAATAAAAAAACTCTTTGTGCCTGTGCACAAAGAGTCCTACACTTTCGTATGCCAAATTTGACATATGA
The DNA here is from genome assembly GCF_003264175.1 of Bacillus sp. SRB_331. NCBI lineage: Bacteria > Bacillati > Bacillota > Bacilli > Caryophanales > Bacillaceae > Bacillus > Bacillus sp. SRB_331. The sequence goes on along the minus strand of NZ_NADV01000043.1, from coordinate 123,749 downwards.
AAGCCAAGACCCTTTGGCAGCCTCACAGGACTACATTTAAAAGGGCTTTACTTATCGTATATGCTTACTCGATCTTGTTGATCTGTCTCTTGCAAATCAACTTCGATACGCTCTTCACTAGATGTTGGAATGTTCTTTCCTACATAATCAGCGCGAATTGGTAATTCACGATGACCTCTATCAACAAGAACAGCTAATTGGATTTGTGATGGTCTACCTAAATCCATAAGAGCATCCATTGCTGCTCGAACTGTTCTTCCTGTATATAACACATCATCCACAAGGATAACTTTTTTCTTCGTAATATCTACAGGAATATCAGAACCTTTTACAAGTGGTTCTTTATGTTTCGATTGTAGTGTTAAATCATCACGATACAACGTAATATCTAACTCTCCTACTTCCATCTCTTTTCCTTCAATTTGACCAATTCGTTCTGCCAAACGTTGTGCAATAAAAATTCCACGTGTTTTTATTCCGACAAGAACACAATTATCGACACCTTTATTTCGTTCCACGATTTCATGACTAATTCGTGTTAAAGCGCGGCGAATCATTTGGTCATCTAAAACGACAGCTTTCTCTTGCATGCTCTACACCTCCAAGTTTTTTTCTTGCGTGAGAGTAATGGTATAAAAAAAGTCCTCTCAGCGTGTGCGAGAGGACTTTTGAAAAAAGGGTACAACATACCCTAAGTATTTCAAACCGTTACCTTCTCAACCTCACGGGGCTGTGTTAAAGGATCATTATTTAACTGTTGTCAGTATCTCAGTTTTCTTATGATTTGTCAATACTATTTCCGTAAAATATTTAGCGCTTCTTCAAACACTTCTGGAATCGGTGCCTCAAACTCAATATATTCACCAGTACGAGGGTGATCGAAACCTAAAATCCCTGCATGAAGTGCTTGTCCATTCATATCTAATGTTTTCTTCGGACCATACTTTGGATCCCCTGCAAGTGGATAACCAATATATTTCATATGAACACGAATTTGGTGTGTACGTCCCGTTTCTAAGCGGCATTCTACAAGTGTGAAATCCTTAAATCGCTCTAACACTTGGAAATGTGTAACTGCATTCTTACCATTTTCATCAACAGTCATACTTTGACGTTCTTTTTTATCACGACCAATTGGAGCGTCAATTATTCCTTTATCATGTGGAATTACACCATGTACAATCGCTTTATAACGTCTTGTTACCGTTTTTGCTACAAGTTGATTTACAAGTGATTCATGCGCCATATCATTTTTAGCAACCATTAATAATCCAGATGTATCCTTATCAATACGGTGTACTATACCAGGACGCATTACACCGTTAATACCTGATAGGTCTGTACAATGATGCATAAGTCCGTTTACAAGCGTACCCTTCGTATGCCCTGGTGCTGGATGTACTACCATGCCACGCGGCTTATTTACAACTAGTACATCGGCATCTTCATAATAAACTTCTAAATTCATATCTTCCGGTTGAATATCTAACTCTTCTGGCTCGGGAATTGTTACTGTAATTTCATCATTTCCTTTTACTTTATAATTCCCTTTAACTGATTTTCCATTTACTGTCACAACAGCATCTTTAATCCATTGCTGCACTTGTGAACGTGACCATTCACTGTTTATTTCTGCAACGAATTTATCAATTCGCTCGCTTTTTTGTTCTTCTGCAACTGTTACTTGTACTACTTCACTCATTCAATTACTCCTTCGCTTTCTTTCCTTCTAATACTGTTTGAATAATAATTAATACAACTCCAATACATAATGCTGAGTCAGCTATATTGAATACCGGATAGTTGTACGAGAAAATATACACGTGAATGAAATCCACTACTTCTTGTCTAAATACACGATCAATAAAATTGCCAATTGCTCCGCCTAAAATTAGACCTAATGAAATACCTAGAAGCTTGTCCGTTTTCGCATATTTTTTCATATAAAATACGATAAATGCTACGAAAATGACTGTAATAATGTAGAAAAACCACATTTTATTTTCTAAAATACCCCAGGCAGCTCCTCTATTTCGATGAGATGTTATGTATAATACATTATCGATAATCGGAATGCTCGTACCCAATTCCATGTTCTTTACAATTAGCCACTTCGATATTTGATCGATGGCAATGACAAATAACGCTATTACATAATATATCATTTTCATTTCCCCCACAAAGACAGTGTACCTCAAAATTTTAGCATAGCTGCTACCTTTTCACAATGAACCTTTGTAGAAGAATAAAATAAATTAAAAAAAGGTAACATAATATCGTTGTGCGTATTCATACATTTACCTTTTTACAGAAAAATTCATGAATAGTACGAGCAGTCGGCATTGTTTTCATTTGTTTTGTAGAAATCGCTCTTCCAGTTTCTTCACAAATACCGTACATATCTATTTCCATTTTAAACAATGCACGTTCTACATCTTTTAAATCCTCTTTTATATCATGTAATAGCAATTTTTTCTTTGTCTCTTCCTTTATTTCGTATCCAAGTTCTTGCCCAAATTCCATATAGTATGTGTGCATTACTTCTTTCGCCAATCTATCTTGCAACTCTTTTCTCATCAATTGCAATTCTTCTTTTATTTCCATATAAATTTCATTCACGTGTACATTCCTCCCAGCTGCAATGTACAATTAGTGTGTCCGAAATTTCCACGCTTACCTCACACACATTTTTCCTTCATAGGAAAGAGAGTGAAAGTTATTTCGATATATCATCAACAAAAAACTGACTGCTATTATGAGCAGTCAGCTTTTTTTCATTATTTTACATAATTTTCTTTAACAACCGTTGCACAACGCTCACATAATGTTTCATGCTCTGCATCTTTACCAATTGTTTCTGAAACAACCCAACAACGTTCACACGTCTCACCTGTCGCCTGTGCTACAACTACAGCTGTATGCTCATACTTTGGTGCTTCTGTTGGCGCTTCTTCAATTGTACCACCAAGTTTATACTCAGAGACGATGAATAATTGCTTTAAGTCTTCGCTAATAGACTCTAACATAGCCTTCATTTCTGCAGTCGGATATAGCGTAATGCTCGCATTTAATGACTTACCAATTACTTTCTCATTACGAGCTACTTCTAACGCTTTTAAAACGTCATCACGTAATGTCATAAATGCATCCCATTTTGCTCTTAACGCTTCTGAACCCTCTACTTCTGTAGCTTCTGGCATATTAGTTAACTGTACGCTTTCTTCTTCTGCACCAGGAACATATGGCCATACTTCATCAGCTGTATGAGGTAAGATTGGCGTTACAAGTTTCGTTAATGCAACAAGAACATCATATAATACAGTTTGAATTGCACGACGATCCGCGTGATCTGCACCTTCAATGTATAAAATGTCTTTTGCAAAGTCTAAGTAGAATGAACTTAGATCAATTGTACAGAAGTTGTGAATTGCATGATATACAGCAGCAAAATCATATGTTTCATATGCATCTTTTACTTTTGTAATTAAGTCATTTAACTTCACTAACATGTAACGATCTACTTCACGAAGTTCAGCTACCGCTACTGTATTTTCACTTGGATTAAAATCATCTAAGTTTCCTAATAAGAAACGGAATGTGTTACGGATTTTACGATACACTTCTGCTACTTGTTTTAAAATATCATCTGAAATACGTACATCAGATTGATAGTCAACAGAAGATACCCATAAGCGTAAAATGTCTCCGCCTAATTGATCCATAATTTTCTTCGGTACGACGATGTTTCCAATCGACTTACTCATTTTACGTCCGTCACCATCTAGTACGAAACCATGGCTTAGTACGCCTTTATACGGAGCTTTACCAGTTACAGCAACTGCTGTTGATAATGAAGAGTTAAACCAACCACGATACTGGTCAGATCCTTCTAAATATAAATCAGCTGGACGTTGTAAGTCTTCGCGCTCTTCTAATACCGCTTGGTGAGAAGAACCTGAATCGAACCATACATCCATGATGTCTGTTTCTTTACGGAATTCACCATTTGGGCTACCTGTATGTGTAAATCCTTCTGGTAATAAATCTTTCGCTTCACGCTCGAACCATACGTTAGAACCGTGCTCACGGAATAAATCTGCTACATGATTAATTGTTTCATCTGTAATAATTGGATCACCATTTTCTGCATAGAATACAGGAATTGGCACACCCCATGCACGCTGACGAGAAATACACCAGTCACCACGGTCACGAACCATATTATGAAGACGAGTTTCTCCCCATGCTGGTACCCATTTTGTTTCCGCAACAGCTTCTAATAATTCTTTACGGAACGCTTCAATAGATGCAAACCACTGCGCTGTCGCACGGAAAATAATTGGTTTTTTTGTTCTCCAATCATGTGGGTATGAATGCGTAATGAATGTTAGTTTCAGTAACGCGCCTACTTCTTCTAATTTTTCTGTAATTGGCTTGTTAGCTTTATCATAGAATAAGCCTTCAAATCCAGGTGCCTCATTTGTTAATACACCTTTATCATCAACTGGGCAAAGTACTTCTAATCCATACTTTTTACCAACAACGAAGTCATCTTCCCCGTGTCCTGGTGCTGTATGAACACAACCTGTACCTGCATCTGTTGTTACGTGCTCTCCTAGCATAACTAATGAGTCACGATCGTAGAATGGATGTTTTGCAACTGTATACTCAAGTTCGCTACCTTTTACCGTTTTCACAACTTCAGCATTTTCCCACTCTAACGTTTTTGCAACTGTCTCAAATAGTTCAGAAGCAATAATATATTTCTCATCATTTACTTTCACAATAGCATATTCAAGTTCTGGATGAACAGAAATACCTAGGTTAGCAGGTAATGTCCAAGGTGTTGTTGTCCAAATAATGTATTTCTCATCACCTTCTAATACGTTCTTTCCATCTTTTACAGGGAATGCTACGTAAATAGATGCTGATTTTTTATCTTGATATTCAATTTCAGCTTCTGCTAAAGCTGATTCACTTGTTGGAGACCAGTAAACTGGTTTTTGTCCTTTATAGATATAACCTTTTTTCGCCATGTCACCAAACACTTTAATTTGTTGTGCTTCATAAGCTGGCTCTAAAGTAATATATGGATTATCCCAATCTGCACGTACACCTAAACGCTTAAATTGTTCACGTTGACGTTCTACTTGCTCATATGCATACTCTGCACATAACTTACGGAACTCAGCAACTGTCATTTCTTTACGCTTTACACCTTTATTTGTTAAAGCTTGCTCAATTGGTAAACCGTGTGTATCCCAACCTGGTACATATGGTGCACAGTATCCAGTCATTGATTTAAAACGAACAATAAAGTCTTTTAACACTTTATTTAGTGCGTGTCCCATATGGATGTCACCATTTGCATATGGAGGTCCATCATGTAGTACAAATAAAGGACGGCCTTTCGTATGTTCTTGTACCTTTTCATAAATATTCATTTCAGCCCATTTTTCTTGCATTGCAGGCTCACGTTTCGGTAAATTCCCACGCATCGGGAATTCTGTTTTTGGCATTAGTAATGTATTTTTGTACTCCATGCTCAATTCCTCCTTAAATATATAAACGACAGACCTTAAAAAAGGGAATAAAAAAGAGACCTCTCATCCCCAAAAAGGGACGAGAAAGTCTCCCGCGGTACCACCCTAGTAGACCATATACAAATGCATAAGGTCCTCTTTATATTCTTAACGCGAATATACGCCTACGCTTACTAAATTTGTTCAGCGCGGAACTCCAGGGTGATATTCCCATTATCTCCTTATCCTGAGCTTACACCATCCTCAGTTCGCTATATAAGGTATGAAAAAGGTACTTATCCCTATCTTCGTTTTTCTTAATAAATATGCTGTTTAAAATTATATGTAATAATGAGAAAAACGTCAAGCTTACACTGTTTCTTCTTTTTTCAACAGTTCGTCCACTTCGTCTTCTAATTCAATTAGTTTATCCCAATCATCGTTGTTTAACATTTCAAGTTGTGTTTCTAATAACATACGGAAACGAGTTCGGAATACTTTCGCTTGTTTCTTCAACTCTTCAATATCAAAAGCAACTTTTCTTGATTTCACTAACGCTTCATTAATGATACGATCTGCATTTTTTTCTGCTTCACGTACAATTAATTTTGCTTCTTTTTGTGCATTACGCTTCACTTCTTCAGCAGCTTCTTGTGCGACAATGATAGATTTGTTCAGCGTATCTTCAATATTAGAAAAATGATCTAACTTTCCTTCTAATTGTGCAACCTTTTCTTCTAAAGCTTTTTTCTCACGAATGACTAATTCATAATCTTTGATGATTTGATCAAGAAACTCATTTACTTGATCTTCATCGTAGCCACGAAACCCGCGACCAAATTCTTTGTTATGAATATCTAATGGTGTTAACGGCACAACGCCACCTCCAAGTAGTTATCTAAATTTCCTCTTTCAATTATATCTTTTCTTCGACAAAATAAGAGAATTTCCTTCTAAAAAACCAATCATTTTAGTATACCATACAAAACTCTCCATTTGTCGCGCTTCGTTTTACCTTCTACAGAAAATAATTTACTTCGTCCATACCCTCTAACCGAGAAAACATCCCCTGGAAAACATTCATACGAAGTTTGCTCTACTGTTTTCCAATTGACTTTTACTAAGCCACCTTTTATAAGAGGCTGTACCTTCTGCCTAGATATATGTAGCATTTCAGCTAATAAAACATCTAGACGAAGTGACGAAACAGTCCCAGATTTTTCTCCCCATTTTTCACCTACACGCAAAATTTTCTCTACTTGTATAGGAGAGAGTGTGACTTTCATTTTCCCTATTGATTGTAAGTTCATTTCAATATACGATACAACTTCTTTGGCAACTGCAATTTGGGCACGGTCTTCTTGAAGCAAAATATCACCACATTTTTCCCTTGTTAAACCAAGCGACATGAATGCACCTAATATTTGCCTATGTTCTAGCGTAAAAAACTTGGAAGGATAGTCAATTTCTAATACTTCTACTTGAAATTCCTCTTCATTTAATTCTAGATAATCTGGATAAATTAGTGCTCTTTTCCGTTCGGCTTCAGGCATCGCACCATCAAACCGTACAGCTACATCTCCTTGCCCTATTACCATAGAAACAATTTGTTGCTGTCTTGGATCAAGAAAATCTGTTAACTTGACTTGATGGTACTCAGCAGCCTGTTTCCACTCTAATACTTTATCCACAAAGACCTCTTCATCAGGTCTAAAATGCTCATAGATGCTCATGTATTTAACCTCACACTATAAAAAATAGTTGAATAAACTCACTAAACCACCTCTAGCAAGTTTCAAGGCAACAATAGCAACAAGTGGAGAAATATCAATCATACCAAATGGTGGAATAAACCTCCTAAACGGCTCTAAATACGGTTCGCAAATACGCGCAAGAAAATCTCCAAAAGCTGATTCCTTTGCGCCAGGAAACCATGATAGGAGAATGTAAATAATTAGTGCCCACGAGTAAATCTCGATAGCAGTAAGTAACACTGTTAAAACTGTTGTCATGGCGTATTACCACCTCTTTATATTTGTCTCTTCTTCTTCACCGAATAACTCTGAAATCGCACCAACGATATCAACATTTTCAGGTGTACACATAAATGTTTTCGGGCCTATTTTTTGAATATCCCCGCCTATAGCGTATACAGTACCACTTAAAAAGTCAACGATACGTACAGCTTGATCTGTAGACATTCTTTGCAAATTAATTACAACAGCTCGTCTACCTTTTAAGTGATCCGAAATGCCTTGCGCTTCCGAATATGTACGTGGTTCTAGTAAAACAACTTTTGAAGATTGCTTCGCTGTTTCAATACTCACTACATTTTGCTTCGGTTGCACTTTCGCAAACGGAACATCTTGTTGTTCTGGGGGATCTTGTTGCTTTTTCATGTCTGTTTGCTCCTTTTCATAACTATATTGAGCTGCTTCTTTTTCTTCCGGTGTGTCAAAAAAGAAGTATTTTACTTTTGACCAACTCATAATAACTTTCTCCTTCCTCCTACGCTTTTCCTACTAAAACCGTTCCCAAACGAATATATGTAGCGCCTTCCTCAATTGCAATCGTGTAATCATTTGACATTCCCATTGATAATTCTTTACATGGTGCATGTAATAATTCTAGCTCCTGCACCTCTGTTTGTAGCATGCGCAATTCCTTAAAGCAGCGACGAATCTCTTCCTCTTCTCCTGTAAACGGAGCCATTGTCATTAATCCTACCACTTCAATCTTATCCAATTCTTGCAAACTTTGAATAAAAGAAATTGTTTCTTCTATCGCCAATCCTTGCTTTGATTCTTCAGATGATGTTTTCACTTGAATAAAGCATTTAACTTTCTTATCAGCACGTTTTTGAATTTCTTTTGCAAGCGAAAGACGATCTAATGAATGTAAATAATCAATCTCATTAATGATTTCTTTTACTTTTCTCGTTTGCAATGATCCAATAAAATGCCAATTCACTTTTGAACCGAAATGCTCGTATTTTTGTAAGAAACCTTCATTTCTATTTTCACCTAAATCAATAATTCCTGTTTCAATTACTTCGCTTGTTTTTTCAATCCCTACAGTTTTTGTAACTGCAACGAGCTTAATATCTTTCATCGAACGTCCAGCTCGTACACAAGATTCTTTAATTACTTCGTTTACATCTGCTAAATTCCCTTGCACTGTCACTTACTTCACTCCTCCTTAAAACCTATGAAACTCAACATTCTCCCCGTCTTACCTTGATCACGACGATGAGAGAAAAATAATTGTTCTTCACAGCTTGTACAAAGAGATGACATTACAATATGTTCTTCTTTTATGCCTGCTTGTACACATAATATACGATTAACTTCTTTTAAATTAATTGCATACTGACCATCAGAAATTACTTTATGAGGAACAGATCCGTTTACTACTTGCTGTGCTGCTGTTAATACACGATCATCAACAACATAACAACATGATCCGATTGCAGGACCAATTGCGACATGAATTTCATCACTTGAAACACCTTCTGCATTCCACTTTTGAATCATTTCTTTCGCAATCTCTGTTACAGTCCCTTTCCACCCAGCATGCGCAAGTCCTATCATATCATGTGATGGTGCATAAAAATAGAGCGGAACACAATCAGCGTAACAAGATGTTAAGAGAACATCTTTGTTAGTCGTATAAATGCCATCCGTTTTTGGAATACCGTCTTCATATGAATAAACGCCTTTCCCTTTTTCTTGCAGTCCTACTTTCTCAACATGATGGTCATGAACTTGTTCAGAGCAAATCCATTTTTCTAATGGTTTTTGTAACTTATTCGCTAAAATGCGTCTGTTTTCATGAACATTCTCCACGATATCATTCACATGTAATCCTAAATTCATCGCATGAAAGGAGCCTGTACTTACTCCACCATCTTTTGTCGTAAATCCAACAGTAATGTTTCCAAGTTCTTTCCACGCTTGTAAATACAGTATACCGTCCGCATATTTAAATGGTTCTCTCATAAAGCGACTCCTTTTAATTAAAATAACAGAAAAAAGTATGGTACTTCCTGTCTATTTTACCATACTTTTATTTTTTCATAATGACAACAGAAAAAAAAGAGGAATTTGTAATATTCTTTATGAAATTGTCGGTGTTTGTATTGATTCTGTTACAGAATTAACATGATCTACTTTTACAAGTATGACATCTTCTCCAATTTTCATAATTTGCTCCCAAGGAATCACAAATTCTACTTCCTTCCCAAAGAGTCCAAGCATTCGTGCCTGCTTAGAAATAATAACCGCCCTAATCTTTCCTGTGTCTATATCAATATCAATATCTCCAATATTCCCAAGCCTCTTTCCATCTGAAACATTTACAACATCCTTCATTTGAAACCCCGAAATCCGTATCATATTCATCCTCTCCCTTATATCATGAATCGTAAGTACGCTCTCAAATAAAGTGAAATCTTAATCAGTGGGATTATCCCCATCCCTACTGATTATTAACCCATGCCAATCGGACTTTTACGGGCAGTCCCGCTTCCATCTAACTTTTTACTTCAGCCTAATTTCGAAGCGGATAAACAGTATATAACCGCTACTAATAGAACATCCATTTTATTTTCATTATATGAACCTACCCAATCTACTATGAGCGCAAAATATTATATATAAAAAAGACCTCACCATAACTGGTGAGGACCTTATCCTTGAATCGTCTTATTCATTTGCTTAATAGCAGACTTCTCCAAACGTGATACTTGCGCTTGAGAAATCCCAATTTCTTCGGCAACTTCCATCTGTGTCTTTCCTTGAAAGAAACGTTTTCGAATAATCATTTTTTCACGATCATTTAAACGCTTCATTCCTTCTTTCAACGCCAGTTCTTCAACCCACTGCTCGTCCTTTTGTTTTTCATCCTTTAATTGATCCATAACAAAGATAGGATCTCCTCCATCGTTATAAATCGGTTCAAATAATGAAACCGGATCTTGAATCGCATCTAGCGCAAAAACAATCTCTTCATGTGTCACTTCAAGAACTTTCGCAATATCCATTGCTGTTGGTTCTTTTGAATTTTCAGCAATCAATTTTTCTCTTACTTGCAACGCTTTATACGCAATATCTCGTAATGAGCGAGATACACGAATTGGATTGTTATCACGCAAATATCTGCGTATTTCTCCAATAATCATCGGCACAGCATACGTTGAAAACTTTACATTTTGGCCTAAATCAAAGTTATCAATGGATTTCATAAGTCCAATGCAACCAACTTGAAATAAATCATCAACATATTCTCCTCTGTTATTAAATCTTTGGATGACGCTCAGTACAAGACGTAAGTTTCCATTCACTAATTTCTCTCTGGCGCTTATCTCTCCACTTTGCATTTCACGAAATAATTTACGCATCTCTTCATTTTTTAGTACTGGAAGTTTAGCTGTATCAACACCGCAAATTTCTACTTTGTTTCTCGTCAAAGTGTTCCCTCCTATCGGGAGTTGCTGTACAGTGTAAAGTATTTCCTTTGAAGGGGATTTTATGCATACGGTTTTTCCATCATTTTTCACAAATATCATATTTCCTAATGCACAAAAAAAGAATAAGACCAGTCTAGATACCGACTGGTCTTATTCTTCACACCATTTTATTAAATTCTTTTCGTAATCTTTTTATAATTCTTTTTTCCAAACGAGAAATATAAGACTGTGAAATTCCAAGCATATCAGCCACATCTTTTTGTGTCTTCTCTTCGCCACCAGCGAGTCCAAACCGAAGCTCCATAATTTGTTTTTCACGGTCATTTAATTGATGCAATGCTTTCATTAAAAGATGACGATCTACAGTAGCTTCTAAATCTTTTGTAATAATGTCATCATCTGTACCTAAAACATCTGATAGTAACAGTTCATTTCCGTCCCAATCAATGTTAAGCGGTTCATCAAAAGAAACTTCCGAACGATTTTTATTATTTCGACGCAAATGCATTAAAATTTCATTTTCTATACAACGAGATGCATATGTTGCTAATTTAATTTTCTTTTCTGGATTAAATGTATTCACTGCCTTAATAAGACCAATTGTTCCTATACTAATCAAATCCTCAATATTGATCCCTGTATTTTCAAATTTTCTTGCTATATATACAACAAGCCTTAGGTTACGTTCAATAAGCATCGACCTCGCAGCTTGATCTCCATTTGGTAATTTATTCAAAAGAACTGCCTCTTCTTCTTTCGTTAACGGCGGTGGCAACGCTTCACTTCCACCAATATAATAAATTTCATCGGTCTTAATTCCTAATTTCAGCAATACTTTATACCAAAGGTATACCAAATAAAATTTAAATTTCACCATATTATCCCGCCTCTCATAATTAAGCAATTACCATCTTTTGCGAAATCAACATTTTCGGATGTACAATGCATTGATACTCTCCATTAGTAGATAATTGTTGTGTATTTAATCCAATCAGTACTTTGTTTACAACAACCGAACTACCTTCATGATAAACTCGCACACAATCTGGCTTAATTGCCCATAAAAATTGATTCTCTACTCCTACTGCTCGGAAAGGAATTAAACGTAGTTTCGTCGCCCATCCAGAATCATTTTCTGGTATTTGAGGAATTTCTGTTTTGAAATAAATTTGTTCTGTTAACCAAGCTGGCAAACAATGTTCTAATGATGAAATATGCATAATCATAACGGGTGTTTTCGTTAACGGGTCATAAAGTTGGTTCCCACTATCAATTAGACCTGCTAATTCTAGTTCCTCTCCAGCTAATTGAATTTCCACTTTCACGATTTGATCATAGTGTATCTTTGTGACCTCTACGCTTTCTATACGCTTTTTAGAAAAATAATAAATTACTGGAAAACCAAAAATAACAAATACCCAACTAATTGGATCACCGTAAGAAACTGATTTAGATTGAACTAATCCATTTACCATTTCGTTCGTTTGCAAAAAGTAATGCGTTCCAATTAATCCTCCACCAACCATAAAGGTTACAAAATAGAAAGTAAAAACAGTTTGTGTATAATTTCTAAATGTCGAAAACCCAAATGCTGTATACACAATAAGTAACGAGTACAATAGTTTCATAATTGGATGTGTCATCATAGAAGCAAAAGGCGTAAAGGCGAAAATAACAATAGTTGAACCTATAAATGCCCCTAACACAAGCCTCCATCTTTTGATTCTCTTTTTTAACACGGTGGCTGTTAATAAAAGTAAAAGAAAATCAATGCAGGCGTTTAACAACCAGACAATGTCGGCGTAAACAACCAAACAATTCACCTCTTTTTTTAAGTTGAGACTAGTATAATGCATATCCAATAGGAAAGTGTGTCAATTGGTGGAGGGATTTTTTTGTTATTTTGTGATTTCTAGACATAATCTGTCGGTAAAAAATAAAAGTGTATTTTTCATAGAATAATATAAATTTTTTACTTGTATACATAATAATTGAATTATATATATACAAAGTTTATCTTGCTATTTGCGGGCAGTAAGACCCTGCCTCAAAATTCAGCTATAAAAAAGGACAGAAGTTAAGTGGGAGTCGGGCTAACAATCATTTTTGGATGAACACCCCCGACTAATTAAAGTTTCAATTTATCACAGCTTATGGCTTAAAAATAGGACTGGGCTCTCCATATGCAAAATAATAAAAAAGATCTGCTTAGCAGATCTTTTCCATTTAGACAACAAAAAAAAGGAGCATGAAAGCTCCTTTTCTTTTATCGTCTACGACGGTTACGTAAGAATGCTGGAATATCGATGTCATCTGAATCTGTATGACGATCATGCACAACCGGCTCTTCACGTTTCATTTCACGCTTAACTTCACGTTGTTTTGAAGGTTGAGCTACTGGTTGTTGTTGCTGTTGTGTGTGATTCGCAGTCGGACGGATAATTGGTTTTGGTGGTTGTGTCGAAGCACTATCATCAAAACCAGTTGCAATTACAGTGACAACGATATCATCTTTTAATCCTTCATTAATAACAGAACCGAAGATCATATTTACTTCTGGATCCGAAGCTGAAGCTACAATGTCTGCTGCTTCTTGTACTTCATATAAACTTAAGTTTGCGCCGCCCGTAATGTTCATAATAACACCTTGAGCTCCATCAATAGATGTTTCTAGTAATGGACTAGAAATCGCTTTTTTCGCAGCTTCAGCAGCACGATTTTCACCATTACCAGAACCGATACCCATTAAAGCAGAACCTCTATTAGACATAATTGTTTTTACGTCTGCAAAGTCTAAGTTAATTAGACCTGGTGTAGCAATTAAATCAGAAATACCTTGAACACCTTGACGTAATACGTTATCTGCTTCACGGAACGCTTCTAACATTGGCGTATTTTTATCAACAATCTCTAATAAGCGATCATTTGGAATTACGATAAGTGTATCTACATTTTCTTTAAATGACGCAATACCAGATGCAGCTTGAGTTGCACGTTTACGCCCTTCAAATGTAAATGGACGTGTTACAACACCAACTGTTAACGCGCCTAGTTCTTTTGCAACTTGAGCAACAACTGGAGCTGCACCAGTTCCAGTTCCGCCGCCCATACCAGCAGTTACGAAGACCATATCCGCGCCACGAAGCGCTTCTTGAATCTGTTCTTTACTTTCTTCTGCAGCTTTTTTCCCTACTTCAGGGTTTGCGCCTGCACCAAGTCCACGCGTTAATTTTCCACCAATTTGCATTTTCGTTTCAGCTTTTGATAGATTTAATGCTTGTGCATCAGTATTCACAGCGATAAAGTCTACACCTTGTACACCGTGTTCAATCATACGGTTTACAGCGTTGTTTCCGCCACCGCCGACACCGATAACTTTTATATTCGCTAATTGATCTTGAGTAGTATCAAACTCTAACATGTCGAAATCCCCCTAGAACCTCATTTTTCGTGTCCAATTTTAATCCCATAAATAACGGAATGCACGTTTTACTTTTGACATCATGCGGTCATCATTTTGATTAGTATTGTTTTGATTACGAGTTTTTTGTTTCGCAGGTTGCTGTTGTACCGGCATTGGTGCTGGTACTGGTTCAAAATGTTCTTGCTTTTCCTGCACATTTTTCCCACGTAATTTAGCTTTTTGATAAGAATGTTTAATTAATCCAACTCCACTTGTATATTGAGGCTCACGAACACCAATATAATCAGGAGTTGCTATACGAACATTTTCATGTAAAATATCGTATGCAAGATCAAGAACACCTGGCATAGAAGCTATCCCACCAGTTAGTACATATCCAGAAGCAGCTTGCTTTACTCCTAACTTATGCACTTCATCTTGAACAAACATTAAAATTTCCTCTACACGAGCCTCTATTATATCCGATAATTCCAACTGAGAATATTGTTCTGTTTGATCGCTTCCCATAATAGGAACCGTAAACATCTCTTCTTCAGATGCTGTATCATAAAAAGCATGTCCATATTTCAGCTTAATTTGATCTGCATTTTCTGTTGAAGTTTTCAGCCCAATCGCTATATCCTTCGTTATATGATCTCCACCTAATGGCAATACGCTCGTTGCTTGCAACTCTCCATCTTTAAAAATAGATAAGGTTGTAGATCCTCCGCCCATATCAACAAGGGCTACCCCTCTATTTCTTTCATCCGAAGATAACGCAACTGTCGCTGCCGCTAAAGGTTGCAGACAAATATCAACAATTTCAAGACCTGCTTTTTCTACACAACGAAGTAGGTTATGTAGTAAAGTTCTCGAGCCTGTAATAAGTGTACCTTCCATTTCTAATCTTACACCGATCATCCCGCGTGGATCGTTAATCTCGTCAAGACCGTCTACAATGAACTGTCGAGGTACCACATCAATAAATTCACGTTCAGGAGCAATTGACACAACTTGCGCTGCATCTAGAACGCGTAAGACATCTTCATTCCCGATTTCACGATCTTCATTTGAAACAGCGACTACTCCGTGACACGGGAGCAACTGTACCTGGTTTGCATTGACACCTACTACAACTTGCTCAATGTGGATACCCACCATGCGCTCAGCTTGTTCAATTGCTTTTTTAATTGATCGAACAGTTTCATCTATATCAACTATCGATCCCTTTTTCAAACCATTTGATTTTACGTTTCCAACACCAATAATGTTTAAGCTATCATTAACCATTTCACCAATGATAACTTTAACATTGGATGTACCGATGTCAAGACTAACATATATTTCATTGCTGTTCATTCTTTGGCACCTCCTTCTTTATTTATACCATACAACTCAATATATGGAACAACAATCGCAACTTTACTATTTATAAGAAAAATATTCAACGTCTTTGTACGTTTCCCTTTTTTAACCCTATATTTTTCTTATTTTTATTTAACATTCATTTAAGAATATCGCAGTAACCTGTGAATAACTGCTCTATCTTGAAATAATTATATTTCAAGTGTAAAGATTACCGCCAAGTATAAGTCTACACTAAGATGTACTTGTAGAAAAGTGAAACTTGTACCAATCCTAGTATGAATCTAAGAAAATTTACATTTTTTTCATCAAATTAAGCATTCTTGCAAATTAGCATCCATATAAAAGAACGTTTGTTTCATTTCATACGTAATAACGCAGTAAAAACTATCATTCTATTCTTTCTTTTCTTCAGCACCTAGTTCCTTCGTATATGCACCCACTTCTAAGTCAATTAAAACCTTCTTACCAGGTTCAATTGTTTTTAAAATAAGTGGATAAGCTTCCATTCGCTTTGCGAAATTTTGAATAGTGGTGCTCACTTCATATCCTTCATTCATATATAAAGTAAGATGATCTTCATTTGCGTTCGTTGGTGTATAACGAATTTCAGAAATAGACCTTAAAATAGTTGGCGTTAATTTTTCTAGTTCTGCAATTAATTCCTTCATTTTTTCCTCTTTAAATGGTTCAAAAATTGGTGCTGCAACTGGAAGCTTTCCGTTCGGAAGTACATCGAGTGTTTTCCCATTTTCTAATAACGGTTGTAATTTCCCATCTTTGTTTATATAGCCAATTGTTAAATATTCTTCGATATGAACATCAATTTTGTTTGGGAAACGTTTTTTTACATTTACCTCTTTAATTTCTTTTCGTTTCGTTAAGTTTTCTTCTGCTTTATGTGCTGTTACTCGGAAATAACTCGTATCATATGTCACACCTGATTCCTTCATAACTTGTTCATCTGTCATATAATGATTTCCAAAGACACTTATCTTTTTTATATTACTAAGCGGAGACCGAAAATAAATTAAAAAGAGTACTAATAAAAATAAAATCGATATGTATAAAATTAACCGATGATTAACAGGTTTCTTATTTTTTTTATTTTGATTCTTTAATTTTGGTACACGATCTTGTAGTTTAATCACTTTACTATTTTTCATGTACGATCCCCCTATGTAACATAAAGAACGGCATGTTCCTCATGCCGTTCTTATCTTCTTATTATAACATAAATGATAATGAGCGGAACGAACAACCGTTATCTTCCAATTATTTCTACTTCTGTATGCATATCAACACCAAATTTATCTTTAATTGTACGCTTTACCAATGCGATTAAGTCTAATACATCTTGCGCTGAGGCCACACCAGTATTAACAATAAAATTCCCATGCATTTCAGAAATTTGAGCTCCACCTATTGTATAACCACGAAGCCCTAATTTTTCTATTAAATCTCCTGCAAAATAGGGGACTGGATTTCGAAATATACTTCCTGCACAAGGGTGATTCCAAGGCTGCGTTTCACGGCGATACTCTTTATTCTTTTGCATGCTTCTTACAATTCCCTCGCGTTCGCCTACCTCTAATTGGAATTCAGCTTCCAAAACAATACCAGGGCGTTTCATTTGCAATACAGATGTGCGATAAGAAAAGCCCATTTCGGTATTCGTCAACCAATTAATTGTTCCATTGTCAAACAAAATACGAGCTTTCGTTAATACACTCGATATGTCGGACTTATGAGCGCCTGCATTCATATACACTGCACCGCCAACACTTCCTGGAATACCACTTGCAAATTCCAGGCCCGCTAATCCCTGTCGACTAAGTAAAGTTGACAATTTAATAAGGGGATATCCAGCACCGACTCTTACTCTATGTTTTTCGACTTCTAAATGGTCTAATCCTTCTCCTAAACGAATAACCACACCTTCTATACCTTGATCAGATACGAGAAGATTTGAACCACGACCAATTGCAGTCCACCTTGTCTTGTACTTCTTTACTAACTCTAGAGTCTTCTCAATACCAGCAACATGCTTCGGTACAATTAAAATATCAGCTGGTCCGCCTATTTTCATAGTCGTGTAACGCGCTAACGGTTCATTAACTAACACGCGACCAACATTTGCTTCTAAAAGCTCTTTTACTAATTGTTCCATAGACAATCTCCCCCATATCAAGTCTCCTTATTACAGTAATATGCAGGGCGTTCACCTAATGTTATTTTTTAATAAGCTTGTTCATTACTTCATATAGCTTATTTGCTGCATCTGGAATACCAAGTTGCTTAGTAGCCAGTTTCATATTTTGTAATGTTTGTGTATCCAATAAAATCTCATCAATGTCACGAATAAGCGTTTCAGATGTTAAATCTTTTTCAAGTAGCATTTTAGCTGCTCCTTTATCAACAACTGATCGTGCATTTTTTTCTTGATGGTTATTTGTTACGTACGGACTTGGAATTAATACACTCGGCTTTCCTAACGCTGTTAATTCTGCAAGCGTTGTAGCCCCTGCCCTTGAAACAACAAGATCTACACCCGTCAGTACCTCTGGCATATTATGAATAAAAGGTTTAATAATAACATTATTCGGATTCCCTTTTTGTTTCACAGCTTCCATAACTTTATCATAATGTACTTCGCCTGTTACATATAATACTTCGTAACTTTTATTCCCAAATTGTTCAATCGCTTCTACAAAAGCATCGTTAATCGGTCTAGCCCCGCGGCTCCCACCAAAAATAAGCACGGATTTTTTAGAAAGGGATAGTCCTACCGAACGTTTTCCTTTCATTCCATTTTGGTCCATTACTTCTGATGCACGTGGATTACCTGTCATAACCACTTTTGACTGTGGAAAATGTTCTGCAGCTGCTTCAAAACAAACTGCAACTTTATCGACATAACGACTTAAAAATTTATTCGTTACACCAGGTACACTATTTTGTTCATGGACAATAGTCGGAATACCTAATTTAGCCGCAGCATATACAACTGGCCCACATACGTATCCACCCGTACCAATCACAATATCAGGGTTAAAACGACGAATATATCGTTTACTATCTTGAACACCTTTTAGGAAACGCATCACGGTTTTTACATTATCAAGAGATATTTTTCGTTTAAATCCACTTATAACAATAGATTGGAACGGAATACCCGCTTTCGGTACGATGGTACTCTCTAATCCATTCTCTGTACCAATGTATAAAAATCTTGCTTCCGGATTTAGTTTTTTTATTTCTCTAATTAAAGCAAGAGCTGGATAAATATGTCCTCCAGTACCCCCACCACTTACTAATACTCGCACTACTGATTCCTCCACTTCCCTGTTCTTATTCAATCGTATTTATTTCTATATACATATTGTATTTTCACACACACACGAAAAACCCTGTCTTTTAAACAGGGTTTAATAGCGAGAATGGCGACTTATATTCAATAATACACCTACTGCCATTAACATTAAGGTCAAACTTGATCCACCATAACTTAAAAATGGCAAAGTAATACCGGTAACAGGCATCAGTCCTGTTACAACACCAACATTAATCATTACTTGAATCGCAATCATCGCCACAATACCTACTGCTAAAAACGTACCATATAAATCTGGCGCTCCTAATGCTATACGAATCCCACGCCATAATAATAGACTAAATAATAATAACACAAATGAACCACCAATAAAACCTAATTCCTCGGATAAGATTGCAAATATAAAGTCTGTTTGTGGTTCAGGTAAATAAAGAAATTTTTGTCTACTTTGTCCAAGTCCAAGCCCAAATAAACCACCAGGTCCAATTGCGAGTAACGATTGGATAATTTGAAATCCACTTCCGAGCGGATCCGACCACGGATCTAAATATGATGTGATGCGTTTCATTCGATATGGCGCTGATGCAATTAACCCTACAAATCCCGCTGCACCAAGCAAACCAAACATTGCAAAGTGAAAGACCCTTGCTCCCGAAATAAATATCATAATAATACATGTCCCAATCATTACCGTTCCCGTACCAAGATCTGGCTGTAACATAATTATCCCAAAAGCAAGAAATACAAAACTAAGAGCCGGTAGTAAACCTCGTTTAAAAGATGTAATTAATTTTTGTCGTTCCGCTAAAAATTTTGCTAAGAAAATAATCATCGCGAATTTCATAAACTCTGACGGTTGGATAGAAAATGCCCCGATTCCAATCCAACTTCGCGCCCCTCCACGAACGAGACCTACTCCAGGAATAAGAACGAGAATAAGAAGAACGAAACAAACTAGTAAAATTACTTTTGAATACGTACGCCATACCCAATAATCAATTTTCATCAGAAAAAACATAGCTACTACCCCAAGACTTGCAAATAACAATTGTCTTTTTGCAAAAAAGAATGAATCCCCCATTTTATAAGAGGCCCAAACCGCACTCGCACTATAAACCATAATCATTCCGATTGTTAACAACGCAAGTGTAACGATGATGAGAATAAAATCAGGCGTTTTCTTCATTACCCATGAACACCACCTCTTTGGGCAGAACCTTTGCCCTATGTAACAAAACATCAGTAGGTGTTAGCCTACTGATGTTTTGATTTACTTTATATAAGTTTATGCACAGCTTGTATAAAAATGTCTCCTCTTTCTTCAAATGTTTTAAATTGATCCCAGCTTGCACATGCTGGTGAAAGAAGAATTACATCACCATCGGTAGAATGAGCATAAGCTTTCACTACTGCATCATCTAAAGTATCGACACTTTCAATTACATCTAATCCTGCTTTTTCTGCCGCTCTTACTAATTTTGGTGCAGTTTGTCCAAATGTCACAATCGCTTTGACATGTTTAAAATATGGAATTAAATCATCAAATTCATTACCACGATCAAGTCCACCAGCCAATAATACAATCGGTTGTGTAAATGCAGATAATGCTTTTTCTGTCGCTAGCATATTCGTCGCTTTTGAATCATTATAAAATTTACGATTATTAATCGTTGTTACATATTCTAAGCGATGTTTTACACCTGTAAAACTTTTTAACACAGCAGTAATTGCTTCATTAGAAACACCTAGTAATTTAGCAATACTCATTGCTGCTAAAATATTTTCTAAATTGTGCTTACCAGGTAAAACAATATCACTTACTTTAACTACTTTTTCGCCTTTAAAATAAAGAGCGTTATCTTTTATATACGCACCATCTTCAATTTCTTTCGTCGTCGAAAATAATACTTTCTGTCCTTTACTATATGCCGATAACGCCATGACATCTGCATCATCTGCGTTAATTATACTATAATCTGCTTCAGTTTGGTTTTTGAAAATATTCGCTTTCGCCAAACCATACTCTTTCTTCGTCCCGTGATAATCTAAATGCGCTTCAAATAAATTTAAAAAGGCTGCAATTTTTGGTTGGAACGATTCCACTCCCATCAATTGAAACGATGAAAGTTCCGTAACGACAACTTCATTTTCCTTCGCCAATTGTGCAACTTCACAAGCTACAGTACCTATATTCCCCGCAATAACTGGGTGCTTTTGTCCTTCTTTTAACATTTCAAACGTTAACATTGTCGTTGTTGTTTTACCGTTAGATCCCGTAATCCCAACAAACGGTGCTGCTGAAATGGAATATGCTAATTCAACCTCAGTTACAATTGGAATTTGTTTTTCTTTCGCCGCCACTAAGAGTGGATTAGAATATGGAATTCCTGGATTTTTTACGACAAGTGAAATGTTTCTCTCCAGCAATTCTAATGGATGCCCACCACACACAACATCCATTCCTTCCGCTTGTAACTCAGCTGCAAGCACATTACCCGCTAATGGTTTCCCATCATTTACAATGACGTTTGCCCCTAACTTTTTTAATAAAGTAGCTGCTGCATAACCACTTTTAGCAATACCTAATACAAGAACATTTTTATTTTGATATTCAGTTACAGTTTTCAATTACATCCACACCCCGATATAAATTCCTAGCACAGCTAATAAAAATCCTACAGACCAAAACGTTACAACAACGCGCCACTCTGACCAACCACATAATTCATAATGATGATGTAATGGACTCATTTTAAAAACACGCTTTCCTGTTGTTTTGAACGAAATAACTTGGATAATAACAGATAAAGTTTCCGCTACGAATACACCGCCAATAATAACGAGTAACAATTCTTGTTTTAACAAAATCGCTACAGCTGCGATAGCACCACCTAAAGCTAGAGAACCAGTATCCCCCATAAATACTTTCGCTGGATTCGCATTGAATACTAAAAAGCCAAGTACAGCTCCTACGACTGCCATACAGAAAATCGCTACCCCAAATTGTTCTTGAGCTACAGCAATAATACTAAATGCTCCGAATGCAATAGCAGCTGTTCCTGATAATAAACCATCTAAACCATCTGTTAAATTAACCGCATTTGATCCACCAATAAGCATAAATAATACGAGAACAAAATACGCCCAGCCTAATTCAAATTTAACATCGGTTCCTGGAATCATGATATACGTGTGAAATGCTTGCCCTTTTCCAATTAAAAAGAACGCAATAGCAATTACAAGCTGACCAATCAATTTTTGTTTTGATGTTAAACCAAGATTTCTTTTCTTTACTACTTTTATGTAGTCATCTAAAAATCCGATTAATCCGTACCCAAATGTAACTAATAATAACAATGATACTTCTGCACCTAAATTGTTAAATTTAATCGCCATAATAAGCGTAGTCACCATCATAGATACATATATGACAATACCACCCATCGTTGGTGTCCCTGATTTCTTTTGATGTGACTTCGGTCCTTCGTCACGAATACTCTGTCCGAACTTTAACTTTCTTAAAAATGGAATAAATAATGGCGAAAGGGCAACAGAAATTAAAAATGCTACCCCAGCCGTTACTAATAAACCTTGTTCAAGCACATGTAGTCCTCCTCTCATGCTGTTACACTTCGTTGTTTAAACGCTCCGTGATTGCTTCTTTAGCAACTTCACGATCGTCAAAATGATGAACTTCTTTACCAATAATTTGATACGTTTCATGCCCTTTACCAGCAATAATAATAATATCTTCTGCTTTTACTTTCGAGATAGCGGAACGTATCGCTTCTTTTCGATCGACAATTACTTCATAATTATTCCCATTCACATCATTTACCATATCATCTAAAATAGCCTTCGGATCTTCACTTCTTGGATTATCTGATGTATAAATTGCATGAGTTGCATATTCGGTTGCGACACTTGCCATTATTGGTCTTTTCGTTCTATCTCTATCACCACCGCAACCAACGATACAATATACATCGCCTTTTGCAAACTGTTTTGCTGTTTTTAGTACGTTCTCTAAGCTATCAGGTGTATGCGCATAGTCAACAATAACTGTGTAATTTTGTCCACCATCTACAACTTCAAAACGTCCAGGAACGCCAGCAAGCTCTTTAATTACATCAATAATTGTTTGTAAGCTCACTCCTGAAACAAGACCTGCTGCTGTAGCAGCTAACACGTTGTATACATTAAACTTACCAATTAATTTCATCGTAACATTTACAGTTTCATACGGTGTTACAAGTGTAAATGTTGTACCGCCACTCGTCATTACGATATCTCGTGCCATAATGTCGCTTGCAACATCTATACCGTATGTTACAACAGTAGCTGCTGTACTTCTCATATACTCTTCTGCTACTGAATCATCACTGTTTAATATAGCGTATTTTTCACGATTATGATGATAACTATTGCCAAGCTGTGCGAAAAGCAACCCTTTCGCATGTTTATATTCTTCCATCGTTTTATGATAGTCTAAATGATCTTGTGTTAAATTCGTAAATACTGCAACATCATAATCGCACCCGTGTACACGGCCAAGATCTAAAGCATGAGACGAAACTTCCATTACTGTGCTATCCACACCTTGTTCAACCATTTTTGAAAATGTCTGTTGAAGTGTTAGTGCATCTGGTGTTGTATTTTTCACCTCAAATGTTTCATCACCGATTTTCATATTAATCGTTCCAATTAGCCCTGTTTTATGACCATGTGCGCGCATAATTTCATCCATAATATGCGATGTTGTTGTCTTTCCATTTGTACCTGTAATACCGATTAAATGTAACTTGTGTGTTGGTTGACCATAAAAATAATCAGCTAAAACCGCTAGCGAACGAAAAGTATTTTTCACAAGTACAACTGGAACGTCAACATCAATTGGTCTTTCCGCAACAATAGCAGCCGCTCCTTGTGCGGCTGCTTGCTTAGCAAAGTCATGGCTATCAACCGTATATCCTTTCATACATATAAATAAGCTTCCCTCTTTCACTTTACGTGAATCCGCTTCAATAGATGTTATTTCTGGATTTTCTGTTGGAACAACTGGAAAATCATGCAAACATGATACAAGTGTATGCAACTTCATTTCACTAAACCCTCTCTACATTGTTTATTTATCTCTTATTTTAGCAAGTAACACGTTACCTCCTAGTTATATAAAAATAGGAGGTAAGTGCTACTATAGTCTAATCAATAGATTTATTTATTAATGAGACACTTATCGTCTCAAGTAAAGCAATTTTTCTATAAAGAACTCACTTCCACCAATTGTACCATAAAACACAATCAGTTACCTTTAATTCCCGAAGTAAATTCTAACTTTTGAACCCTCTTTTACTTTAGCTCCTGCTTCTGGTGATTGTTTAATTACTTTCCCACCATCACCACTTATATCAAGCTTCAAGTCTACAAGTTGCGTTTGTAAATCTTTCTTTTTCATACCAATTAAATTAGGAACTTCCACAGTTGGTGTATCGCCCCATTTATATTCTTTCTCAACTTGCTCTTTTCTCGGTTCCACTCCCATTACAGGAAGTGCGTCACGAAGAATATTCCCAACAATAGGTGCTGCTACAACTCCACCAAATTGAGTGACTCCTTTTGGATTATCCACTGCTACATAAACAACAATTTGCGGATCGTCAGCTGGAGCAAAACCGATAAATGATACAATATAGTTATTATCTAAATATTTTCCATCTTTCACCTTTTGAGCAGTTCCAGTTTTTCCACCTACACGATATCCATCAATATAAGCCCCTTTACCCGAACCTTTCGCTACAACATTCTCTAATGCGTAACGAACTTTCTCTGAAGTTTCCTTGGAAATAACTTCCCTTTTCGCAACAGGTGTCTTTTTGCTGACAACTTGATTATTCTTCGGATCAATAAATTCCTTCGCTATATATGGCTGATACAAAGTTCCACCATTTACAGCGGCCGCTACAGCTGCTACTTGTTGAATCGGTGTAACAGAAACACCTTGCCCAAATGAAGTCGTCGCTTGCTCGACTGGACCAACTTTATCTAAATTAAATAAAATACCGCTACCTTCACCTTGTAAATCAATTCCGGTCTTCTGTCCAAACCCGAAATTGCGAATGTATTTAAACAATCGATCTTTACCAAGACGATCACCGAGTTCAATAAATCCTGGGTTACAAGAGTTTTGAACTACCTCTAAAAACGTTTGGCTACCATGGCCTCCAGCTTTCCAACACCGCAATCTAGCTCCACCAACTTCAGCTGCCCCATCATCATAAAATGTATCTTTCTCTAAGTCTACTAAATTTTCATTCAAGGCTGCAGCTAATGTAATAATCTTAAATGTTGACCCCGGCTCATACGTACTCCATACAGGTAAGTTTCTGTTATATACTTCCGGAGAAACACTTTGGAAATCTGCTGGATCAAAACTTGGTCGACTTGACATACCTAAAATTTCACCATTTTTCGGATTCATTGCAATTGCTATCATACCATCAGGGTTATACGTTGATTCCGCAATATTCATTTCTCTTTCCATAATCCTCGTAATGCGTGAATCAATTGTTAATCCTAAATTCAAGCCGGCTTCTGGTTTTTTGAAATCATCTCCAACGTTAGGCATTCTCTGTCCTTTCGCGTCTGCAAAAAATCGCACATGACCTTTATCACCATTTAGCTCTTTATCATAATATTTCTCTAGTCCCATAAGCCCTTGATTATCACTGCCCGCAAATCCTAATACGTGTGATAAAAAATTACCGAATGGATAGTACCGGATAGAATCCTCTGCGATGTACACACCCTTTAAACTTAATCCGCGTACTTCTTTCGCTTTGTCATGCGATATTTTCCTTCCGCCTTTATCAAGCCTTACAATCGATTCTTTTTTTGTAATCCGCTTATAAACATCATCTTTTTCCACACCTAATACTGCAGCTAACTTCTCTGCAGTCTCTGCTGGTTTTTCAATTTGCCTCGGCACAACAAAGACGGTCGGTGCACTTTTATTCGTAGCAAGCTCCACACCATTTCGATCTAAAATTTTCCCTCGCTCTGGTTCAAAAGTAATATTACGACTCCATGAATCCTTCGCACGATCCGTTAACATATTTCCAAGAAAAAATTGCACATATCCAAGACGAATATCGATAATGGTGAAAATGAGTATACCCGATATAAGTATAAAAATAAGTCGTTTTCTAACTGTTACATTTGATACACGCATATTGGAACAAGCCTCCCTTACGCCTAGCTTGTTCCAATATATGCTTGTACTTATTTAATTAGAACTTCTTCCCTATTACCATTATGGCTTTTCTGCTTCTTGCTGCGGTTCAAGTGGTGGTACGAGTGTTACACCTAATTCTGTACCAGGTTGCAACAATGTCCCTTCCGCTACACTTTGCTCAGTTACATATCCTGTACCAGAAGGTTTTAAGTTAAGCTTTAATGTTTTTGCTAAATTCATAACATCACGCAGTGCCCATCCCTGTATATTTGGCATTGTAGGTTTATCTCCTACTAAGAAGACTCGATCACCCTTTAATGTTTGTTCAGTTGCTTTTGGCACTTGCTGCTGCACTTTACCTTCACCTAATACGATTGGACGAAGTTTTGCTTTATCAATTGCTTTTTTCGCTTCTTCCATCGTTTTTCCGGTTACATCTGGAACGAAAGTTTGTTGTTCTTTCACATATTTTTTCGGGTCTTTTACTTCATTCGGCTTAATCTTTAAGTACTCTAAGCTATTTTTCGTTACATATTTAAAGATATCTGCTAAAGGTTTAGCCCCGTTTTCATCATCTTTTAATTTTGGTTGTTTAACGGACACATACACAACAAGTTGCGGATCGTCCATCGGTGCCATACCTAAGAATGAGAATATATAATTCTCTCTTCCCGTCATATAGCCACCTTTCCCGTCAGGAATTTGTGCTGTACCTGTTTTCCCCCCGACTGAATACCCATCAACTTTATATGCAGTTCCTGTTCCTTTCGGTGATGTAACAACACGTTCTAGTAATTGCCTTACTTGCGCTGCTGTCTCTTTGGAAACAGGTTTCCCTACTTCTTTTGGTTTATGCTCTAGCTGTACTTTACCTGTTATTGGATCCACAATTTTATCAATTGTATAAGGTTTCATCATTTTCCCATCATTTGCAATCGCTGTTGCAGCTTGTACAAGTTGAATTGGTGTAACTGTAGAACCTTGTCCAAACGCTGTTGTTACTTGTTGTATTTGTTGATCAAATAAAATTGTATTTGACCCTTCACCAAGTAAATCAATGTTTGTTTTTTCATCTAATCCAAAATTATGAATATATTTCCGGAAACGATCTGGACCAAGCTTTTGATCACCTAAAATTGCAAACGCTACGTTTGAAGAGCGCTCTACCCCTTCGTCAAAAGTAATAGAACCCCATCCAGCGCCGCCGTTATGATCTTTTATTTTGCGATTACCTACTTGATATGTACCAGACTGATAAAAGTCTTGTCCCTTGTATACACCTTCATTAATGGCCGCTGCTAATGTGAAAATCTTCATTGTTGATCCTGGTTCAAATGCATTTGCAATGGCATCATTATAAAAATATTCATTATTCTCTTGGTTCGGATCATAACTAGGTTTACTAGACATCGCTAATATTTTCCCTGTTTTGGGGTCTGCAACAATTCCTATTAAACTTTCTGGTTCATAATGTTTACTCGCTTCTTTCATTGCGTCTTCTAAATAACTTTGAATACGTTGGTCAAGCGTTAAATACACATTATCTCCATTTTTAGGTGCCTTTACATTCACTTTCCCGCCGTCAAGAGATACTCCTTTACGGTCACCTGTATAAGCTACCTCACCATTAGAAGCCCCTAAATACTTATCCAAACTCTTTTCTAAGCCAAATTCACCTACTGCGATTCCATTATCATCAGGTCTGGCATGACCTATGACGTAAGATGCGAAATCACCGTTTGGATACACTCTCGCATTTTCGGTAATAAAAGTTATTCCCGGCAATTTCAATGCTTCTATTTGTTCTTTCTTTTCTTTCGTCAAGCCCTTACCCAATGTTCCAAATTCCACTTGACTTCTATCTTTATTTAAAGCGGCTAAGATCGCGTCTTCGCCCGTTCCGAGTACTCCAGCGATTTTCTTTGCAGTATCCTCTTTATCCTCAACAGGCTTAGCACCTTTTAATTCCGCTACCATTCTATAGGAATTTGCGTCTTGTGCTAGCACATGACCATTTTGATCATAAATTGTTCCTCGATTCGCTTCGAGAACTCCCTTTTTACTATGTTTCTGCTCAGCAAGTTTCTTCAAATCATGATTGTCCACTGTTCCTGTTGCTTGTATGTAAAAAAATCGGGCTAATAACAGCAAAAAGAGCAGGAGGAAAAATATCATAAAATAACCTGCTCCCTTATTGGTATGAAATTTGGTCATATTTCTCTTCATCTTTTCTTCACACCTATTTGCCTTACTTTAGGCCTTTCACATTATTCGCATTAATTTCTAGCCCGTGTTTTTTTGCAACTTCAGCGATACGTTCATAACGACTTAACTTCTCTACTTCAGCCTGCAATTCTTGATTTTCCTTTTGTTTTTTCACAATTTGTTCTTCTATCGTCGCTGCTTCTACATTAACTTGATATAGACCCGCTTTATTCCCAATAAAAGCTACACAAGCATATAATAAAAACCCAATAAACGTTACGTACAATAGCTTTTCAATTCTTGTAATTTTCGTTTTAACTTTTGGCTTAACCATCTGCTGTGGCGGCGCTTGAATTTGTACCTCTTCTTGCGCCTGTTGTTTATACTTTACAGCTAAATTAGTCATACCTCTCTCTCCTTTTTATCGTTTTTCAGCGATTCTCAACTTCGCAGAACGCGCTCGATTATTTTCTTCTAATTCAATGTCAGAAGGTAAAATCGGTTTCCTTGTAATAAGCTTTAATTTCGGCTTAAATTCATCCGGAATAATCGGTAGTCCCTGTGGTAATTGCGGCGTTGTGCTATTTCGCTTAAACGTCGTTTTACAAATACGATCTTCTAAAGAATGGAATGTTATAACACTAACTCTTCCACCAGGCTTGACCATATCAATTGCAGATTCCAACGCTTCTTCAAATACTTTTAATTCATCATTTACAGCAATACGAATCGCTTGAAATACTCGCTTCGCAGGATGTCCACCTGTTCTACGTGCCGGAGCTGGAATACCTTCTTTAATTAATTCCACTAATTCTCCTGTCGTTTCAATAGCCTTATTCTCGCGATAAGCTTCAATTTTCCTTGTTATTTGCTTTGAAAATTTTTCTTCTCCGTATTGGAAGAAAATTCTTACGAGTTGTTCATATGACCAGCTGTTCACAACATCATATGCTGTTAATGGGGCATCTTGATCCATCCGCATATCTAACGGTGCATCATGATGATAACTAAAGCCACGCTCTGGTGTATCTAATTGTGGGGATGAAACACCTAAATCGAATAAAATCCCGTCTACTTCTGTGATACCTAATTCATGTAGTTTTTCAGATAAATAACGGAAGTTGCTCTTCACTGTTACAAATTGTTCACCATAAGAAGAAAATTTTTCCTTCGCATTTTGAATCGCTATTTCATCTTGATCAAATGCTATTAACTTTCCACCATCTGTTAGCTGAGATAATAAATAAGAACTATGTCCTCCTCCACCCAGTGTACAATCTACATATGTACCACTCGGTTTTATATCTAAGCCATCTACTGTTTCTTTCAAAAGTACTGTTACGTGTTTGAACATTGCTGCACCTACTCTTTTTCCAATTAATTATGTTAAATACATTTCTCACTCTACAAACACAATTTACTACTAGGGGATGAAATGCTACTAAAGAACGACTCATTTAACTTCCAACAAGGTAGTACGCTATACAAATCGCTATTTTATTTTATTATATACTAAATTTTATCATTTTTTGCGGGAATTTAAACAAAAACCTGTCGAAAAAGATATTAATCCGTTTACATTTTGTGCTATTTTGTCATATATATATACCTGATACATAGCGATTCATTACATTAACATAAGATGGATAATTCAGAAATATTTCACTTCACAGTTAATTCAACAGAATAAAAATAAAATCCTGCTCAAAAGAGCAAGATTCTATAGTTTTATTACATGATGTTTTCCATCCCACGAAAAAGATTGTTCCATTACCCGGTCAACAAAATCAAGGCCGAACTGATTTAAATAATAACACACATTCCACACACGTTCTTGCGGTGCTCCTAATGGACGAAGCGCGAATTGTAAACGGCGGAATTTATTCAGTTGAACCTCATGTTTCTTCTCAACATTTCTTTTCAACATTTTTTCTAACAGTTCAATTTGCTCATTAATTTTCAGTTCATTTTTCCCCGCAAACTCATTTAACCCTGGATCTATTTTTTTCACGAATTGTTGTAATGATGTATGAATATCCATTATTTCTTTTTTCGCTTCTATAAATCGCTCGTCTATCGGTTCCTCTATTTGATTAGAAAGCCAATTGTCACGCAGATTATCTATATTATTTAGAAATGGATCAATTTCTTGCAAATCTAAATCATATAAATCTGTCGCTATATCTCGCTCCATATAAGTAATTGTAAGCCGCGGAACAACAGGTGGCATTTGGAAACCTGCCGTATGAAACACTTGTTGCAATTCACTCCAATAAGCTAACTCCCCTGGACCGCCAATAAACGCTAACGTAGGAAACACATATTCTTGCATAAGAGGGCGCGTTACAACATTATTACTAAAACGTTCTGGACTTCTTTCCATCTCTTCCATCAATTCTTCATACGAAAATGAATGCACTCCATCTTTTCCAATAAACTTCCCTTGATTCTCTTCAAGCAATACTCGCTCATTATCAATTTCCATAAATATATGCACTGCATTTGTCTTCGTTTCAATAATCGGTTTAAATCCTAATTCCTTAAGTACTTCCTGTTGATTACGAAGCCCTACTTGAATTTCTTTATATTTACTTATAATTTGTTGTAAAAACGGCACTTCTAATTTTCTTAATGCAGGATGATGTGAATCTACAAGAATTAAACCAGAATTTGCGAACATTTTCGTAATAAGGTGCGCAAAGAAATCTACATATGTATGCGATTTACCTAAAGCATCATCAACAAATTGTAATACATCCTTTGTAAAATTCGTTTCCGGATATGTTTTAAAAATCTCTTCGACCCATTTTCTACAGTCTTCAATAGAAAACTCAGACTCAGAAGCACTCGCCTTTTTCGGATAACGATCATGAAAAATGGTCTTTTTTATTTTTTTATTTTTCGTTACAAATGTATGATTAATTTCATCCATATCATGGTCTTCACCAGCAATCCAAAAGACAGGAACAACCCGAACCCCTAAGCTCTCTTCTTTTTCTTTTGCAAGCTGTAAAATTGAAATGATCTTATGAACTGTATAAAGCGGACCAGTTAATAACCCAGCTTGTTGTCCAGCTATAACTACATATGTATTTTCATCTTCAAGCGCTTTTATATTTTGAATTGTAAATTCTCCCGCTTGCAATTGTGTATTATATTCTAATAAATGCGTTACTAAATCTTGACGGAAAAACTCTCTCTCACGTAAATCATGTAAACGCTGTTTAAAAGCATCCTCTGTTAACAGATAATCAAAACATGACTGTATCTCTTTTTTACCGTTCATATAGTCCGCTACAACACCTTGTAGTGGAACAGAGATTTCTTTTATCTCCATATAATTCTTCCTTTCGTATCCTGTTCTCTCACCAACCCACATTGTATTCAATGTTTCACGTAAAAGCAAAGAAAAACACTTATAATTCCATTCCTTTTATTGCATTGAACAAAAATCGAAGTGTCGGAACAGATTGTTGTTGTTCCTTAGCTTCTTCTAATACATATCCAACAATCGCATTAACTTCCGTTTGTCTATTCGCTCTTACGTCCGCTAACATAGATGAAGTATTATGGGATGTTTTTTCACATACTTGGCATACCATTTTCCATAGCATTTCCTTATCTTCTTCTTTAACAAGAAATGCAACTTCCTGAAATACTTGCTCCATCATTTGATAAAAAAGCGGGTTTGAAATTAACTCCCCGTTCTCAACCCGCAATAATGCCGTCAACGGATTAATACATACATTGACTACTAATTTATTACGCATAATCCCCTTCCAATCATCTTCTATCTGAATCGGAAAATAATCAAAAGGAAAACAATTAAATACCTTTTTAAAACAACTAGATTGACCACGCACTACACCAAACTTTGTAACACCTATTCCAGTATGACGAACTGTATGTCCATCCTCTTTTTTTGCACCATGCTCCACAATCCCGACTGCTATACGTTCATTTCCTATTTTTTGCATAACGTGAAGATGTGACATTCCATTTTGCAAAAAGATTAATGACGATTCTCCCTGCACAAAAGGTAATATATCAGTTACATGATATTGCTTTACAGCAATAAATGTATAATCTAACTGTTTATCCAGCATACTTTCTATCGGTAAAATAGATGGAAATACCGTTTCACGTTCTCCATTCCTAATACAAGTTACACCCGTTAAGTTTAATTCTTCTGCTTGCTTATCGTTTCTTGTAAACAACGTAACATCTTGATTACTTTTTTGTAAATAAAATGTATATAGGAGACCAATAGCTCCCGGTCCAACAATTCCAATTTTCATCTTCACACAAAGAACTCATATTAACAAGTGATATAAGTTCCCTTGCCTTTCCCCCTTTATATCTTATTAAATTACAATTACATAGTTGAGGATTCAATTATCTTTTAACAAATGCAACTCTTCTTTCACTACGTATATGCTACCTATATACATAGTTCTATTCTTAGTTTAGCAAATCCTCAAAAAAATAATGAAAGAAATATTCTATCTTCTTCATAAAAATTTAAAAATGAGTTATAATATTATTATAAATATTTTAACTTTTCTGCATTCAACAAGATAAGAAAAGGACGTGATGTAATGGGATTCCCAAAAGTTGAACGCTTGCTCATCAATTATAAAACATTAGATGAATTTAAAAAATTTAAAGGGTGCGGAGCTCAAGAACTATCCATGTTGGAAGAATTACAAGCAAACATTATTGAAAATGATAGTGAGTCTCCATTTTACGGTATTTATTATGGTGGATCGCTAATCGCACGTATGAGTCTATATATGAAAAGGAACGGTGGAGAACCATTTGAAATTACAGGTACTTACCTAGAACTTTATAAACTTGAAGTATTGCCGACTTTTCAAAAACAAGGATTCGGACAAATGCTTGTTAATTATGCGAAACAACTACAATTCCCAATTAAAACGATAGCACGTATCCAGTCATCTGGTTTTTGGGATAAATTAAGTTTCCAGCCAGTATCAGTAACTGATGGTGATTTTTATATTTGGCATCCAGAAACAAATTCGAATGCGATTACAAACGAAGAATCTGCATAAGAAACAAAAAAACAGCTGTTACGCAGCTGTTTTTATTTCTTTAATTTTTCTAATTCTCCATTCGAGCGAGCGCCATTTCTTTCCGCTACCATTACACTTCTTTTTTGATCGATATAATCAAGTAATGTTCTATATTCTTCCTCATATACTGATAATCGCTCCAGAAGACGTTCTTTCTCTGTTTGTAACGATTCAATTTGTTGTTGCAACACCATTAAAGAGCTTTCATCTTTATAATTCCGCAAGAATTCAATAACATCATTCAATGTAATTGATGTAGGCTCTAATACCTTTGTCTCTTTCACTTCATAATTTTCTACTTTACGAAGTTGCTTTGCTTCTTCAATACGTTCTTTGTATTGCTTTCTAACATAAGAATTCCACCTAAATCCACATGCTGCTGGTGTGCGAGACAAATGTCTCCCCACTTCTTTAAAGGCAGAAAGTTGCGTTCCACCTTCTTGAATATGCCGGAGTACTACTTCTGCCAGAAGCAAATCTTCATCATCAGTCCAAGCATCTTGTCTTGTTGTCGCCATCTCTCTAGTCCTCCCTATGCATTTTTTATTAAGCATATGCAGTTACTAGAAAAGATAGAATACAACAAATAAAGAATAAGACAAAAAAAAATAAACGTAGAAGATATCTTCTACGTTTATTTTCCCGCAATTACTTGCTGATTACTTCTTTACCTTTATAAGTACCGCATGCTTTACATACACGGTGAGCTAATTTCGCTTCACCACAGCTTGGGCACTCTACCATACCAGGTACTGATAATTTGAAATGCGTACGACGCTTTCTTTTTACTGTTTTAGAAGTTCTTCTAAAAGGTACAGCCATTCTTCCCACCTCCTTAAAAGAAATAGTTATTTTCATATGAAGGCCTAAACCAGTCTTCCGATTATTTGTCAAAAAACTTTGCAAGTCCTGCTAATCGTGGATCAACAGTCTTTTCTTTGTTTTCTTCCGAAATCACTTGCCAGTCTTGACCTTGCATCGGTGCTCCACCAGAAACATCATCACTGAAAATTTGCATTGGAATCTCCAAAAGTATATTTTCCTTGATTACGGGCAGTAAGTCAAGTACTTCTCCTTCTAAACAATGAATTTCAGCTTCTGTTTCAAATTCTTCTTCCGAAGTTTGGAACACCTCAGTTGTTTTAATGTCAAATGGTAATGTCACATCTACTAAAGAGCGAGAACATGGTAAAACCATGCTTCCAGTTATATGTAGATGAAACGTAAACTTACCGGAGCCAAAATCAACTCTTCCTGTTACATGAGCAGGATTAATTTCACGAATATCTTTCTCGACCTCTTTTAGCTCACTTACATCTACCATTTCATTTAATGTCAATCCTTTATTTCTCAATTTATTCAATTGATGGATGGACCATTTCATATCATATCACCTCAAGGCAACAAACAAAATTATAGCTAGCCATTTTATATTTGTCAATGTTTTTTCTTTACACTATAATGAAGTCATCATAGGAAATAATATATAGACTATCACGTTTTCCAAAAAGATGCTACATCGAAAGGAGAGATTACCATAAAATCCAGTGGTATTGTTGTTGAATATAACCCTTTTCATAACGGTCATGCTTATCATGTGCAACAAACAAAAAAGTTAACACAGTCTGATATTATTATCGCCGTTATGAGTGGTCCTTTTTTGCAGCGTGGTGAGCCCGCACTCATCTCCAAATGGTATCGTACCAAAATGGCCTTAACAAACGGCGTAGACCTCGTTGTAGAGCTTCCTTATGCATTCGCAACACAAAAGGCCGAAACTTTCGCAAATGGCGCAATTTCGATTTTAAACGCCCTTGGTGTTTCTGAAATTTGTTTCGGTAGTGAAGATGGACAAGCTGAAAATTTCTACAATACCATCGCTATACAAAAAAATGAAGAAGAGACTTTTAATCGTCTTGTGAAGCAATTTATGAATGCAGGTAATAGTTATGCAAAAGCTACATCTGAAGCCTTTCTACACATCTTACCACCCGAAAAAAACGTAGATATGTCACAACCAAATAACATTTTAGGCTTACAGTACATTAAAGCAATTCTCTTACAAAACAGTTCGATGCAAGCACAAACTATAAAAAGATTCGCCTCTCATTATCATGATGAAACATTTCACGATCAACATATTGCAAGTGCAACAAGTATTCGCAAACAGCTATTTAATGAAAACAGTTCCTCTACAACTATTGAGCCTTTTATCCCGAAAATGACTGCTTCTCTTTTAGAAAACTACAAGCAAAACTACGGGACGTTACATAACTGGGAAAAATACTTTTCATTTTTTAAATACAAACTTATGACGATGTCTTCAGAGGACTTACAACATATATATGAAATGGAAGAAGGTTTAGAGCATCGTATTTTATCAAAAATACAAAACAGTTCATCTTTCTATTCATTCATGGAAGCATTAAAAACAAAACGTTATACATGGACTAGATTGCAAAGAGCTTGTACACATATTTTAACAAATACAACGAAGGAAGAAATACACAAAGCAAATATAGAGCAACATGCGCCGTATATCCGTCTTCTCGGAATGTCACAAAAAGGACAAACTTATCTTTCTAGAAATAAGAAAAAAATAGAACTCCCAATCCTTACTCATACAAAAACATTCGAACATCCAACTTTAGACATAGAACGAAAATCAAATGCTGTATATTTCTCCATAATGCAAGAACCTTTGCGGACACAACTGCTAAAACAAGACGCAACGCATCATCCAATTCGTTATGATGAAATAACGAAAAAATTCCTATAAGAAAAACCTCTCTTCTTCAGAGAGGTTTACTTTATTTTACCCATTTTTTCCAAATACGTTAATGCATCATCCAGTGTGTCCACCGGTACAATTTTCATCTTCGTTTTAATATCTTTCGCAGCTTCAAGAGCATCTTTATAATTCGATTTCTCTACACCTTTTTCATTTGGCGCAAAAAACACTTCAGCTCCCGCATCACTAGCAGCTACTACTTTTTGCTGAATACCACCAATTGGACCAATTTCTCCTTTATCATTGATTGTACCTGTTCCAGCTATTTCATGTCCGTTTGTTAAATCTTCTTCAACGAGCTGATTATAAATTTCTAGTGTAAACATTAACCCCGCTGATGGACCGCCGATTTCATGGGAATCGATTTTCACTTTCGGGTCTACTACTAACTCTCTTTCCGTAACGATAGAGACCCCTATACCGACGCGTCCATTCCCATTAGGGATCGTCTTTACATTTAAATTTTCTTTAAACTGTTTTCCGCCCCGCTTGTATTCAATATTTACTGTGTCCCCTTCTTTTTTCCCTGTCATATACTCAATAAATTGTTCCGTCTTGTCGAATATTTTTCCATCGACAGCTATAATAACATCTCCAAGCTTAAGCTTTCCCTCTGACGGCATACCCTTTGCTACACCAGCAACTAGTACACCTTTATTTTCAAAAGAAACAGAGCGATTTGCACGTTTATAAGCATTATAGATTGCTGCATTTTGCGAATCTTTCATTGCATAATTTTGGCGAAATTGATATTCTTCATCACTCTCGCCTTTTTGCAATATTTCTTCCGCCTTCGAAACGTGTGTATATTTATTAAATTGCGCGGCTATTAAGTTCACCACATTAGCAGGTCCCATTGAGACAGTGACAAGCATGAAATCACCAGACTCTTTAGTTCCACCGTCAACTTGCACGTACGGCGCTAATTTCGCGGCCATACCTGGTTTTGTCACATAATACGGCAAGCGCACATAAACAAGTAGCATCGCCAATATAACCCCTATTAAAATTGCATATATAAACCGAAAACGCTTAAACATTATGTTTCTCCTTCCACTGCTCAATTAGTAAATAAATGTTTGAAATATGTTGTTCCGCTTCCACTTCTCCGACCCTAATAATGTCTTCAATATGTGTAAAAGCACGCGAACTAAATTGTTCCACTGCTGGCCGCATCATTAAATCTGATGCTATTTGCCGATTCATCACAAGTTCATGTTGCATAATTTCAATACTTTGCATAATTACATCATAAATCGATGTAACCTCTCCATTCACCTTAATTGGAGATACATCAACAGCAATA
This sequence comes from Bacillus sp. SRB_331, assembly GCF_003264175.1. Classification (NCBI taxonomy): domain Bacteria; kingdom Bacillati; phylum Bacillota; class Bacilli; order Caryophanales; family Bacillaceae; genus Bacillus; species Bacillus sp. SRB_331. Next base: position 86,032 of record NZ_NADV01000043.1, on the reverse strand, counting down.
ACAATATCAGCACCTAAATCTTTTACAACCGATACGGGAATACGGTCAATTACCCCTCCATCCACTAATAAGCGGCCATCTATTTTTTCTGGAACAAACACCCCTGGTACAGATATACTAGCTCGAACCGCCTCCGCAATCGGACCACTTGTAAAAACAACTTTCTCCCCCTTCAAAATGTCAGTAGCCACAACAGCTGTCGGGATATCTAACTCTTCTAAATTTTTATTATATGTAAACATTTTAATCATATCTTTAATACGTTTTCCAGCAATAAATCCCATTTTAGGAACTGTAAAATCCAAATAATATTTCCTTTTAAAAACAGCGGCCAATCTATACAGTCTTTCAACGTCACAACTCGCTGCATAAAATGTACCAATTAACGCTCCTATACTACTACCTGCTATCATGTGAATAGGGATGCCAGCTTCCCTTAACACTTTTATTACCCCTATGTGAGCAAAACCTTTTGCACCTCCGGATCCAAGCGCTAAACCGATTTTTGGTTCCTTCATTTTTCTCACCCTTTAATTTTTTTCATTCCTTTTTCATACTTATGGTCTAAATTCACCACATATCCACGTATACTGAAATGAACGTTTTTGGGACAAAGGGGGATTTTCTTACATGTACGAAAAATGGAAAACTGCTTTTCTTACCATATCAATGTTGTTTTTAACCTTTTCTCTTGTACTTCACCCCCAAGATGCTTTGCAAGCTTCAATTCGCGGGTTAAATATATGGTGGGAAGTTGTATTCCCTTCACTACTACCGTTTTTCATCATTGCGGAACTTCTAATCAGTATTGGTATTGTAAAATTTATCGGTGTTATATTAGAACCACTAATGCGTCCACTGTTTCGTGTTCCAGGGGTAGGCGGATTTGTTTGGGCAATGGGAATGGCTTCAGGATTCCCCGCTGGCGCCAAATTAAGCGCTAGACTACGCAAGAGCAATCAACTAACACAAATTGAAGCGGAACGACTCGTATCTTTCACAAATTCTTCTAATCCACTTTTTATTTTCGGAGCGGTTTCTATTGGTTTTTTCAATAATCCGAAATTAGGACTCGTATTAGCAGCAGCACATTATATAAGTAACTTTATCGTCGGATTACTTATGCGCTTTTATGGTAATAACGATACTTACATAAAAGACAAACATACGAATCAAAAGCGTGCCTTTCAAAACCCTTTTTCCATCCTCCACCAAACACGTATGCAAGAAAAAAGACCAATCGGAAAACTACTCGGTGACGCTATCGTTTCTTCTATTCAAACATTGCTCATGATTGGTGGGTTTATTATTTTATTCTCTGTTTTAAATAAAATGATTACTGTTTTCAAAATTACAGAAGCGCTTTCTTTTATTATGCAACATATTTTATCATTCTTCCAACTTACATCCCAATTTAGTATTCCGATATTATCCGGTATTTTTGAAATGACGCTCGGAAGCCAAATGATTAGTCAAATTAATGAATCAACACTTCTTCAACAAGCGATGGTAACAAGCTTCATTTTAGCATTTAGCGGTCTTTCTATTCAGGCACAAGTAGCAAGCATATTAGCGGAGACAGATATCCGCTTTAAACCATATTTTTTAGCTCGAATTATCCAAAGTATTCTCGCTCCTATTTTCACTTTTATATTTTGGGGACCATTTTATGAAAAACTTCATTCTTTCTCGCCTACGCAAGAAGATCTTCCCGTATTTTTATTGAATCATTCTTATACACTAACTGATATTTGGACATCATTTATACACTACGGACCAATCTTCACCTTATTTTGTTTATATTTATATGTCATCTTATTGTTTTTACGCATTTATAAAGAAAAACCCCGTTCACTTTAACGGGGTTTTAAACTTTTCTTTTAAAGCACGCTCTACAATCGGAGGAACAAGGTCTACTACACTTCCACCATATCTCGCAACTTCTTTCACAATACTTGAACTTAAAAATGAATATTGATTATTTGTCATAATGAAGAAAGTTTCGATACTTTCGTCTAGTTTTCGATTCATTGAAGTAATTTGCATCTCATATTCAAAATCAGAAACTGCTCGTAAACCACGTAATATTGCATTTGCATTACGCATTTTTGCATATTCCACCAATAATCCACTATGTGAATCAACTTTTACATTCGGAATATCCTTTGTCGCCTCTCGAATTAACTCTAGGCGTTCTTCTACCGAAAAGAATGGTTTTTTTGATGAATTGTTTAAAACAACTACATATACTTCATCAAATACTTTTGCTCCCCTTTTAATAATATCCAAATGTCCAAGGGTAATTGGATCAAAACTCCCTGAAGAAATAGCTATACTTGTCATTCTGTCCCCTCACCTTCATACTTATAAATCGAAATTGCTGTAATCCCGTAGTTTTCTGCCCGTACTTTTACAAGTTCTCCTATAGAATCAGGTAAAACCACGTCATCCCCATGCTCTGCCATAATGATGCCATCTTTATTTAACAATCCATGTTGATCCATTACACTAACTAAAGACACAATTTTTTGAGCTTTATATGGAGGGTCTATTAGTATAAGATCGAATGATATTTCACGCTTTATAAGCGCCTTTACCGCACGCTCTGCATCATTTCGGTACACTTCAGCTTGTTCTTGTAGTCTACAGCTTTCTAAATTTTGATGAATGACTTTTATCGCTTTACTATCTCGGTCAACAAAAATCGCTTTATCAATCCCTCTACTTATGGCCTCAATTCCAAGACCACCGCTACCACCAAATAAATCAAGAGCGATACCACCATCATAATAAGGACCTATCATATTAAAAATAGATTCTTTCACTTTATCTGTCGTTGGACGCGTTGTATTACCAGGTACCGCTTTAAGTGGGTGCCCTTTACATTTTCCTGAAACTACTCTCATCTGTTGTCACTACCTTTATTTCAATCTATAGAGCGATTACAGCAAATTCATTTCAATTCGGTAACCGCTACCGATTCATACTATTTCATACATTTTTTCATTAATCTGTTATTTAACTAATTGAAAACCTCAGTTAAAATAATCGCTCGCTATTTCTTTCATATCCATTTCACTATTTGCAAGCAACAACCCTCTATGTACATCAGTTCCACTTTACCTTTTTTATCCTATCATAAAATAAAAAAAAGAAAAATAAAAAGCCTAACATAAATTTTAATTTCATTATGTATATCTTCATTTTAGATTGGACATAAATAAATATAACAACATCATTTTCGATGTTGTTGCCAACCGCGGAGAAGACTTACGTTTCCCCATAAGTTCTTCCTCCGGTTTCTCCTCTCCCTTTGCCTTCTTACTAGTAGTACATACTAGTATTAGAAGGGCCCTGCTTTGCAGGGTTTTTTTATTTGTCTACTTTTCATTTAAAAAGTGAGGTGGTACAGTAAAAGAAAGAGGAGGAAAAAATATGATTCAACGCTTTATAGAACTCGGAGAAGGCTACTCTGACTTATATGAATTACTTGAAATTGCCAAAACAAACCAAGAACGTGTAACACATATGTTACAATTCGAAACTGTAAAAAACGAAAAAAAAGTGTGTTCACTTGTTGTAATACTAAAACCGACAACTACTGGTGATTTCCAACCATTATACATATGTCGTGAAGGCATTCCTGTACTTGAAAATAAAAAAAGTAAACGTGTCGTTTTATTTGAAGAAATGGCGGAACAAATAGGGAAAAAAGTTACTCCCTTTACTGTAAAACCATCAACAACTTTCCCTGAAAAAGAACTATTTTTTAATCATCTAATTGGTATTTTACGAATGAACAATTTCATTCCTCCAATGAAATAACACGTTATTTCAAGTAAAAAATCCCCTGCTAAATTTAGCAGGGGATTTTTTTACTTAGCTATAATCGTATTCTTTTGCCCGATCAGGACGCGAATTTTCGAATTCCGTTTTTAAAAATGGGCGATACGACTGTTCTACTTTTTTTACAAAAGGAAGTTTATTCAATTTTTGCATCATATGCTCAATTTGTTCCATATCACAATATACAACGGCATATTTCAAACGTTTTGATATGTAATGAATGTTACCATATTTCCTTAAAATCTTGGCATGTTTCAATGAATGTAAATAAACAATCATACTTTGTCGTTGCCCGAACATAATCTTCTCCATCTTCTCCTTTTAAAAACTTATATTCTTATATTTTATGAAAACCAATCATAAATTTATGACATTAAAGAACAAACTCTGTATACGTTTTCTTCTATATTCTAAAAAACGGGGTAAATTACCCCGTTTTTTTACAACCACAACCGCCTCCGGTACCACAACCACCGCCACAGCCACCCGCATCAAAAAACGGATTTCCTGTTGGAACTTTAACGGAAGAAGATACCTCAGAACCAATTGCTACACTAACTTCATCTAATAACTTCTGTAAAGCTGTTTCTGCTCTTTTAAAAGTTGCAACCTTATCATGCATATCTACAGAACGCTTTAATTCCCTCATTTTCGTCGAAACGAAAGTATAATCAGGATGATATTTACCAAAACGTTGCACTTCTTCGTATCGCTCTTTCATCGCTGTAAATTGCTGAATTAGCGTCTGGACTTCTATATCTTCTTGTAAATCCTTATAATACTTACGGTAATCTTCTGCTATATCTGAACAGATGATCGCTTTTGCAAGCTGCTCTGCCTTATCTAAAATCAATACGCTTTCCAGCGTCGCTACAATCATGAGAGACACCTCCGAGTATTCATCATAACACATTTGGAACAGAACTACTAATTGAAGTGTCTCACCTAAAAGAAAGATATGATTCTAATTACTTTTCATACAATCTCCTTGCACTCTTATACACTAATATGCTCCGCAATATTATATTTAAGAACATCCCATTTCCCGCTATTCTCTTTCACGTAGCTAATACATGCGTTTTTTAACGGCGTTTTAAATGTAATTTCATTTGGTGCAATTGCGTGTAAAATAGCTTTTATTGCATGTGAATGCGCAACAATGATAATACGTTTATCTCCATGTGCTGCTGCAACCTGTTGTAAAGCCGTAAAACAGCGCTCTACGATTTCTTCATCCTGCTCCATTCCTTCTACATTACCTTCTGTAATTAACTCTCTAACGGCCGCAACTGGTTTCCCAGAAGCTTCCCCAAAATTACGTTCCATAAATCGCTCATCTAATAAAATAGATGGTAATCCAATAGCCCCAGCAATTTCCTTAGCTGTTTCTTGCGCTCTAATTAACGGGCTACTTATAATTATATCCCACGATTCCGCTTGCAAGGCAGCTGCACTTTGACTCGCTTGCTTCTTCCCAACTTCATTGAGTGGAATATCTTCGCGCCCTTGAATAATCTCTTGAAAGTTCCAATCAGTTTGTCCATGTCGTACTAAACAAATTTCCGTCATGCTGCAACTCCTTTTTTAAATAATCCGATTCTATTGTAACAAAAGTTTTGCATAACGGACATAGTTTTCCCTTCCAATTACGTCGTATTTTGCTGCTTCATATACTGGAACATATCAATCATAATTGAAGCAACGGCCAATTGATTTTGAAATTTTTCCACTTTATCTGGTATCGTTTTTTTGAAATGCTGCATGGCAGCTAACTCAAAAGCTTCTTTTTCTTCTGGGTTACGCGTCAATTTCCGGTACCAGTATGGCTGTTCCCGAATATAGCGAGCTAAATCCTCATCAGCTTTTATAAACTCCATAAGCTCTGCTCTCATTCTCTTTCCCCCTAATCCTTTTGAAAGAAAAAAGGATTATTTTCAGAAGTACTTTGTTCTTGCTGCGCACGGTTTCCTTGAAATTGTTGAATAACTTGTTGCACGCTACCAATCGCACTCGTTACATTTGCTAAATGATGTTGCATTTGTTCTACGTCTAGCTTTTTAAAGAAAGAAAGCATTTGCCCCATCACATCCGCAGTTTTTTCCTCTTCTGTTCGATTTTCTTTTTCTTCTTTATTTTCTTTTACCGAAGAAAAAGCAGGTGCTCCATCAGGTCTATATGCTGTCCATATTTGATCTTCTTCACCAAGTAAGTACCATTCTTCATAAAATTGCTGCCAAGTTTTTTGACCACCTCTAACCTCATGAACCATTTTAGGGTGATGGTTTACAAACTCTTTAAACTGTTGAACTGATGGATGTAACGGCCCTTTTGTTGTTGGCATAATCCTCACCTCTTCATGTATATCTACTATATTGTAAGAAAAAAAAGGCACATGGTTCGCCTATTTTTAGACGATTCATGCACCTTTTTATCTTCCTATTTGTGGACAATTAAAGCCCGATTGGTGAAGACTAATAATCAATGAAGGATGCCCCGACTGATTAAAGTTTCATTTTATTTTCGGATAAAGTTTTGAGTATAAAATTTATCATATACCCCAACACCTAATCCAGTAAATTGTTCGTTTAATAAATTCTTTCTATGCCCCTCACTATTTAACCAACCCTGTACCGCCGCAATTCCATCACTATGTTGCGCCGCTATATTCTCACCAGCAAGTTGAAAAGCCACTTGACCACGTTGCAAGCGATCTCCTAACGTACCAAAAGTAGGTGAATCGTGTGAAAAATAATTATTATCCTTCATATCTTTACTATGGCCAAATGCAACATCTGCAGTTTGTTGATCCAATGTTAACAACGGTAATTGATGACGACTCCGAATAATATTTGTTAAATCGAGAATTTGTTGCATATTTCCATTTTCTACTTGCTTCATTTTTTCTGGCGTCAGCGGCTGTTCCGCTATTAATTCACCTGAATAAACAAGTTGATATGGTCTTTGTCGTAATAACGTTTCATCATCCATATAACGAAGACCAACAAGCTCATGTGTAAAGTGATCAAAGTATAATTGTGCCCATCCATCTTCTACAGGTACTAGCGGTTGTTCCATTACTTCCGTATCAGATAACTCAAATTGATAACTATTCTTTCCTCTTTTTAATGAAATCTCATGTGAAAGTGGATTCTTTTTATATACCTCTTCATACTTTTCATTTATATAATAGGGAGCCACCTTAACTTGCTCACCAGCAACATACGCCGTTACAACTTTACGTTCAGCAACTCCAAATTGAACATACTGAGATAAATCTTGATTATACACCCACCATTCATATCCATAAGCAGACGGCTCTATTCGAGATGGTTCGCCCCACTTCGCTAATAAATTCTCAGAGTCCCCGCCAATCATATTTAAAACAGTGTCTGTGGATTCTTCATTTACTTGCTTCTTCTTTTTCACAATTTTATTTTCTTGCTTAGAGTGAGATGGGGTTAATATATATTGTGACACGAGTAACTTCCCGTATAAATCAACAGCTAAAATTAAAAATGTAATCATTACGATACGCAATAATTTCTTCAAACGATATACCTCCTGAACAAAGCATAAAATCGAGATATACACAAATCCTTTTATTTCCTTTTTTTGTGTGTACCGTACTCTTTTCACTATATCATATTTTCACGAAAAAAGTCTGGATTATCCCTTTTCTCGCAATACGAATTGCACTTTCTTATTATTCGTACTATTATAAAAATAATGAACTAACATTAAAATAAGGAGGTATTCTATGCAATTTACAAATACAAACTTTAATGATGCAGTCGTTGATCTAACTCTTTTAACTGAGATTATGGAAAACAATCATTTTGTACTTGCCGGACAATGGGATTACGAACGTGTTACATATGATTATAAATTTGAAATATTAAAGGATATTTATTATTTACGTGTACAAGGATTTGCTGTTGAAGGTGACATCGGCGGTAGACACGCTCAAGTAAAACTATTGCCACCCTTATTAGGAAAACATTATTATCCTCATGGCGTTGAATATGGCGATGATGAGATTTTCCCAACGAATGTACTTCAAAAAAGCGAACAACTCCTACAAAATATTGAAAAAGAGTTAAAAGAATTTCAAATTATTGAATAACAAAAAAACTAGCGCATTAACACGATGCGCTAGTTTTTATTTCGTCTGCAAATAAGGAGGTAACTCTTGCAGCTGCTCTCTATCCTTTTCACGCTCTCTACGTGCCCATTTAAAGAACACATAACCGATAATCGTACCGTACACTATTTCCTGGACAATTTTCATAATAATACCACCTGTTTGCTGGTCTTGTACTACCGGCATCCAATGTAAAAATTCTGGTCCAGTTATATTTAAATCTGATAAAGTACCCGCCGGTACACAGAGTTCCATTGCCTTCATCCAAGCGGCCGGATCTGTATATGTTGCAAATAATGGTGCAGTCGCAAAAATTATTAACGCACAAGCTGGCGTTAATAAAATACCATTAGCAAACATGTAACCAAGCTTCTTAATATCACTTAAAGTTTGATATTCTGGCAGTGGATTTAACATCGGCCACCACATCATCATTGCTGCAAAAAACAATATAGCAAGGCAAATAGGATGCGCTATTTGACTTTGTTTTACTGCATCAAAAACAATTGGCAAATGATAAAAGGAAAACAGGCCATTAAATACAAACAATGCAATAAGCGGCTTAGCAAAAAACTTTATCACAATTTGAACGAACTTAAAAGAAGTAATATAACGATATAACCAAACAGGTATACCAAGCAGTAATAACGGAGGCACCGCAATATACATTACTGCCATCTCAAACATATGTGCACTAAATATGATATGACCAATTAAATCAATAGGTCCTCCCTTTACAACATACAAAAGAACAATCCCGGTCGTAAAATAAAAAATTTGCTTCTTACTTACCTTCGTCGCATTTTCAAATCGCGTTCTATAAGGTCCAATAATTAAAAAATAACTAATAAGAATCGAGATCATAAATAATAAAAAAATTGGACTCCATAAAGCTTGAAAACCAAATACCCATAAGTTTTCCATTTCCACACCTACCTTTTCAAAATTCTTATATTTCATATAAAAAGAGGGCTTTGATATATCAGAGCCCCCTACTATCACTGTTTAAATCCACACAATTGTCATAAAGGCTAATATTGTTAATAAACCAATTAACAATCCAGAGTACAAGAAGAAACTCGCCGCTTCATGCCCTTTATGACTCATATGCATGAAATAATATAACTGAAATATAACTTGAATGACTGCTAACAATAATATAAATGGAACCGAAAAAATCGGGCTAAATGTTTTCGGATATGCCACCGCTGCAAATGCAACTAATGTTAAAAAAATCATTAGTGAAAATGTAACAACTTGGTGCTTCATTTCCTCTGCACTTTTTCTCTTCCGATAAACAAGATCCACCTTAGGATTATTCGTTTGCTTAACCGCCATTGTTTATCCCACCATTCCCATCAAATATACTACAGTGAAAATAAACACCCAAACTACGTCAATAAAGTGCCAATAAATTGATGCAACATAAAACTTTGGTGCGTTGTATAAATTTAAGCCTCTCTTCGCGTTTCTAAAGATTAATGTTAAAATCCAACATAATCCAAACAACACGTGGAGCCCGTGTGTACCAACAAGAGCATAAAATGCAGAACCAAATGCACTACTTCTCATAGTATGCTTAAATTCATGCGTATAATGATAAAACTCATATATTTCAAACCCCAAAAATCCTAAGCCAAGCAACACTGTTACAAGTAACCAAAGTTGCATTTTCTTAAAGTTAAAATTTTTCATATGATACATTGCGTATACACTCGTTAAACTACTTGTTAACAAAAGCATCGTCATAATGAAAACGAGTGGCATTTGAAACATCTCTTGAGATGTTGGTCCACCATTTGTAGAGTTCTTTAACGCTAAATATGTGCCAAATAAGGAAGCGAACAACACTGTTTCGCCTCCAAGAAATAACCAAAAACCAACAAACTTATTTTTCCCCTCAAGGGTTGCTTTTTCAGGCTCTGCTGGAAATGTTTCATTCGTTAATTTCTCATCTACATGCATTACGCCTTGCCCCCCTTATCATCTAAATCTTCCTTATGAATATGATATCCATGATCATCAATTACTGAACGAAGGAACATTGTACCAAACGTAATGATTAAACCGATAATCGCTACTAATAACCAAAATTTATCTTTGCCACCCTGCATATACATCGCACCGAATGCTGCTATGAATAAGCCTAGAGAAATGATAAATGGTGAAAATGAAGCATTTGGCATATGAATATCACCGGCCGGTTCCGCTGCTGTCATCTCTTTATTACCTTCACGTTTTTCAATCCAAAACGGATCTAACCCGCGAACAAATGGCAATTGTTTAAAATTGTATTCCGGTGTAGGTGCTGGCATTGTCCATTCTAATGTACGTCCATCCCATGGATCACGGCCAGCCTTCTCTTTTGATACCGTTGTTTTTATTACATTGAATAAAAGAACAATCGTTCCAAGAGCCATAAACACAGCTCCGATAGAACTAATCATATTCCCCATTTCCAACCCTTGGCCCTCAAGATATGTGTAGTAACGACGTGGCATACCAATCAATCCAAGGAAATGCTGAATAAAGAATGTTAAATGGAAACCGATAAAGAATAACCAAAATGTTATCTTACCTAATGTTTCATTTAATACTTTATTAAACATAAGTGGCCAATAATAATGCGCACCTGCAAGTAAACCAAATACAACACCACCAACAATTACATAATGAAAGTGTGCTACTACGAAATAGTTATCATGAAACTGATAATCAGCTGGTGCAGAAGCAAGCATAACACCTGTAACTCCACCCATAACGAAGGATGGAATAAAAGCTACCGCCCACATCATTGGTGTTGTAAACCTAATACTTCCACCCCACATTGTAAAGAGCCAGTTAAATATTTTAATACCCGTTGGAACTGCAATCGCCATTGTTGCAACCGAGAAGATAGCATTTGCAACAGGCCCAAGACCAACAGTAAACATATGATGCGCCCATACCATAAATCCTAAAAACCCTATTAATACTGTCGCGAACACCATAGAGGAATAACCGAATAATCGTTTTTTCGAAAATGTGGCGAAGATTTCTGAGAATATTCCGAAAGCTGGGAGTATAAGAATGTATACTTCCGGATGACCGAAGATCCAGAATAAATGCTCCCATATAATCGTATTCCCACCTAGTGCCGGATTAAAGAAACTTGTGCCAAATAAACGATCTAACATTAAAAGTCCTAATCCTACAGTTAATGGTGGAAATGCAAATAAAATAAGTGAAGATGTTACAAATGTTGTCCATGTAAACATCGGCATGCGCATGTACGTCATCCCTGGCGCGCGCATATTAATAATTGTAACAAGGAAGTTAATACCTCCAATTAATGTACCAATACCTGATATTTGCAAGCCGAGTACATAAAAATCAACACCATGTCCTTTAGAGGCTAAAGCTAACGATGCATACGATGTCCACCCTGCATCAGGCGCTCCTCCTAAAAACCAACTTAAATTTAAAAATAATCCACCAAAGAAAAATAACCAAAATCCGAGCGAATTCAAAAACGGGAACGCCACATCACGTGCTCCAATTTGAAGTGGTACAGCGGCGTTCATAAATGCAAACACGAGTGGCATAGCTGCGAGGAAAATCATTGTTGTACCGTGCATCGTTAATACTTGATTATAAGCATCCCCAACAAGAAAAGCATTGTTAGGAATCGCTAACTGCAGGCGAATAAATAGTGCTTCTATTCCACCTATTACAAAAAACAATCCACCTGCAATTAAATAGAGAATGGCAATCTTTTTATGGTCTACTGTCGTTAAATAATCCCATATGACAGCACCCATCCCCTGTTTTTTTGCTACAGAACTCACGTTTTCAACCTCCCCTTCGCAAATGATCCCTCTTTATTTTTCAATCTTTAACGTTTGTAAATATGCATTTAATGCATTAATTTGATCATCCGTTAAGTTGCCATATTTACCAGTCATTTTATTACCTGGTTTCATATTTTCAGGATCTTTGAGCCATTTTTTTAAGTTCTCTTCATTATTTTCGGCAATACCAGCAACCATATCGCGATCTGCGAAGTTTGCTAAGTTCGGTGCGATACGAGCAGAAGGTGGTCTACTATCATTTGATCCAACTGCATGACAACCAATACAGCTTTTATTAAATATTTCTTGACCCCCTTGCGCCTTTGTAGAAGCTACTTCTTTTTTTCCATCAATCTTCTTCATGTCAGCAAGCCACTTTTTGTACTCGCTTTCATCCAGAGCTTTCACTTTGAACTGCATTAAAGAATGTGATGGGCCACAAAATTCTGTACAAAAACCATTATAAGTGCCCGATTTATCTGCCTTTAACCACATTTTGTTTACATTATCTGTATTTGTATCCATTTTCCCAGCTAAAGATGGAACCCAAAACGAATGTTTAATATCGGCACCCTTCAAATTCAAATACACTTTCTTACCTGTGGGGATAACTAAATCTTGAGAAGTTACTATTTTTTCTGATTTATAAGAAAATTCCCACCAATAAAGATTCGCTGTTACATCAACAACGATAGTATCTTTATCAATATTCTTTTTCTCCATCGCACTTACATCAGCAAGCTTGAATGTATATGTAACAGTCGGAACAGCCAAGATTAACAAAAGAATAATCGGAATGACTGTCCATATAATTTCTAGTTTGTGATTTCCTTCAACTTGCTCTGGAATATAATCTTCCTCACCCTTTTTTTGTCGGAAACGCACAATTACATATAAGAAAATAATAGTAACTACAAGTACTACTCCTACCATGATTGCACTCGCTAGCAAGAGCAAATCATATTGCATTTTTGCTACTTCCCCTTGCGGAATTAAAGTAGACTGAAAAGCTTTACCGCATCCCCCTAACAGTAAAGCCAGCAGTGAAACGAACGAAAGCAGTCGCCACTGTTTCTTCATACAAACAACCCCCACTTTCTTTGTGAATTAGATTGTACTTTATAGTTAAGTAAAGTAAATCTCAACGTAAAGAAATCCAATCATGTCGTTGTCTTAGAAGAATGTAACTACAATCATTGACACAAATAAGATTGTTAAGTAATTCAGGGAATAAACAAACATTTTTACGGACCACTTGATGTCATCTTGCTGACGGAAGCCATAAAGCCCTAATGCGATCCATCCGATGTTAAGCAATGTTGCAATTACCATGAATGTTATTCCAAGCCCACTCATATAAAATGGTAGTGGTAATAAACATACTGTCCAAATCATAATCTGACGTTTCGTAATATCAAATCCCTGTACAACAGGAAGCATTGGGATTCCTGCATTTCGATATTCATCAACACGCTTCATCGCTAATGCGAGGAAATGTGGGATTTGCCAAATAAACATAATTAAAAATAACATCCAAGCAATTGGATGATTTAAAGACGGATCAATTGCCGCCCATCCAATTAAAGGTGGAACTGCTCCTGATATACTACCTACAACAGTATTTAACGTATATTTTCTCTTCGTCCATAACGTATATAAAACAACATATGTGAAGGCACCAATAAATGAGATTAACACTGCCATCGGTGTAGTAAGTAATAAAAATGCAAAGCCAAGAAGTAAAATTACAAGTCCAAATGCAAGTGCAAAGCCAGGTTTATATTTACCTGTTACCGTTGGACGGTTTTTTGTTCTTTCCATTAATGGATCGATATCTCGGTCAATGTAGTTATTTAAACAACATACCCCTGCCATAATTAATGCCGAACCAACGATTGTGAAAAATAACTTATCTAGATTGTCCATAACACTCAATCCATTAAAATGTAAAGCCAACCAAAATCCTGTAAATACAGTAAGTGTATTTGAGTTTACAATCCCCATTTTAACGAGCGCTGATAAATCTTGTAACCGAGTTGTTTCCGGTACAATTGAAACAGCTGACTCATCATGCAGCTCACTTGTTGCATGGTTCATCACTTTAACCCCCTCTTAAACCTATCATCTTTCTAAGCATATATTTCATGTGAAATATTTCGCTTCTATATAGCAATATTATTACAGTAGAAATATTGTTAACTCATTCTACTACTAATCTACGCCCATACTCCAATATATTAAATCACATTTCCCGAACATTTTGTGAAGAAAACATGAACTTTTTGTGTCGAACATTAAAAAACTTTATTCTAATTTATCCTTATCATAACATGATGTTATCTTCTATAATAAACTATTTTGTCATATTTAGCATGTATTCTCCCCATTTCTTTTCAAAATAGCCTGAATTCCTCCTAAAATATGTATTTTAAATCCCATTTTTTTCTTTATAATACGTACGTTGTCCTCGCCCTCCATTTCTTTGCTATTTTATTATTTTTTATATATCATAGGACTGTAGCACGTTTTATTCTATACATAATGGAATGAAAATATTTCGCAATAACTTCATAGCAGAAAGATGGTGAAAGAGATTGCAACGCTTTATTAAATGGTTAGCAGTCATTACAAGTCTCGATTTATTAGTAGTTTTACTAGGAGGCGCTTTAGTTACAAAAACGGGTTCAGGCCAAGGATGCGGCAAATCATGGCCTCTTTGTAACGGTGAATTTGTTCCATCTAATTTATCAATGGAGACTATTATTGAGCTAAGTCACCGCTTAACATCTGGATCAGCAGGAATCCTTGTTACTCTTCTTTGTATCTTGTCCTGGAAATATTATAAACATGTGCGCGAAACAAAGACGTTAGCAATTTTATCCTTCGTATTTTTAGTTGCACAAGCATTAATGGGGGCGGCGGCGGTTGTTTGGGGTCAAATGCCTGCTGTATTAGCTATTCATTTCGGTATTTCCTTAATTTCATTTGCTTCTGTCATCTTGTTAACGTGTCTTATTTTTGAAATTGATCAGAAATTTGATGCACGTTCACTTATTATGGACAAAAAAATGAAATTTCATATTTATGGTGTAACAATTTACAGTTATATCGTTGTCTACACAGGAGCTTTAGTACGTCACGAACGAGCTACCTTAGCCTGTCCAGACTTCCCTTTATGTAGCAAAAATAGACCTATGCCAACTCAACTACATGAGTGGGTTCAAATGGGACATAGAGTTGCAGCGATGTTAATTTTCGCTTGGATACTATATGCGATGATTATCGCTATTCGCCATTACAAGCAGCAGCGTGTAGTATACTGGGGATGGATTATTTCATTTATCCTTGTTACACTTCAAGCTATAGTAGGGATTTTAGTCGTATTTACAAATGCTAGTTTAGCAATGGCATTATTACATTCGCTCTTCATTTCTTGCCTGTTTGCTGTACTATGCTATTTAGTTATGATAGGTACAAGAAGTACAGTCAATGCAAAAGAAACTGAATCAACTTCTAAGCAAACAAAATAAAGTAAAACTTTAATACCTTGCCAATTCGGCAAGGTATTATTTACACACAAAAAAGAGCTGCTTTCGCACAGCTCTTTTTCTTTATTTTAATGATCTAATTCAATGAGTAAATCTCCCGTT
This sequence comes from Bacillus sp. SRB_331, assembly GCF_003264175.1. NCBI lineage: Bacteria > Bacillati > Bacillota > Bacilli > Caryophanales > Bacillaceae > Bacillus > Bacillus sp. SRB_331. The sequence continues at coordinate 70,565 of NZ_NADV01000043.1, read as the reverse complement.
TGAATTGCATCCCCATCATTTACATATACTTTTTTCACTTTACCACTAAATGGCGCTTGAACCGTCGTTTCCATTTTCATAGCTTCTGTAATTGCCATGGAATCACCTTTTTTCACTTCATCGCCTTCTTTTACAACTACTTTAATAACAGTTCCCGGCATCGTTGCGCTAATATGATTTGGATTTTCACGATTCCCCTTCACACGCTGTGCAACAGTTGATTTCACGTTTTCATCTTTCACTACGATTTCACGCGGTTGTCCATTAAACTCCAGGTAAAGCACACGATTTCCATCTGGCTGTGGCTCCCCAATGGAAACTAGTTTAACCATCAATGTTTTACCTTGCTCGATTTCCACATCAATTTCTTCACCAAGTCTCATACCATAGAAGAATGTCGGTGTATCAAGCACAGATACATTTCCATAAATCCCAGCAACTTTTTCGTAGTCCATAAATACTTTTGGATACAATGCATATGCGACTACATCAAAAATTGTTACTTCGCGTCCAAGTTTGTGGAATAACTCTTCTTTTAAAGCATCGAAATCTACTGGTTCTAATAATTCACCCGGTCTTACTGTTAATGGCTCTTTCCCTTTTAAAATAATTTTTTGTAATTCTTTCGGGAAACCACCATATGGTTGTCCTAAATCTCCAGAGAACATTTCAACAACAGATCCTGGGAAGTCCATAGCATGTCCACGTTCTAAAATATCTTGTTCTGTTAGGTGATTTTGAACCATAAATAATGCCATATCACCGACAACTTTAGATGATGGTGTTACTTTTACAATATCGCCAAACATATCATTAACACGGCGATACATCACTTTAACTTCATCAAAGCGATCTCCTAAGCCAACCGCTTTTGCTTGTTGTTGAAGATTACTATACTGTCCACCCGGCATTTCATGCATATATACCTCTGTGTGAGGAGCATTCATACCACTTTCAAATGGAGCATAATATTTTCGTACATCTTCCCAATAATGAGATAGTTTTTCTAATGAGTCTATATTAACATCTGGCTGTCTTTCGTTTCCACCTAACGCATAGTATAGTGTATTCGCACTTGGTTGTGACGTTTGACCAGCCATTGAACTCACCGCTACATCGACAATATCAACACCTGCTTCAATTGCCTTCGTATACGTTAAAATACCATTTCCGCTCGTATCGTGTGTATGCAGGTGAATTGGAATCGACACCGTCTCTTTTAGTGCTGAAACTAAATCATATGCTGCGTTTGGCTTTAATAAGCCCGCCATATCTTTAATTCCTAAAATATGAGCTCCTGATGCTTCCAACTCTTTTGCTAAATTTTTATAATAATTTAAATCATATTTACTGCGTAACGGATCATGAATGTCTCCTGTGTAACACATTGTTGCTTCTGCAATCTTACCAGTATCTCGTACAGCATCAATTGCAACTCTCATGCCTTCTACCCAGTTTAAGCTATCAAAAATACGGAACACATCAATTCCAGCTTGCGCGGAACATTCCACAAATTTTTGAATTAAATTATCTGGATAGTTTTTGTAACCTACTGCGTTTGAAGAGCGAAGTAACATTTGGAATAAAACGTTTGGCATTTTTTCACGAAGATCTAGTAATCGTTCCCATGGATCTTCTTTCAAGAAACGATACGCAACATCAAACGTTGCACCGCCCCACATTTCTGCTGAGAATAAGTTTGGTAACATTCTCGCTGTCGGCTCTGCAATGTGATGTAAATCTTTTGTACGAACACGAGTTGCAAGTAATGACTGATGTGCATCACGGAATGTTGTATCAGTTAAAAGTACACGCTTTTGATCTTGTACCCACTTTACTAATCCATCCGCTCCACGCTCATCCAAAATTTGTTTCGTTCCATTTTGCATTGGCTCTGAGTGTATCACATTTGGTATACGAGCATCTGGGAAAATTGGTTTCTCTTTTTTCCCTACTCCTGGGAAGCCATTTACTGTTACTGTACCAATATAATTTAACATTTTTGTTCCGCGGTCTTTACGTTTCGGGAACAAGAATAGTTCAGGTGACGCGTCAATAAATGAAGTGTCATATTCTCCTGATAAGAAGTTTTTATGTTTTACTACATTCTCTAGGAATGGAATATTTGTTTTAATACCACGAATACGGAATTCTTTTAAGTTACGTTCCATTTTTGCAGCGGCTTGTTCAAAAGTAAGTGCCCAAGTAGTAACTTTTACAAGTAAAGAATCGTAGTACGGTGTAATAACTGCACCTTGGAAACTATTACCTGTATCAAGACGAACACCAAAACCACCGCCTGATCGGTACGCCATAATCTTTCCTGTATCAGGCATAAAGTTATTAAGTGGGTCTTCTGTCGTTACACGAGATTGGATTGCAAATCCATGCACAACCACTTCCTCTTGCTTAGGAACACCTACCATTTTGCTATGTAATGCATGTCCATCAGCTATTAAAATTTGCGATTGAACGATATCCACTCCTGTAATCATCTCTGTAATCGTATGTTCAACTTGAACACGTGGGTTTACTTCAATGAAGTAAAACTCATCACCTTTTACAAGGAATTCTACCGTTCCAGCATTTAAATAATTTACATTTTTCGTTAACTTTACTGCAGCATCACAAATACGCTGACGCAAATCATCTGAAAGCGACACGCTCGGTGCAATTTCAACTACTTTTTGATGGCGTCGTTGTACAGAGCAATCACGCTCATACAAATGAACAACATTACCTTCTTCATCTGCTAAAATTTGTACTTCTATATGTTTAGGTTTTTCAACGAATTTTTCAACGTACACTTCATCATTACCAAAGGCTGCTTTTGCTTCTGATTTCGCGCGATTATACGATTCTCTTAACTCTTCACTAGCACGTACAATACGCATACCGCGACCGCCGCCACCAAGGGATGCTTTAATAATAATCGGGTAATCATACTTTTCAGCAAATTCTTCAACTTCTTCTATTGAATTTACTGGACCATCACTACCAGGAATAATTGGAATTTGTGCTAGCTGCGCTTGTGTTCTTGCTTTAACTTTATCTCCAAACATGTCTAAATGCTTACTTTTTGGACCGATAAAGATAATCCCTTCTTCTTCACAACGTTTTGCAAATTGAATATTTTCTGACAAGAAACCATATCCAGGGTGGATTGCATCTACATGATTACTTTTCGCAATCTCAATAATGCCTTCAATATCTAGATAAGCATCAATTGGCTTTTTCCCTTCCCCAACTAAATAGGACTCATCGGCTTTATAGCGATGATAAGAACCGCTATCCTCTTTAGAATAGATCGCAACTGTGTTTAATCCAAGTTCTGAACATGCTCGGAACACACGAATTGCTATCTCTCCACGGTTAGCTACCAATACTTTTTGAATACGTTGCAGCTTTGTCATGATTTTCCCCCTCTATTTTCCTACCACTCTAGAGATAAAATACATACACACTCTAAAGAGCGTGAAGTTCTTCACTTTCTACATTATATTATACTTAGAAAGCTTCACTTTATTTTTATCCATCATACCTTATTTTTCAACAAATGATAAGTTTTCTGATCAATTTGTTTCACAAAAATAGTATAGCATACCTCTTCCTTTTCTAACAACAATATTGTATATCACATTTACTTGAATGTAATATACTTTTAATTTTAAAACAATCAATATTATATCACATTTAAAACCTAACAAAATAAAAAACACATTGAACTCTAGAGCTCAATGTGTTTTTTATTTTACAACAACAAGATGCGGTCCACCTTGTTCTATTTCGTTAGTCAATTTGTTTTGTTGTTTCTCTTGTCGTTTTACATAACTAGCAATATTTAACAGTATACCCATTGCAAGCAGATTAGCTAACAAAGAACTCCCACCATAACTAACAAATGGTAATGGTACCCCTGTAAGCGGTATTAACCCAGACATACCACCGACATTAATAAAGGTTTGAACTCCAAACAAACTTGCAATTCCTATGGCTATTAAACTTCCAAATGGATCGTTACACTTTTGTGCAACTCTAAATGCCCGAATAATAATAAGTAGTAAACAGATTAAAATGACAGCTACACCTATAAAACCAAGTTCTTCAGATATAATTGCCATAATAAAATCTGTTTGCGGTTCTGGTAAGTATCCATATTTTTGCACACTGTTCCCTAACCCTCGACCATTTAGCCCTCCTGAAGCAATTCCAATAAAAGAATTTATTAATTGGAACCCATCATTTTGAGGATCGTTAAATGGATCAAGAAAAACTGAAAACCGTGCCTTTTGATATGGATTTAATGCATAATTACCGAGAATATATAGTGCCGGAACCCATACTATAGAAGTTAAAACAATTCGTTTAATCCATAAATTAATCCGCACTCCCGAACAAAGAAACATAATTCCTACTGTTCCTGCAATTAACAAATCGGTACCTAAATCATTTTGCTTTAAAATTAAAACCATGATTAAACCAACACCAAAAAGTACCGGTCCCGATCCTTTCAAAACAGGCGTATTCGTTTCTTGTCTTTTCGCAAAAAAATGAGCCAATACGAGGATAACAGTTATCTTCACAAATTCTGCAGGCTGTATTCCAAATATCCATCCATTTGCGCCGTTTACTGTCTTAGTGAAAAATGCAGCTGCCGCTAATAATGCAATGCTAATACCATAACTCCCCAATAAAAAAATTCGTTTCCTCCACACTTTATATGGGATAGTAGCGATAATTATTAATATGATTGTCCCAGCAGCCAAAGTCATTAATTGTCTTTTAAAAAAGAAATTTGCTGGTTTATCAAACCTCGAAATCGCAACAATGGAACTAGAACTATATACCATTATAACTCCCAACACACATAAGATAACAAGAGGAAGTAATAAGGAATAATCCATCGATTTCCATACTTTTTTCATTTCATTTCCTCTTTCTGTTTCAATTTAATTATTGTTGTATTCCATATGTATATGGGTTCTTCCTTCTTTATTATACAAATAAAAAGCCCAAACTATTTCAGTTTGAGCCCCCTTATTTGAACCCGTTATTATTGTTTGTTTGTAAATGCTTCATGAAGTGCAGACAACTCACGTTCGAGCTCTCCTAACATTGCTTTCCCTTGTTCTTCTGCAATAAGACCAAGGCGAACCGCAAAATCGACCTCGCGGGATAGTCCAAACATTTGTGTGTCTAAAACTTCTTCATATAATGGACATTGCGGCATTGTAAGATTGTCCATTTGTACCTTAATAAGTCTTAAAATCTTCTCTGCATCCGCTTGTAGAAGGGCTAGTGCCTTTTCCTGATGATTTGATACTGTCTCAGACGCCAAATTGATTCCCTCCGTTTCCGTCCTACTCTCTCATATCTATTAATATTAGCGATAGTTTTAATAAATTGCAATAGAAACATTTTTTGTGACAACAGTGTCTAATACTATTATACTGAAAAGTGGGAGTATAACACAAATGGGGGAACAACAATGAGCGAAATTTTATTTATTAATGGAAAAGTTCGTTTTCCAATCACTATCGATCCAACTGTATGGATTTTCGATGATCGAAAAATAGATTTGACAACCTACTTTGATGAAACTAGAGAAGAATCATCCGAATTAGAAACATACTTAAAACATACTTCAGAGCATTGGGATCGCGAAATCCGTGATGGTGCTGCCTTCCCGCCAATACAACAAAGTGTAAAGAAATATAAAAAAGAACAGCTTATTAACGGGACGTTTGGCATACCACTTCATCCATTTCTAAAAAATGCTGAAATTTTAGAAGATGCTACTCATGTCGAAATTGAAACCACAGACAATACAATTACACTTCCGTTAGAAACAGCCCATAAAGCTATTCTCGGTTTTTCAAAAGAAGGTAAACCATTACGAGAAGACGGGCCTGTTCATCTATATTTCCATGATGGATCTAATAGACAAAATCCGATTCGTAACATCCGTAAATTTACAATCATTTAAATTGTATAATTAAAAGGCAAAAAAGGAGTGAGCTTAAGCTCACTCCTTTTTATAATAAATCCGCTGCTAGTTGTGCTAAATTAGAACGCTCTCCTTTAACAAACTTTACATGACCACTAATACGTTGTTCTTTAAACTTCTCTACAACATATGTTAAACCGTTATTATATTCATCTAAATACGGGTGATCAATTTGCTGAGGATCCCCCATTAATACAATCTTACTTTTTTCGCCTACCCTTGTTAATATCGTCTTTACTTCATGCTTCGTTAAATTTTGTGCCTCGTCAATTATAATGAATTGGTCTGGAATACTTCTCCCACGTATATAGGTAAGCGCTTCTACTTCAATCGAACCCATCCCAGCTAAAATAGCATCTAGCTCCCCAGGCTTTTTCGTATTGAATAAATACTCTAGATTATCAAAAATCGGCTGCATCCACGGTCTTAATTTTTCCTCTTTCTCTCCTGGTAAATAGCCTATATCTTTCCCTACCGGTACAATTGGTCTCGCGACAAGTAGTTTTTTATATAACCCTAAATCTTCCGTTTGCATTAGTCCCGAAGCTAATGCGAGTAACGTTTTTCCTGTACCGGCTTTCCCTGTTAACGTTACAAGTGGAATATCTTCCCGAAGTAGCAATTCTAATCCCATAATTTGCTGCACGTTTCGTGGGCGTATCCCCCACACTTGTTCATTGTGAAAAATAAGTTTTTTTACCTTCTTACCTAAATGATCCACAATCCCAAGTGCAGAACTAGAACCCCCTAGTGCATCTTTCATTACAACAAACTGATTTGGATAAAAAGGATGATTTGCGATTTCAGATAAAGGCAGTTCACCTTTTTCATAAAAATAATCTAACTGTTCTTTTGATATATACCCTTCTAAAAATCCTGAATATATATTTTCCACTTCGATTACTCGGTCACTTAAATAATCTTCGGCCTGCAATCCGATTGCATCAGCTTTTACCCTTACGAGTACATCTTTACTTACTAAAATAACTGATTTCCCGTCCTCTTTTTCTTGTTCTTCTAAAGAGAGGTTTTTCGCTACCGCTAAAATTCGATTATCATTTGTTTTTTCTACAAAAATATCTTGCAGTTGAACAAATGAGCGATGATTTAATTCAATACGAAATGTACCGCCGTTTTCTAACGGAATACTTTCATGCAGCTTTCCTATTTCGCGAAATTTGTCGATTAACTTAGATACATAGCGAGCATTTCGTCCTACTTCATCCATATAACGTTTTTTCGAATCAACCTCTTCTAATACAACTGCTGGAATCACTACTTCATTTGTTGCAAATGAAAAAATAGATAAAGGATCCTGCAAAAGTACATTCGTATCTAACACATAAATTTTATCCAACCTGTTACCCCCTGACTCCACTTTTAAATTTGTAGAACAAGGGTTTCATCCATAAAATATGGACGAACCATTGTTATAATTATATGTACCGTAAAAACGAGGTAGAATCGAAACTCATAGAAATTAAACCTTTTCTTTATTTTTTATTCATTTCTATTCAATATATTACTTTTTATTATAATTTTTCACATTAAATCACAATACTCACTTGTAAAAGTTTATGAACGATGTTCCTATTCATCTTCTTTATAATTCTTTCATTCCTACTAATACTTGGTTATCAAGCTTTTTAGCTGCTCGAAGATCATATGTTTTTTCATATGTTGGTTCAGTAGCAAGTTTCGCACCATAAAACATAACATCACGAACTTCTTGTACATTCACTTCTACTACCGTTAATTTTAGAGGAATCCCTTCCATTCTATCTGTTAAAATTTCACTTTCACCACTTATGGAAAATACGGATTCATTCGCCATTATAGTCAATACAACCCCTGCACTATGCCGTATATTCCCCACAATACGTGAGCGTTGATCTACCGCAAATCGAATACTAGTTTCACTCACTGCATATACCCAAGAAATAGCACTTACGTTAGGAATTTGTTTTTCGAAATCTGTTGTTGCTATCATAACGATACACTCTTTACGCAAAGATTGTACTAAATCACCTGTCAATGTAGGCTCAACTACATTCGCCATATTTCCACCTCCAAATATTATTTATATATCCTTATCATAACCTATTTTTCGAATTGCGAAAATATTATTTTTTCCCGCTATTATTCAAAAACATTATGCTTCCATGATATACTTATACTGATAGAATTCGTATTGAGGTGACGAAATGAGAGTCAGATGTATGATTTGTGATAAAAAAGATATGTTAGATGACGAAAATCCTATGGCAAAAAAACTGCGTAATCGCCCTATTCATACATATATGTGCATGGAATGTACGGAACGCATTGCAGATCGTACTATGGAACGCCATGCAAGTGGTAATTTCCGATTATATCGTGATAAAAAAGTAGAAGACGATTGGTAAACCGTAAATAAGTCCTTAATCATATAGATAAGGACTTATTTGTATTTTTCTGGTTCACGATTCATCTGATCCAAAAAACAATCAATTGCTTCTACTGGAAATCTTGCACACCTTATTTCTCCATCAATTTCATATGTAATTAAATACATTTCCTCGTTCTTTTCCACTTCTACATTTCGTAATTTATGCTCTTCATATATCATATTTCGAAATAATACGTACGTTTCTTGTGCAGCTCTATCATCTGGACGCGCTTCCGCAACAGTTTTAATTGTTAACCAATTATATAGTGCATCTTGTACCGAGCGCATGAAACTCCCCCTTTTCACCCTGCTTTTTGTTGTTTCGCTTGACGTAAACGTAATCTATAAATTCCAAGTACAATCGCCGCTACAACGAGCCCCTCTCCAACTGGCAAAAAAACTGCAAAGAAAGTTAATACCGTGCATCCAATTGCTAAAGATATGTATATTACTATATTTTTTAGCACTGATAGCTTCCTTGCAAATCCTAAATTATATACAAGTGCACTCAATATAATAATTGTTCCATAAAGTAACCACATCCCTAGTTCTGGATTTTCATCAACTTTGCACAATTTCGCGAAAAATGACATTCTTTCTAACACTATCTTTCCTCCCTTCTCATAAAAACAAATTTTCTTTATGTACTTAATACAAGAGTAACTCGCAAAAAAAATACTGTCCACAAAAAAGAATAAATATTCTAAAAATAAACAAAATAAAAAAACAACTACCTTTTATAAAGGTAGTTGTTTTTTATTTTTATGCTTCTACAGATTTCTTTTTCTTAGCAGCTCTTTCGCGCTCACTCTTATCAAGAATCTTTTTACGTAGACGAATTGATTCTGGAGTTACTTCACAGAACTCATCATCGTTTAAGTACTCTAATGACTCTTCTAAAGTCATTAAGCGTGGTTTTTTCATTGTTGAAGTTTGATCTTTCGTTGCAGAACGAATGTTCGTTTGTTGTTTCATTTTTACAACGTTAACTGTTAAATCATTCTCACGTGTATGTTCTCCAACGATCATACCAGCATATACTTCTGTACCTGGTTCAACGAAGATTACACCACGGTCTTCAACTTGCATAATACCGTATTGTGATGCTTTTCCTGCTTCAAGTGAAACTAGAACACCTTGACGACGTCCACCCACTTGTCCAGCATGTACTGGTTGGTAGCAATCAAATGTGTGATTTAAAATACCATAACCACGAGTTAATGTTAGGAATTCTGTTGTGTAACCAATTAACCCACGTGCTGGAACCATGAAAGTAAGGCGAACTTGACCGTTTCCGTTATTCACCATATCTAACATTTCACCTTTACGTGCGCCCATTGATTCCATAATAGAACCAGTGTATTCTTCAGGAACATCGATTTGTACGCGCTCTACAGGCTCACTTCTTACGCCATCGACATCTTTAATAATTACTTCAGGCTTAGATACTTGTAGTTCATAACCTTCACGACGCATGTTTTCAATTAAGATAGATAAATGTAACTCTCCGCGTCCAGATACGATCCATGCATCAGGAGAATCTGTATTATCTACACGTAAACTTACATCTGTCTCTAATTGTGAACGAAGACGCTCTTCAATTTTACGAGAAGTAATGAATTTACCTTCACGACCTGCAAATGGGCTGTTATTTACAAGGAATGTCATTTGTAATGTTGGCTCATCAATACGTAATAATGGTAAAGCCTCTTCATGCTCAACCGGACATACCGTTTCACCTACGTTAATGTCTTCCATACCTGAAACAGCTACTAAATCTCCAGCTTTTGCTTCTTCAATTTCTTGACGTTTTAATCCAATGTAACCAAATAATTTAGTTACACGGAATTGTTTTACACTTCCGTCAACTTTCATTAATGCAACTTGTTGTCCTACTTTCATTGTACCGCGGAATACGCGTCCAACCCCAATACGACCAACATAGTCATTGTAATCAAGAAGTGCTACTTGGAATTGAAGTGGCTCTTCGCTGTTATCAATTGGTGCTGGAATATGTTCAATGATTGTGTCAAACAATGATTTCATATTCTCTTCTTGATTTGCTGGATTTGAATCTAAGCTTGCTGTTCCGTTCATTGCTGATGCAAATACAACTGGGAACTCTAATTGGTCTTCGTTTGCACCAAGTTCGATGAATAAGTCAACTACTTCATCAACTACTTCATCAGGGCGAGCGAAGTCACGGTCAATTTTGTTTACAACAACGATTGGAGTTAAGTTTTGCTCAAGAGCTTTCTTTAAAACAAATCGTGTTTGTGGCATACAACCTTCATATGCATCAACTACAAGTAGAACACCATCAACCATTTTCATGATACGTTCTACTTCTCCACCGAAGTCAGCGTGACCAGGTGTATCTAAAATGTTAATTCTTTTATCTTCATAGTGAATCGCAGTATTCTTCGCTAAAATTGTAATACCACGTTCTCTTTCTAGATCATTTGAGTCCATTGCGCGTTCTTCAATATGTTCATTCGCACGGAACGTCCCCGCTTGACGTAATAACTGGTCAACAAGTGTTGTTTTACCATGGTCAACGTGGGCAATAATTGCTATATTTCGTAAATCTTGTCGTTTTTTCAACATGTCCAACTCCTAATGTCTTTTTAATCCTTCTCTATTATAAGAGCGAAGGGGATACAATGGCAATCAAAATAAAATCAAGAATGAAAATATAGTTGTATTCTTACTTTTGTGAAAGTAAAATAAGATTGGAGGGTGAAGAAATGGAACACATTCAATATCGCTTTTTATTAACAGCAATTATCGGTGTTATCTTCTTAATTGGTATCGGAATTATGATTGCTGAAAATAGTCCCATCGGCATTATTATTTGCATTATCGGCACATTTGTTACAGTTGGATACGGTTTTGTAACAAAAAGAAAAATGCGTAAATCGCAATAACATTAAAAAGTAAGAAGCTTCTTTATGCCTCTTACTTTTTTTCATTATTGCGATACAAATGGTAATAATTCTTCGTATACTCCTGGTTTTGCCACTAACACACTGCTTTTCTCTACAATAGAAAGAGGCGTTCCCAAGAACGTTGTCACTTTACCGCCAACTTCCTCTACAATAATCTGTCCCCCGCCAAAGTCCCATGGCGATAAGCGCGGTGTTACATATGCGTCTAATCTTCCTGTGGCAACATATACCATTTCTAACGCTGCACAACCATATGACCTCGTACCTCTCGCCTTCTTAACGAGCATCATCATTTTTTCCATATTAAGCAATGGATTATCAGTAAGCCATATCGCATTCAAAGCTATAACTCCATGCTCTACCGTTCCTTTTTCCAACATGGGAATAGCTAAATCATTGCAAAAAGCCCCTTCTCCCTTTACCGCATGATATAGTTCGTCATGAACTGGATCATAAATAAGACCAATCTTTCCGATACCGTTCTCATAAATCCCGATTGAGATTGCGAAATTTCTTTTTTGATGAACAAAGTTCATCGTGCCATCAATTGGATCAATTAACCAAACAACCCCATTAGAAGAGGTAATCTCATCTCCATAGCCTTCTTCTCCTAAAATGTTATGAGCCGGGAATGTTTCTTTAATTTTCCCAATTAAAAACTGCTCCGTTTCTCGGTCCATATTTGTTACTAGATCAGCTGCATTTGACTTTGTTTCTATAATAAGTGTTTTTTTCAGTGACGCCATTAATTGTTCTCCTGCTTCTCGAATCCACTGTTTCGCGTGTGTATCGATGTCTTTCCATACTTCTTGCATGTTTAAACACTCCGATCTATACTGTTCACAGAAAAAACGAACCCTTTATAAGGTTCGCACCAACTAATTATTTATACATATACTATTATTACGCTTCTAAACGGATCATTTCAAGTCTTAACACTTCTAATTTTTGTACGCACTCTTCTTTTTTCTGTTTGTCGTTATCCATCATCGCATCATATAAAGTTGCTAATTCATAATCTAGCTCCAAACGTAGCACCGGAATTCTCTTTTCAGCATCTGTTCTCTTTAACGCATTAATCACCTGTCTCATTTTTTTGCCTCCTCCCAATATTCGTCTGCCCTCGGACTAGAATTGATTCAATTTTCTGATTTTTTGTTTTATACTATACTATGTTGGATAAATCATCTATGCAACAAAATTATATTTTTTTATTTAAATTTTTTTGTGATGTTTTTTTTATGAATAGTACAAGCTATGCTAAAATTAAAACAAAATAGGAGTTGGAGGAACAATCATGACACTACAAACATTCACATCAACTGATTTTGAAGTCTTTACTGTTGATGGTCTTGAAGAACGAATGAGCGCAATTAAAACGAATATTCATCCTAAGCTAGAAGCTTTAGGGGAACAATTTGCAGAATATTTATCACAACAAACTGATGAAAACTTTTTCTACCATGTAGCAAAACATGCACGCCGCAAAGTCAATCCACCAAACGATACTTGGGTTGCTTTTTCAACAAATAAACGTGGATATAAAATGTTACCACACTTTCAAATTGGTTTATGGGGTACTCACGCCTTCATATACTTTGGTTTAATCTATGAGTGTCCACAAAAAGTGGAGACGGCTCACGCCTTCTTAGAACATTTAAATGATTTAAAAACAAATATTCCAAATGACTTCGTTTGGTCCATTGACCATACTAAACCAGGTGTAAAACTACATAAAACGCTTGAAACGGAAGACTTACAAAAGATGATTGAACGTTTAGCTACTGTGAAAAAAGCAGAGTTATTAGTCGGTATTCATATATCACCAGAGGAGTTTTCAGCAATGACCAACGAACAATTCCTTGCTAAGATTGAATCTACGATGCAACCACTCCTTCCTTTATATGCACTTTGTAATCGATAGTAGAAAACGGACAATTTATATTGTCCGTTTTTAGTTGTTATCACATTATAGCACTTCGTATTTTAATTTTCAAAATATTTTTACATTTTTACAATCTTTTTTTCCGCTACTTCTTTTGCTCTTTGAATCGTACGATATATAGAATATCCACTTACTTCTTGAAATTCTTTATCAATTTTTTTCTCCGCTGCCTTCGATGGTACAATCTCTTTAAAACGACGATATAATTCCATCAAATCTTCTCTCAAAACTCCTTTTTCATATACCTTTTCAATCGCTTCATAAAACTTTACAACTGCTACCATTTCTTCATTTGACCAATTGTAATCAAGTGGATATTGATATTCCATTTTTGCACCTCATTCAGTATTCTTTCTTTTTCCATTATGCTACCTTTAAGACAACCTTTTATTCTTCACTATAGCCACTCTGCATTATACACCATTTATCCATTTCAATGGAATTGTCTTCCTCTTTGCAGTATTTAAAATATAACTATTAAACATACTCACCTTGAAAAGGCGATTTTTCTATACATCTATAATTATTGGTGATATAATGCTTTTGTTTTATAGAGAATAAAGTGAGACTACCATCCCCAAAAAGGCTTTTGCGAATGGCAGAAAAACAAGTCAAGTTCTAAAAGTTTGTCATCTTAATTTCCTTTTAGAATGAGATGAAATCATATAAAACAAACTCTAATAAATATTACGAAGAAGAAGGGGTGTATAGATTGTCCCAATACGAAACACCATTGTTTACCGCTTTAGTTGAGCACAGTAAGCGAAATCCAGTTCAATTCCATATTCCTGGTCATAAAAAAGGACAGGGCATGGATCCTACATTTCGCGAATTTATTGGGCATAATGCATTAGCAATTGATTTAATTAATATTGCGCCGCTCGATGATTTACATCATCCAAAAGGTATGATTAAAGAAGCACAGGATTTAGCAGCCGCTGCTTTCGGTGCAGATCATACGTTCTTTTCTATTCAAGGTACAAGTGGTGCAATTATGACAATGGTGATGAGCGTGTGCGGTCCTGGGGATAAAATCCTCGTGCCACGGAATGTGCATAAATCAGTAATGTCAGCTATTATTTTCTCAGGTGCAAAACCAATTTTCATGCATCCTGAGATTGATCCGAAGCTCGGTATTTCACATGGGATCACAATTCAATCTGTCAAAAAGGCTCTTGAAGAGCACTCAGATGCGAAAGGCTTACTTGTTATAAATCCAACATATTTTGGGTTTGCTGCAGATTTAGAGCAGATTGTAGAATTAGCTCATTCTTACGATATTCCTGTACTTGTTGATGAGGCTCACGGTGTTCATATCCATTTTCATGATGAACTACCAATATCAGCTATGCAAGCAGGTGCAGATATGGCAGCAACAAGTGTTCACAAATTAGGTGGGTCTTTAACCCAAAGCTCTATTCTTAATGTAAAAGAAGGTCTTGTGAACGTAAAGCATGTCCAATCCATTATTAGCATGCTTACGACTACATCAACTTCTTACATTTTGTTAGCATCCCTTGATGTTGCTAGAAAACGTCTTGCTACAGAAGGAACAGCTCTCATAGAACAAACAATACAATTAGCTGAGCATGTTCGTGATGCTATTAATGCTATTGAGCATCTTTATTGTCCCGGAAAAGAAATGCTAGGAACAGATGCTACTTTTAACTATGATCCTACAAAGATAATTGTATCTGTAAAAGATTTAGGTATTACAGGCCATCAGGCTGAAGTATGGCTTAGAGAACATTACAACATTGAAGTAGAACTTTCTGATTTATATAACATACTTTGTCTTATCACATTTGGAGATACAGAAAGTGAAACAGATACACTTATTACAGCATTACAAGATTTAGCAGCAACATATAGAAATAGAGCAGACAAAGGTGTTCAAGTACAAGTAGAAATACCAGAAATACCTGTGCTAGCACTTTCTCCTAGAGATGCTTTTTATTCAGAAACAGAAGTCATTCCATTTGAAAACGCAGCAGGTCGTATTATAGCTGATTTTGTTATGGTTTATCCGCCAGGGATTCCAATCTTTACTCCGGGGGAAATTATTACACAAGATAACTTAGAGTATATTCTTAAAAATTTAGAAGCTGGGTTACCTGTACAAGGTCCTGAAGATATGACATTACAAACATTACGTGTTATTAAAGAGTACAAGCCTATCAGTTGATAGGCTTTTCTTTCACCTTTTTTCTCTTTTTTTCATACGATACTAAAGAATTTGACATTCCCACCCTAATGGGGCAAGCTAACTAACCTCAGTGGGATTTTTGCTACCTAAGGCGAAGTCCATTTCTGGTATCGCTGACGTGCAAGATTGCGGTGTGCCATCACCACTCTCACAACAAATCGTATAGGTTCGTGAGCTACGGTACTATACCATACCGTACAGATTCGTGTTCAGGTGTTTTAGCGTCTTGTTCTTGACGACACATATCATTTTACCGATAGCTTGAATTCGGCTATCGAACTCCCTATGCTATCTTTTTTCAAAGAACACATTGGCGTTTTAAAGACTTGTACTTGTCTGTAGTTAAAGTCTACCAAAATATAAAGTGAAGGCTAATAATCAGTGGGGTTTTGTTCATCCCCACTGATTATTAGCCTTCACCAATCGGACGTTTACGGACAGCAGGGCTCCAGCCGAATTTTGAGGTGGAATTCTTACTGCCCGCAAATAGCGGGATAAATGTTTTTCTATGAAAAAGCGATACTTTCATCCTATGTCTAAAGTCCAATATAGGCTTTCCCGTATCGCGAAATCTGTAACGTATAGGTGGGGATACCATTATGATTGTGATAGGCCGTTCTATTGTACACCCTTATATCACAAATGAATATGAGCCATTTGCAGCTGAAAAACAACAGATTTTATCCATAATGGCGGGAAATCAAGAAGTTTATTCCTTCCGAACAGCCGATGAACTCAGCTTTGATCTTAATTTACGAGTTAATATTATTACTTCCGCGCTAGAACTTTTTCAAAGTGGATTTCAGTTTCGTACGTTTCAACAATCTTTTTGCAACCCTCAGTTTTGGGAAAGAACATCACTTGGCGGATTTCAACTACTCCCAAACATAGCCCCTTCCATTGCCATCCAAGATATTTTTAAAAACGGAAAACTATATGGAACTGAATGTGCCACCGCAATGATTATCATTTTTTACAAAGCATTACTATCATTATATGAGGAAAAAACTTTCAACCGTCTATTCGCAAACCTCTTACTTTATACATGGGACTACGATCGCGACTTAAAGCTCATAACAAAAACGAGTGGCGATATCGTTCCAGGTGACCTCGTTTACTTTAAAAATCCACAAGTTAATCCAGCTACGATTGAGTGGCAAGGAGAAAATACAATCTATCTAGGAAACTTCTTTTTTTACGGACATGGCGTAGGCGTAAAAACGAAAGAGGAAATTATTTATTCATTAAATGAACGAAGGATTCCTTATGCTTTTATTTCAGCTTATTTAACCGATTTTATTACTCGTATTGATAGCCGTATGATGAGTCAATATGCCCCTCCTAACACGCCACAAACATCAATAGGATTTATTCCTATTAGAGATGATGCAATTGTTGCAACAGTCGGGCATACAACTACAATCTATTAAAAAAACGCCTACATGTGTAGGCGTTTTTTCTTAATTATTAAGCTTTTGTATGTTCTGTATGGTCACATTCGCAATGAGATCCACATTTCCCATAAAGTACTGTTGATTTTTCATCTTCAAAATGTCCGATTGTTCCTTCACAAACTTGGCATACGATTGTTCCCATTTTCATTTCCCCCTGAGTTTAAAGAATAATCTACTTATATATGATTAAGCTTTCGCATTGTCTCTACTAGCACAGTCACAATTGGAACCACATTTCCCATAAAGTACTGTCGTTTTCTCATCTTCAAAATGTCCGATTGTTCCTTCACAAACTTGGCATACGATTGTTCCCATTTTTCATTTCCCCCTAAGTTTATGGTCCTAAAAACTTTTAGCTGTCAATTTCCTATCAATTATTGGGCTTTTGTATGTTCTGTGTGATCACATCCGCAAGATCCACATTTCCCGTAAAGTACCGTTACTTTCTCATCCTCGAAGTGTGCAATTGTACCTTCACAATCTTGACATACGATTGTTCCCATTTTTCATTTCCCCCTAAGTTTATAATCCCAAAAACTTTTGTAACCGCTTAACTTTCTGTCTTTATTTTAATATGTTATACTTTTTACGTCAATAGGTTTTTAGTATAACACATTAAATATTTTAAAATTAAATTAGTATGCGATATTAACACAAAAAAACAGCCATATCTCATACGTACGACTGTTTCTTGTTAATTATTCTTCATACTCCGCATGCAAAGAAGTAGACGGAACAAGAAATTTAAAAAACTGAGCTAACTCCTCCGCCTCCTCTTCCGATCCTAACTTAAAAGTTTCCTGTATATATGGAACATTTTCTACATCATCTCTCCCAAGCAAAGTAGATCTCCCTGTTTGCATACAAACAATAAGTGGCTTTCCAAAAAACATATTTGTATAAATAACTCCAAAATCATAACGTGTATCATGCGTCATAAATCCTAAAAATCGTACCTTCACACTTTCATGCTCATCATACAATTTTTCAAACATGAGTTTCCACCTTTCTAAATAACACTTCCTACTCATTAATATATTAAACAAAAAAAGTAATACTCCTTTTAATTGTCAAAAAATTCAGTAGGATGTAGAATGATATTATTCTACTAAGCTAAGGGGGAATTTGTATGCAACACGCCTTTATCACACTTGTACCTAAATCCAATCAACAATCTGTTTCAATAGAAGATGTTAAACACCTTTTTCATAACTATAAAACCGTTACTTCCAAGACTGGTGATCAAATTAATTATGCTTATACAAATACAGCTTTTCCTTATGAAATATTAGATACATCAGCAACAACATTAAAACTCCAATCGAGTCACGATCGATATGATTCTATTTATGTTGGGATTGGAATAGAAAAGGAACAATCTTTTATTCAGGTTTCTTTGCCTACTACAGCAACATTTGGTGATAAAGGAAAAGCAAATGAATTTAGCCGTTTTCTAGCGAAGAAATTAGAAGGAGAGTTACAACTATTTAATGGAAGAACAATGTATTTCTATAAACGTTAATTTAAAAAATAGAGAATATGATTAAAAAAAGTATGCAATTTGAACACGTAAGGAATAATGCCTGCTTTCTTACGTGTAATACAAAACATGCAATCACATATGCCAAATAAAGAAATACGAAAAAGAGAATTACTTTATAATGAAACTTATCACCATTCGATAATGTTAATACAATGGAAAAACCACTCCATAATAGAAAATGATAAAATATAACATGTAATATTCTCATGGAACCTTCTCCTTTGACATGCTCTATTTTATTAATATATGGGATTAAGTTTGAATCAATTACATATTATATAACGGCATATATGCTAACGGTTCATTTAAAGTATTATATATTCATTCGACAAGTACATATAAAGACCTTGCAAGTCATTTTATGAAAATAAAAATACCCCATCTCTTTAAATAAGAGATGGGGTATTTACATTACTTAAATTATTTTACAATGTGAATTGGCATTCCAAGAGCAACTTCAGCTGCTTCCATTGTGATTTCACCTAATGTTGGGTGAGCATGGATTGTTTGAGCGATATCTTCAGCTGTCATTCCAGCTTCGATAGCTAAACCAATCTCAGAGATAATATCAGAAGCACCTGCACCTGCAACTTGTGCACCTACAAGAAGACCATCTTCTTTACGCGTTACAAGTTGTAAGAAACCGTCAGTGCTGTTTAATGATAACGCACGACCGTTTGCAGCGAATGGGAACTTAGATACAGCTACTGTCATTCCTGCTTCTTCAGCTTGTTTCTTAGTGTAACCAACAGATGCTAATTCTGGATCAGTGAAGCATACTGCAGGAATTCCGATGTAATCGATTGCTGATGCATGGCCACTAATTACTTCAACAGCTACTTTACCTTCGTAAGAAGCTTTGTGAGCTAATGGTGGTCCAGGAACGATATCACCGATTGCATAGATGTTTGAAATATTTGTACGGCATTGCTCATCAATTTCGATAATGCCACGGTCAGTCATTTTAATTCCAACTTGCTCAAGACCGATTTCTTGAGTGTTTGGACGACGACCTACAGTTACTAATACGTAATCTGCTTCTACAGTTTGGATTTCACCGTTAACTTCAAAGCTAACTTTTACGCCAGTTTCTGTTTCTTCAACGCCTTTAGCCATAGCTTTTGTATGGATATTTACGTTACCTTTTTTCTGTAGAGCACGTTTAACAACAGAGCTCATAGCTTTTTCGAAACCAGCTAAGATTTCGTCGCCAGCTTCTACTACAGTAACTTCTGTACCGAAGTTAGCATATGCAGTACCTAATTCCATACCGATGTAACCGCCGCCGATTACAACAAGTTTTTTAGGAATTTCAGGTAAGCTTAAAGCGCCTGTAGAGTTGATAACACGTTTAGAGTATTTGAATCCTGGAATTTCGATTGGTGTAGAACCAGTTGCAAGAACAGCATTTTTAAACGTATAAGTTTGTGCTGCATCTTCAGTCATTACGCGTAATGTATTAGCATCTACGAAGTAAGCTTCACCGCGAATGATTTCAACTTTGTTACCTTTAAGAAGGCCTTCAACACCGCCAGTTAATTTCTTAACTACGCCGTTTTTCCATTCTTGAACTTTTGTAAAGTCAACTTTTACGTTCTCTGCAGTGATACCCATGTCATCAGAATGCATTGCATTCTCATAACGATGACCTGCATTGATTAACGCTTTTGAAGGAATACATCCAACGTTTAAGCATACGCCACCAAGGTTAGATTTTTCAATAATCGCTACCTTTTGACCTAATTGTGCTGCACGAATTGCCGCAACGTATCCACCAGGACCTGCACCAACAACGACTGTATCTAATTCAATTGGGAAATCTCCTACTACCATTGTTATTACGCCTCCATTACTAATAATTGTGGGTCATTCAATAGACGTTTAATTTGGTTTAATGCTTTTTGAGCAGTTGCGCCGTCAATTAAACGATGGTCAAAGCTTAGAGATAATGCTAATACTGGAGCTGCAACGATTTCACCGTTTTTCACAACTGGTTTCTCAGCGATACGGCCGATACCAAGGATTGCTACTTCTGGGTGATTGATAACTGGAGTGAACCATTGTCCACCTGCAGAACCAATGTTTGTAATTGTGCAAGAAGCACCTTTCATTTCAGTTGGAGCTAAACGACCATCACGTGCTTTACCAGCAAGTTCATTGATCTCGTTAGAAATAGTAAAGATAGATTTACGATCTGTATCTTTAACAACTGGTACTAATAGACCTTTGTCTGTATCAGCTGCGATACCGATGTTGAAGTAATGTTTATGAACGATTTCTTGAGAAGCATCGTCTAAAGCAGTATTCAACATTGGGAATTCACGTAATGCAGATGTTAAAGCTTTTACAACGTATGGAAGGTAAGTTAATTTAATACCTTTGTCAGCTGCAACAGCTTTGAACTTCTTACGGTGAGCAACAAGTTCTGTTACATCTACTTCATCCATTAATGTTACGTGAGGAGCTGTATGCTTAGAGTTAACCATTGCTTTCGCAATCGCTTTACGGATACCACTCATTTTCTCACGAGTTTCTGGATATTCACCAGCTGGGATTGGTTGTGCTTTTGGTGCTTCTTCTTTCGCTGCTGCTGCTGGAGTAGCTTCTACTGCTGCTGGAGCCTCAGTTGCTGCTACAGTTTGTCCACCATTTGCAAATGCATCGATGTCAGTTTTCACAACACGGCCGTTCTTACCAGAACCAGCTACTTTATGAATATCTACACCTTTTTCACGAGCATATTTACGAACAGATGGCATAGCGATTACTCGCTCATTTACTACTTCTGCAGTTGCTGCTGGAGTAGTTTCCGCTGCTGGAGCTTCTACTGCTGCTTCTTCAGCTTTTGGAGCTTCATCATGATCGTCACCTTTAAATTTAAGGTTTTCGTATCCAGGAGCATCAAATTTAATTAATGTATCTCCTACAATTGCAACTGTTCCTTCTTCTACAAGTACTTCAAGTACTTTACCTTTAACAGGAGAAGGGATTTCTACTACTGCTTTATCATTTTGTACTTCAAGAAGTACATCGTCTTCATTTACTTCATCGCCTGGTTTAATAAACCATTTTACGATTTCACCTTCGTGGATACCTTCACCGATATCTGGTAGTTTAAATTCAAATGCCACGGAATTCAGCCCCCTGATTCATTTCATTATTATGGAATATGTACAAAAGAAACCAGCATGTGCTGATTTCTTTTGCACATGAAAAACTAAAAATTAGAAGTTCATTACTTTGTTAACAGCTTCAACAATATCTTTATGGTTTGGTAACCATACGCTCTCAGCTTGAGAGAATGGGAATACTGTATCAGCAGCTGCAACACGTACAACTGGAGCTTCTAAGTTTAAGATTGCACGGTCGTTAATTTCCGCTACAACGTTAGCTGCAATACCAGCTTGTTTTTGAGCTTCTTGAACTACAACTACGCGGCTTGTTTTTTCAACAGAAGCGATGATTGTTTCGATATCTAATGGTTGAACTGTACGTAAGTCAACAACCTCTAAAGAGATACCTTCTTTTTCAAGTTCTTCAGCAGCTTTTAATGCAGCATGAACCATAGCACCATAAGCGATAACAGATACATCTGTACCTTCACGTTTGATGTCAGCTTTGCCTAAATCAATTGTGTAATCACCTTCTGGTACATCTTGACGGAATGAACGGTACAATTTCATATGCTCTAAGTAGATAACTGGATCGTTGTCACGAATCGCAGAGATTAAAAGACCTTTTGCATCGTATGGAGTAGATGGAATAACAACTTTTAGACCAGGTTGTTGTGCCACTAATCCTTCTAAGCTATCTGCATGTAGTTCAGGAGTATGAACACCACCACCGAATGGAGAACGAATTGTTACTGGAGCAGTCCAACGTCCACCAGAACGGTAACGCATACGAGCTAATTGACCAGAAACTGAATCCATTACTTCATAAATGAAACCGAAGAATTGGATTTCTGGAACTGGACGGAAGCCTTCAAGTGCAAGTCCAACTGCAAGTCCACCAATACCAGACTCTGCAAGTGGAGTATCCATTACACGATCTTCACCGAATTCAGCTTGTAAACCTTCAGTAGCACGGAATACTCCGCCGTTTACACCAACGTCTTCACCAAACACAAGTACGTTAGGATCATTTTTCATTTCAACGCGTAAAGCATCAGTGATTGCTTGAATCATTGTCATTTGAGCCATGGCTTACTTCGACTCCTTTTCTTTGTAAATTTCATATTGTTCAGCTAAGTTGTAAGGCATTTTTTCGTACATGATTTCCATTAAATCAGTAACTTTTTGTTTTGGAGCTTGGTCAGCCTTAGCAATTGCTTGTTTGATATCTTCTTTTGCTTCTTCGATAACTTTCTCTTCAACTTCTTGAGACCATAGGCCTTTGTTTTCTAAGAATGCACGGAAGCGTACGATTGGATCTTTTTGTTCCCATTCGTTTTCGATATCTTTTGTACGGTAACGAGTTGGGTCATCACCAGCCATTGTATGTGGACCATAACGGAATGTTAAAGTCTCGATTAAAGTAGGACCTTCGCCATTTACTGCGCGCTCACGAGCGAAAGCAGTTGCTGCGTATACAGCTAATGGATCCATACCGTCTACTTGAATTCCGTAAATACCTGCTGCTACTGCTTTTTGTGCTACAGTTTTAGCTGCAGATTGCTTTTCTACTGGAGTAGAGATTGCATAACGGTTGTTTTGTACAACGAAGATTGCTGGAGCTTTGAATGCACCCGCAAAGTTCATACCTTCGTAGAAGTCACCTTGTGAAGCACCACCGTCACCAGTGTAAGTAATTGCAACAGATTTTTTACCACGTAATTTCATACCTAACGCAACACCAGCAGTTTGGATGATTTGCGCACCGATAATGATTTGTGGAGCAAGTGCATTTACATTCTCAGGCATTTGGTTACCCATGAAATGTCCACGAGAGAATAAGAATGCTTGGTATAATGGTAGACCGTGCCACACTAATTGTGGAACGTCACGATATCCTGGTAAGATGAAATCTTCTGCTTCAAGTGCGAAATGACTTGCTAATTGAGAAGCCTCTTGTCCAGCAGTTGGTGCGTAGAAACCTAAACGTCCTTGACGGTTTAAAGAAATAGAACGTTGATCTAGTACGCGAGTATACACCATACGGCGCATTAATTCTTTTAATTGATCATCAGATAATTCAGGCATAGCTGCTTCATTCACAACTTCGCCTTTTTCATTTAAAATTTGTAATGTTTCAAATTGAGCTGCGATAGCTTTCATTTGCTCATCAACATTAAATAGGGTCTTTTTTGTTTTAGTACCCATTCCGTTCACCTCTTCCTCTCTTGAACCATATTCTGAAACGCTTTCACTATCTATTAGCTAGACTGAAAGCGCAACAATGTAAACCAACAAATTTGTTTGTCGGTTGAGAATAATTTTGTGTACCTAACAATCTGTACTAATGTTTTTTCAAAAACATATTAATACAATCTTGATCACGTTTTTTAGTTTACAACTATTCTAATTACGATGTCAATTACTTTGAATACGTTTTTTTATAAATAATATGCCGGTTTCCTCTACACAAACGTGTTTTTATTTTTCACATCTGTATTAGTAAGCAATAACCTGCTGTTATATTATTCCCTTTTTAACTTATTTTTTCTCTTAGAATAATATGTAAACGATTTAATTCTCCTTAGTTTTTCTCTCTTCTCAAGAAAATTATACAAACACTTCTTCCTTTTATAGGTAAATACCTATACATTTCTGATCATTCCTCCATACATTATAGTAACCGCAGTATTAGCGGGAAATGATAAAGGAGGTCATCTCATGTACGGATACTCATATTGCTATCCAACAACTTGTTCATATCCTTCCTACGGTTATGGCGGTTCTTGTGGCGGATCTGGAAGCGGCTTCGCCTTAATCGTTGTGTTGTTTATCCTTTTAATTATCGTTGGTGCTGCTTGCATTCGCTAATTAATGTAAAATGAAACAACTATGGAAAGAAACAGACGGCTTTGCCGTCTTTTCTTTTTATTGCATAACTTATCTGTAGAAGATTTGTTTCCAAGTAGCTCTTCCTTACTTGCCGATGACTTTTTTTATCTCCTTTGGTAGACTAAAGGAGAAAGGAGAGATTACATATGCTTACAATGAATGAGGTAATTCGTGAAGGAAATCCTATTTTGCGCGACGTCGCAGAAGAGGTCTCCTTACCTGCTAGCGAGGAAGATACAAATACTCTTAAAGAAATGATTGAATTTGTAATAAATAGCCAGGACCCTGAAATGGCTGAAAAATATAATTTACGCCCCGGAATCGGATTAGCAGCTCCGCAAATCGGTATTTCAAAGAAAATGATTGCGGTTCATGTAACTGATACGAACGATACGTTATATAGCTACGCATTATTTAACCCAAAAATCATTAGTCATTCTGTTGAACGTACATATTTACAAAATGGTGAAGGCTGTCTATCTGTAGACCGTGAAGTACCTGGTTATGTCCCTCGTTACACGAGAATTACAGTAAAGGCAACAACGATTAACGGTGAAGACGTAAAACTGCGATTAAAAGGTTTACCAGCAATTGTATTCCAACATGAAATCGACCATTTAAACGGTGTTATGTTCTATGACCATATTAATAAAGACAATCCATTTGTGGCTCCCGATGATTCAAAACCTCTCGAGCGATAATAGTAAAAAGGCGGAAGTTAATCTTCCGCCTTTTTATTATATGAAATGGGTTCCACACTTATTTATAACAAGCCAGCCCACTTTAATCCGTGATAAATACCGTCTTCATTAACATCTTTTGTCACATAATTAGCAAGTTTTTTCAAATCCTCATGACCATTCCCCATCACAATGCCAGTTCCTACTGCTTCAATCATTTCTAAATCATTTAATCCGTCCCCAAATGCATATACTTGTTCACGATTAAATCCTATCTTCTCAATAAACTTCTCAATCCCTTTTGCCTTAGAACCACCATTAGGGATAATATCCATTGAGTATGCATGCCAGCGTATAAAATGAAAATCTGGATAATGATGAATAAACTTTTCTTCTTCGTTTACTTCACAAAAAAGAAGCGTTTGATAAATATCGCGTTTCTCATAAAAATCAGGTTCATATGCCGGATGCTCGAATTGCAAGCTTCCAAAACCTTCTTTTACATAATCATGATATTCCACTGACGCTCTCATTTCTTGATGGTCAAGATATACAAGTGGATATCCTTCTTGTTTTGCAAACTGAGTAAACTTATGTAGAGCATCAGGATGTAATGGATTATTAAATAATACCTCATCCTCAAATACAACATACTGCCCGTTAAAACTAACATAATTATGTATATTGAGTTCCTCACGAATATCTTCAAACATAAATGGCGCACGCCCTGTCGCAATCGCCACATGCACACTTTTTTCTTGTAAATCTCTTACTGCATCTCTTGTAGATTGCGGAATTTTCTTATCATGATCTAATAATGTTCCATCAATATCAAAAAAGACAATTTTATCATTCATTTGTCAAAATCCTTTCTGGCACTCTATATTCCTATTTTGATTATCACTTTTCAAATTTCAAAAAAAAGTATAACATATTAAACATCTGTGAAGAAAGCGTTCACTTTCTGACCTTATTTATGAAATGTGCATATACTATTAGTGAAAAAATGTGGATACTTGTTCGGATGAATTTTCTTTTCTATTCTTCCTCATACTATATCTATAACTAACGGCTACTAATCGTTACTACAAGATAACTTACACTATACTAAAAAGAACAAGATTCACTATTCACTTCTAATCTTCTTTCTTGTATGGGAGACAGAGTTATCATTAGTAATATGCATGTTTTAAATAAGGAAAGGAAGGAGTAATCATGCTGAAGAAGCTGAAGAAAAAGCTCAAGCGTTATTTAAACGATTTAGTCCGTAAGAAGACAATCGCTTAAATTGTGCCCATTTCGGGCTTTTTCTTCATTCTCATTCGAAAAAACATGAAAATCGTGACTGTTTGCTTTATAATAAGTAACAGATAATGCAAAACATAGACAAGGAGAGGTTTTCCCAATGATTTTTAAAGTATTTTATCAAGAAAAATTAACTGAGGTCCCAGTACGTGAAAATACAAAAGTTTTATATTTAGAGGCTACGTCTCAAAAGGATGTTCGTAAAAAATTAAATAAGTTCGCATATAATATCGAGTTCGTTCAGTCTGTTACTGGTGCTCATCTTGAATATGAAAAACAAAACGCTGATTTAATATTAGCGGAGATCGTATAGTCATATGAAATTCCTAAAAAATGATCAAGCTGCCGTTTTTGCCCTCGGTGGTCTTGGTGAAATCGGTAAAAATACATATGCTGTTCAATTTCAAGATGAAATTATTATAATTGATGCTGGAATTAAATTTCCAGAAGACGAACTCCTCGGGATCGATTATGTAATACCAGATTACACTTATTTTGTGCGAAACGAAGATAAAATTAAAGGGTTATTCATTACACATGGTCACGAAGATCATATCGGTGGAATTCCTTATCTATTACGTCAAGTAAACATTCCAATTTACGGCGGAAAATTAGCAATTGCCCTAATAAAAAACAAATTAGAAGAGCACGGATTACTTCGTAAAGCAAAACTTTATGAAATTCAAGAAGATGATGTTATTAAATTTAAAAAGACATCTGTTTCCTTCTTCCGTACAACTCACAGTATTCCGGATTCATACGGAGTTGTTGTGAAAACACCTCAAGGACAAGTCGTTCATACAGGTGATTTCAAATTTGATTTCACACCAGTAGGTGAGCCAGCAGATTTAACAAAAATGGCCGAAATCGGAAAAGACGGTGTACTTTGTCTCTTATCTGATAGTACAAACAGTGAAGTGCCAAACTTTACGATGTCTGAGCGCCGCGTTGGTGATAGTATTCAAGATATATTCCGCAAAGTAGACGGTCGTATTATATTCGCAACCTTTGCATCGAATATCCATCGCTTACAACAAGTTGTTGAGGCTGCTGTTGAAAACAATCGTAAAGTAGCTATATTCGGTCGAAGTATGGAAGCGGCTATTGAAATCGGACAAAACCTTGGTTATATCCGGTGTCCAAAGGATACATTCATAGACACATCTCAACTAAACCGCCTACCAGCTAATAAAGTTGTTATGTTATGTACAGGTAGTCAAGGGGAACCGATGGCAGCACTTTCACGTATTGCCAATGGTACACATCGTCAAATTCAAATTATCCCTGGCGATACAGTTGTTTTCTCTTCTTCACCAATCCCAGGCAATACAATTAGTGTAAGTCGTACAATTAACATGTTGTACCGCGCTGGTGCTGATGTAATCCATGGTAAACTCTCAAATATTCATACGAGTGGACACGGTGGACAAGAAGAACAAAAGTTAATGCTACGTCTTATTAAGCCGAAATATTTCATGCCAATTCATGGTGAATATCGTATGCAACGTATGCATATGAAATTAGCGAATGATTGTGGTATTCCAGAAGAAAATTGTTTCATTATGGATAATGGAGATGTTCTTGCTTTACGTTCTGATGAAGCAAGCGTAGCTGGGAAAATCCCATCTGGCTCTGTCTATATCGATGGAAATGGTATTGGAGATATCGGTAATATCGTATTACGTGATCGTCGCATTCTTTCTGAAGAAGGACTTGTTATTGTAGTTGTAAGCATTGATATGAAAGAATTTAAAGTTGCAGCAGGACCTGATATCATCTCGCGTGGTTTCGTTTATATGCGTGAAAGCAGCGATTTAATCAACGATGCTCAAACATTAATTACAACACATTTAGAAAAAGTAATGGAGCGAAAAACAACACAATGGTCTGAAATTAAAAATGAGATTACAGACACATTAGCACCATTCCTATACGAAAAAACGAAACGTCGTCCAATGATTTTACCAATCATTATGGAAATATAAGAAAAAGGACAATGCCTCCTCGGCATTGTCCTTTTCTCTTATCTTAAAAAATGCTTAAAACGATCTACTTCATCGTCATGACCAATTACAATTAATATATCTCCCGCCTGAACGTTTTCTGTAGCTCGAGGAGATACGATAACTTCTTTTCCACGTTTAATTGCTACAATGTTCAAACCAAACTTCGCACGAATATCTAATTCAATTAAAGAGTGCCCATCAATTTTTTTATTTGCGATAATCTCTACAATACTATGCTCATCTGAAAGCTCTAGGTAATCTAACACATTACTTGATGCGATATTATTAGCAATCCTTTTTCCCATATCTCGTTCTGGATGCACAATATGATCTGCCCCTATTTTACTTAACACTTTTTCATGATAGTCATTTTGAGCTTTTACAGTAATATTTTTCACACCTAATTCTTTCAAAATTAACGTTGTTAAAATACTTGAATTCAAATTATCTCCAATAGCAACGACTACATGATCAAAATTACGAATACCAAGACTTTTTAATACCATCTCATCTGTTGAATCTGCAATTACAGCATGCGAAGCTATATTTGCAAACTCATTAATTTTATCCTCATCTGAGTCAATTGCCATTACTTCCATACCTAATTGAGCTAATTCACGGCAAATACTTCCACCAAAACGGCCAAGCCCAATAACAGCAAATTCTTTCTCTTTTTCGCCCACAGGAATTCCTCCAATAACATCAAATACTATGTACTTTTATTGTAACATACTTTAAATTCGCTACAAAAACCTGTATATACTTCTTATTTTTGTTTTTGCATATAAAAATACTGTTGTAAATAAAACGCGATACCGAAAATTAACATACCAAATACAAATATATTTCCAAATGAACTAAATGTTTCAAAAACGAACAATAGCGTTTCTTGTCCGAAAAAAGCAAATAAAAGTTGTGTAAATGCGAATAACAGTGCCAATATGTAATGATGTTGATGGAATAAATAATGTGTTGCGCCTAAAAAAGCTACAAGCGAAACAATGAAGATCCACCAAGTTTCTAAAAACAATTGCCAATTAGTAAATTGATATCCATTTACTAATATCGCAATAATTCCTATAACTGCCATCGTCGGCACACTCCATAATAATGCACGCCCTCTAAAGAAGTGCGCACCTTTTGCATCTCCTTTTTCATTTGCGATGTATGTTAGCACGACAGTACTTATATACAAAACAGAGAGGATTGTTAAAACAATGATAAGCCAAAAATGTAATTGATAATATTCATGTTCTATATTCGTCACAATTGCAGCTAACATACATGGAATAAACATCCCTGTCCAACCATCTATTTTTCTTTCGTTCCAAAACACCGTATTACCAATCCGAATTCCTAATAGCATAAAAATAATGATACCTAGTACAAATAACGTAGTCTTATTCCCTACTAAACTCGTCGAGAAAGCAATTAATCCAATAAATAAAAAAAGAACAAATCCATTCATAATTTCTAGTACAGGTGACAAATATCTTTTCACCCATTTGTATGTTTCTTCATATTCACTATTATTTGCTAAACGATAGGCGTAAAAACTTATCCCAAAATAAACCGCCGCAATAATAACATATGCATATAAGACGAAACATAAAATCGCACTGCTAATTTGCACGTAATTCCCCACCCTTTTTCTATGTATCACATTGATTTTACACACTTTTCATACTAAAAGTAAACATATATAGGGTAGTTAAATAATTATCTTCCCTATTAGCAATAATTAATAATGAGCAGTGGCTAAAAACCCCCTGCTCATTATTAAGACGTCAAATTTAACTTTACTCATTTGTATGAAGATGTCTAACACTAACGAATACGAAAGATGTTTTCGTCTCTGAACTAAGAAGTCCCCACTCTAAACTATTGCACAATTAGCGAGTAAGTTCACTTTCTATTTCCCTTCCACTTCACATATTGATTTAAAAATACAATTGCTTTCTCAATAACCTCTTCGTCTGGTTTTAATTTCGCATGATGTAAACCATATTCTGAATTTACTCCAAGCCAAAACATAAATCCAGGTATCTCTCGAAGCATATAACCAAAGTCTTCACCTGTCATTGCCTCCGTACACGTAATTACGTCCATAGTCGTTTGTTCACGTGTAAATTGCATAAACTCTCTCGTTAGCTCCTCATGGTTATACACTTGATGATACATCGCTCCGTAGTCAATAACAGCTTCACATTGAAAAGAAGCTTCTATTCCCGCAACAATTGCCTCAATTCGGCTTTTAACACGTTTCATTGATTCCACTGATAGCGTTCGAATTGTTCCTTCTAAACGAGACTTTTCTGCGATAATGTTTTGAACTGTACCACCTGTAATTTTCCCAATTGTAATTACCGCACTGTCAAGAGGGTTCACATTACGACTAATAACTGATTGAAGTTGTGTAACGAGATGACTCGCTGCAACAATCATATCATTTGCTGTATGCGGATATGCAGCATGTCCACCTTTTCCTTTTAAATCAACGTATAGCTCTGATGTATTCGCAAATAATAAACCTTCTTTTGTCGCAATTGTTCCCACAGAGTATTCAGGCGCAATATGAAGTCCAAGAATCATATTAGGCTTCCATTCTTTTAACTCATCGCTTTCTAACATAGGAAGTGCACCACCTGGACCTTCTTCAGCCGGTTGGAATATAAACACAAGATCATCATCTATTCTTTCGCTTACAGCCGCTGTTAGAAGTCCTAAACCGATTGTTGCATGCAAATCATGTCCACATGCATGCATCATTCCTTCATGGACAGAAGAGAATTCATATCCAGTTTCCTCTGTAATTGGTAGACCGTCTATATCTGCACGATAACCTATTATTTTTTCTGGATTTTTTCCATTTACTTTAACAATTACACCTGTTTTCCATGTTTTCACTTCCAAATATTCATTAGGAAGCGTTCCTATATAATCTAAAATATACTGTTGTGTTTTCCACTCTTTAAATCCGATCTCCGGAATTTTATGTAAATCTCTACGAACTTGGACAAATTTGCTTACTGTCATTTTTGCACCTCTATCTATAAAAAGCGTAAGAGCACATTCATGCTCTTACGCTTTTTATTTTTTATTTCTCTGGGTTTAATTGACGAAGCTCTTGTTTAATTTCAGTTTTTGCTTTTGTCTTCTCATCAATTTCTTTAATTACACGTGCCGGAGTTCCCGCAACAACTGTATATGGAGGCACATCTTCTGTTACAACAGCTCCTGCTGCTACAACTGCACCTTTACCTACTGTAACGCCTTCTAGAACAACTACATTTGCACCAATTACAACATCATCTTCAACGATAACTGGTTTTGCAGAAGGTGGCTCAATAACACCAGCAAGTACAGCACCTGCACCTACGTGACAGTTCTTACCAACTGTTGCACGTCCACCAAGCACTGCATTCATGTCGATCATAGTACCTTCACCAATTACAGCACCGATGTTAATTGTTGCATTCATCATGATAACAGCGTTGTCACCAATTTCTACATGGTCACGAATAATCGCGCCTGGCTCAATACGAGCTTTAATACCTTTTAAATCAAGCATTGGAATTGCAGAATTACGACGGTCATTCTCAACTACATAGTCAACAATGTGCTTGTTATTTTCATCAAGAATTGTCTTAATTTCAGACCATTCTCCGAATAATACACCAGATTTTTTATTTACAAATGCTTGTACTGTTTCAGGGAATGTTACCTCTTTTAAATCCCCTTTTATGTATACCTTTACAGGAGTTTTCTTTTCACTGTTTTGAATAAACGAAATAATTTCGTTAGCGTCCATCATTTTCATTCTTGTTGCCTCCTAAATCCATTTATAATGTTACTCTACCAAACGATAGAGCGAGTAGCAAGACAATAATCTTATTTTTCCATTTGAATTTCTTCTATAATTTCTAAAAATGCTTGTACTTGCTTCAACTGCCTTGCCGAGTCACTCGTCAATAACCATGTTTCTCTCGTTAATTGAACAGGTGTTTTATACATATTTTCCTGCACTTCTTTTAAAACAGTCGAAGGTAAAAGAGCATAACCTATTCCATTTAAAACAAGCTGTTTGCACGTTTCAATTTGGTCAACTACAATCGTTCGCTTAGGTGGATTTGAAAATAATCCATACCACCAATTTTGTATTTGTCCATAGTAGGTCGAATCACTTTTAAATTGAATAAATGGTCTATTTGTCTCTTTTAACATCGAAATATCTTTTATTTCTTTATCAACTAAATATAATTCATCTTCAAATAATTGTTGTTTCTGCCCTTTGTATTCTTGTGATCCTCTCAGTATAGCAACATGAACGTCTCCTTCATAAAATTGCTTTTGCACTTCACTACTCCAGCCAGTAAACAGAGATATCTTCACAGAAGGATACTTATGCACAAATTTTTTCAAAACAGGTGGAAGCCAATATTGCCCAATGACTGATGCAACAGCTATTTTTAACGTACCGTATGTTTCGGTTCTAAAAAGAGCCAGTTCACTTTTAATACCCTCTTCCCGTTGTAACATTTCTTTTGCATAATTTGCAACTTTTTCCCCTTCAGGTGTAATTGTTAATCCTTTTTGTGAACGAATAAAAAATTTCATTCCCCATTGTTTCTCCATAGATTGTAATCGTTGACTAAGCGCAGGTTGGGAAACAAATAAACGTTCCGCCGCTTTTCTCATATTTGATTCCTGAGCTAACACAACCATCATTTGAAAATCATCAATTTGCAACTTTCTCCCTCTTTCCTTAGCTTCCATACACCTAATTTTAATAAGTATTTCATCCTTAATTTAATTGCATACTTTTATACATTAGAACGGTTTGTTAGTTCAAACTTTTCTTATGCTTTATGTCTTTTTAAATATAATACATACACAACTGATATGCACGAAAAAAAGTGACTTCGCCTTTTCTGTGAAGTCACTTTCCCTACGTTATCGATTATGCTGTCTCACTTTTTTATTCAACAATTTTAAAATAGCCCGCCGTGTTAAAATACCCTCGAAGTAACCTTCTTCATTGACAGCGCAAATAAAAGGATGATCAATTGTCATTTCTAAAGCTTTTGCAAAAGAATCTTCTAACATAAGAACTGGAATCTCTTCCTTCATCACTTGTTCCACTTTCATATTCTCAAGTCTTTCAAACTCAATGCGCTCTAATCCTAAAATACCATCTAAAATCATAGCAGTACTAATTAACCCATGTAATTTATACATAGGGTCTAAAACAGGAATCGCCGAATATCCAGATTTCACAAGAACGAGTAAAGCATGTTCTAGACCATTCCCTATTTGTACATGTGCTACTTTATCTGATGAAATCATTAAATCCTTCACAAGAATTTGTTGAAACTCGTCTTTCGGAATACTAATCATGTTACATCCCCCATTTCCCCTTTTTCCTGCTAATATTCTCCGATCCTATTCACATTTTATGATAGCGTTTTCATATTATTATTTTGTCCTGACATTCTTCTAATAAAAATAAAAATACATAACTATTTTAGCATATAACATAAAAAAAAGACTACCATTCCGGTAGTGCTTAATATCCTTTATTTTTTAATCGGTAAAACAATCTTGTGATTTTTTTATATTGCGTCACATCTGTCTGTTTTAAACCATTCTCAATGTCTGTAAGCTCCACCGCTAAAATTTCGCTCGCGTAATTTTGCTGAAACAGAATATCCAACAATAAATTTTCTTCTTCTCTTGTTAAAACAAATTCCTTTTCCATATGCTCCTCTCCTTGCACTCGCATCATCACTCTCATTATATAAATTTTTCAGTCTATTTAACAGATGTAATATTCAGTTTTTGTTAGAAACACTTAACGACTGCGAATATATAGACATCATTTCACATTATTTTGTATATCTGTTTGCGTAACTAAATGCCGCATAAGCATCTGGTTTAATTTTTGCTGTTAATCCCATTGCTTGAATTTTCATCGTCATATCTAAAATAAATTCTTTTGTTAAACCATCATTCCCGATATCTAAATGAATTTCCATTATGAATCCTGCTCCATCTTGAGCGTATGGGTGCAATAAATCCCATATCGCTTGTATATGATTGGGAGTAAATAGATAGGCGATTTCTTGACTAAACTGTGTTTCTAAATATATTTTCTCTCGCAACGTTGCTGGCTTATTTTTCACTGATTTATGATGCAAACATCCCCATGCTCCTTTTCCAACACGATGAATATGTATCGCTGTAATAAACCTCGTATCCTTTTGATGCGCTTGTGAGTCTGTCCCAATAGATAATCGATATAAATTTCGCGGATCCTTTTCAATGAAACTACAAATACGGTTAAATACCATATCAAAATTCAAATGTCTCTCTGAAACATTATAAAATGTATGCTCACCGTCCACATAGTCACGTCCTTTCAATTAGACAGACTTTTCGTATTCTCATTGTATGGGACAAAAACAAAAATTATAACTTACTACCCTTTATTCGTTTCAATATTTCGAATTACATAATTACAAAACCTACATGTATATATTACATTTTGATTAGACTGGGCGGTTAATACGTGATTAATTTCAGCATGACTGTGACAATTAGGACAAATAACAATCGGTAAGCGTTCCATCCTTTGCACCTCCTATTAATATTTACTATCATTGTAGGAAAAATAAAAAATTCCTATACATATACATTTGTAAAAACTCTTTTATTTAATCGCGACTTAAATTTCAACTTCTACTACCTATATAGCCCATTAATTAATATAACTAAAAAAGGTACCGCCATTTGGCAGTACCTTTTTTATATGTATCAAGAAATGATATCGTAAATCTCAATTGCAACCATATCGATGTTATCGAATTGATACACTTGAGGTTTTTCACCTTGTTGATACACTTCTAACTCATACATTTCACTTTTATCGAAAAATTTCACGCTACATTTGCGCTCACCGTTCACTTCAAAATAGCGTTGTGCTACTTCACCGCTTTCAGCTTGCTCTTGTAGACTAACAAGTCGAGTTAAAATTCCTTGGAGTAGAGACATGAAATCTCTCCTTTCTCTGATCTTCCTACCAATAGGTTTTACAGCTATACTCATTCTATCCGTCATAACAGAAAAAACGTTCCACAATCTAGGATAAAGGTTCTTGGCAAGAAACTCAACTAAAATTTGTCGAAATAAGAAGTAAAAAGATGAAAGATCATCTTTTTACTTCTTTATTGCGCTTTTTATACTGGCAGAATATAATAAACAACAGAAAAAGGGAGGAATTACAATGAAAAAAATTGAGGTTTATACACAACCTGATTGTCCGCCTTGTACCATTGTAAAAGAATTTTTAAAACATAATAACGTTGTATATGAAGAATTTGACATAAAAAAAGACGCTGCTGCACGCAATCGTCTTTTATATGACTATGAATCCTATTCAACTCCAACAGTTGTAATTGACGAAGAAGTTGTGGCAGGTTTTCAAATTGAAAAATTACAACAGCTACTCGGTATAGAATAGGAATAGGCGACACCTATTCCTATTCTCATAATTGTTGTAACCTTTTTATTTCAGTCAACAGTTCCTGACTTTCATGATACCCTGCTAATTTCCATTTTCCATTATCCTTTTGCAATGTCACAATTTGATATTGTCCACTCTTTGTCCGCTCATAGACATATAAATTTTTATGTTCTTCATCATAAGACATTTTTGTTTCTGAATTAAAAGAAAATGGAGCTTCTTTTGCTGGAAGTAAATATTCACCACTTTGTTTTTCATTTCTACTGTTTTCATCTGTAAAAACTTGAAGGAAATTATTTGTAAAATATGGTGATAACGTCTCTATCATCTTATTCATAGGTATTTGCTTCCCGCGGATTGAAAATTGCGTCTCATAACCTTTTTGTATCGTTGTAAACACTTCTTTCCGATCCACTTTCACTTCTTCTTTTCCTAAAACAGTTGTGACACTATAGCCAACTAGAAAGGCAACACATATAAATAGAACAAACCATATTCCATATTTCTTCATTTTTTCACCTTCCTTTTAAAAGAGCTCGTCTTTGTAGTATTCATTGTAACAATGATTATGCAAAGAAAGGGATGATTTCGTTCGTAAAATCTTTACAACGATAGACAGCATTTTCATCATCATGTTCACTATTACCAATTTATGATAAAAACAAACAAAAAAATACACGAATCTCTTCGTGCATTAAAATAAAACATCTTCTTCATATAAATATTCGTACGATAAATCTATAAATAAAAAGTTTTCATCATCAATCGGGAATGAAAATGTTCGTACCATTTCACCAGTTTCGATATCAGCATATAAATCTGAAAGTCTTGCCTTATTCTCAAAACGCATTTTCATTATATTTTCTAGAAAATACGGGCGCCAGCTCCAGTTCTTCATATAATACTCTGGCATAATGATCCATCCACCATCTTTTTTCATAATATTACCCGATTGTTGAAAACCATCTTCATTACAAATAAATATCCGAAAACTATATTGTGATATGCTTTGGCTAAATTGTAATAACCAATCATTTATATCTTCATTCTTTTTTTGTTTTGACAGAACATCACCAATTCGATCACGTAACATCTCTGTTAAATTATAAATTTTTTGCAACTTCTTCTTCTCATGCAGAATAAATTGATGACATTCATTACCAAGTCGCTCTTTTAAAACATTCGTTTCAATAAAATCAGGTAAACATTCTTTCAAATAATTACCTTGATAATATCTACCACCGTTTTTCCAAGCATATTGTAGTTGATAAAAAGCATCAATTTCTTCATATAACAATGTCGCACCAATTCTTCTAGCAAGTAAAGATAAGGAATATAAAATATCTTGATAAGATTGTAAAAGTGCAGTTTGCCTTAAATTTGTTAAATCTACTTTTAAAATATCCGGTGCTAACACGCTAATACGCTCTAAATTACTTGTACCCGTTCCGACTTTATTAATCGAAATTTGAATACCATATGTACGATAATACATGAGTAAATGATTAAATTGTTCTATATCTTCTTTACATTCATGTTCTGTTATTTCCAGAACAATGCGTTGTAAGTTCAAACCTTGTTCTTCATACATCAGCAAAAGTTGAAGTAAACTTTCATCTTCATCATTCATTAATACATTAGCATTCCGATGTATAAATAATAATAATTTTTGATCCGTTTCTAAATACCTATTTAACGCTTTTTCTACGATGATGTTATCCGCTTCAAGTTGGAACTCACTCGGAATAGAATCATCATGGAAGAAAGATGCTAAACTTTGTATGCCCTCTTCTGTTTGAATACGTCCTACAACTTCATATCCAATTACTGTATGCTCATCAGCACTAAAAATAGCTTGATAATAAGGAAGGACTTTATCCAAGTTACTCATTACATCTAATGCATCTATCAACGTGCTTCCCTCCCTTTACTTTTCAAAAATTATAACACGATATTTACGGAAAAATAATAAAAAATCCCTTCAGTTTTCCTGAAGGGATTAGAGGGGTAAAATGCTAAGGGGAATTAGCAATTCTACTATGAAGAAAAAAGAGGTCTTAAATATAACCTATATATCCCCCTTTGTAAACACATTTCTCTCACGTGTCACAACTTCGTCACATTTTTCTTTCCTTTTAAAATGGATATTGGTGCAAATGCTGGCCACCATCCATTGTCATACAAGTTCCATTTATGTATGCAGCTTCATCTGAACATAAATAATAAGCTAGACCCGCAATTTCTTCTGGTGTCCCCAGCCTACCAAGTGGGACACTTTGCAATGTACGCTTAGCCATTTCTTCTGAAATCCATAATTTATCGGCACCACCTGTACGTTCAATTGGTCCTGGTGCGATAGCGTTAACTCGTATTCCATATTTACGTCCCCACTCAACAGCAAGAGTTTTTGTCATCGCTAATACACCAGCTTTAGCTGCTGCCGAATGGATAACCCCTGGGCCTGCATCCCATGCATATGTTGCCACCATGTTAATAATATTTCCTTTTATACCTTTTTCAATCCAATATTTACCAATAGCCTGACTACAATAAAATGTACCATTTAATACAATATTAATTACCGAATTCCAGCCATTCACAGATAAGTCCTCTGCTGGACAAATAAAGTTTCCAGCTGCATTATTTATTAAAATATCAATTCGTCCAAACTTCTCATCAATATGTTCAATCATTTTTTGAATATCATCAGTATTTCGTACATCCATTTGTACAGATAATACTTGCCCTGGAAACTGTTCAATTTCTAACTTTGCTTCTTCTAGCTTTTCTTTTGTACGCCCTGTAATAACAACACGTGCCCCTTCTTTCGCAAAACGAATCGCCATCCCTTTTCCCATTCCACTTGATCCACCTGTTATAATAACTACCTTCTCTTTCACATACATCCCCTCCAAAAAATGAATACACATTCATTTTATCACTTTATTTGATAGAAATCTTTATATTTTTCAATTTTTCTGATATTTTAACGTAAAGAGGTTTCTTTTCGTTCATTTTTTTCGTAATCTATACTACTTCTTTAGTATTTAAAATATATTTTAAAAAAACTGAAGGGAGGTTCGAGTAAACTGTATATGAAGAAAATTACAAGAAGAAATTTTTTAAAATCTGGAATACGCACTTGTCTATATTCATTTATAACCGCAAGTATCGGCTATTATTATGCTAAATATATAGAGCCCTATTTGCTTTCTTTTACGCAACACACACTTAAATCACCGCTCATACCAAAAGGTTTTCATGGTATGAAGATCCTTCAATTTAGCGATTTACATCTAGGATACTATTTCTCTCTCCAACATTTATCTCAAATCGTTTCCAAGATTAATGCTGAAAAGCCAGATATTGTCCTTTTTACTGGTGATCTCATTGATGATTACCAAACATATACCGAGGCTTCTTTTGTTGCATCCATTTTAAAGAATATACAGGCACCCTTCGGTAAATTTTCCATTTATGGTAACCACGACCATGGTGGATATGGAACTGAATACTATGATCACATCATGCGCGAATCTGGATTTGAACTTTTGCAAAATAGCGAAAAGCGAATTCGTTTACTGGATAATAGTGAAATTTCTATTTTCGGACTCGATGATATGCTACTGGGTAAACCAAAAATAGCGGAAACTTTACAACATGCAAAACAAAATATTTATACAATTGTTCTCGTTCACGAACCAGATATCGCGCCACAAATCGCTACATATCCAATCAATCTTCAACTTTCTGGTCATAGCCATGGCGGACAAGTACAAATTCCTTTTTTAGGTGCTATTATTACCCCGTCGCTTGCAAAAGAATATATTGAAGGTTTCTATAACATTCAAGGTTTGACTCTCTATGTCAATCGAGGTATTGGAAGAACACGTGTCCCATTCCGCTTTATGTCAAAACCTGAAATTACACTCTTCATCCTACAACATTCGTAACAATTCGCCTATTTCCTTACATATCCTTCCTTGTACGCGCTCATCCACGCTTGGTCCACCATATGATAAAAATGAGTCCAGTAAAGGAGGTTTGTTCATGTATCCATATTATCAACCGATCCCAGTTCGTTCAGCACCTTTTGGTCCAGCAGGCGACTCACGCTTCTTTCCATTTTTCGGTGTTCCATTTCTAGCTGGAATTGCTGGCGGACTGCTAGGCGGAGCATTAGCTTTCGGGCCTAGACCGTTTTATCCGCCTTATCCACCGCCTTTCCCACCACCAGCACCTTTTCCTTGTTACGGAGGGCCTTGTCAACAACCATACTATTATTAATTTAAACCAACCATTCTTCTAATGTTTTTCTCTCAACGAACCGACTCATCACACGCCTATAATAAAAACTATTCTCTCTACTCATCCTTCCATTTTGAGAATATATGAGTAGAGAAAAAAAGTAAAAACCTCTTAAATTCAATAAGAGGTTTTTACTTTTTTCACACTATTCAGCGTCTGTATTTTGATACGCCATCTTAAATAAATTCACTTGGCTATCAATTTCTTCTATACTACTATTAATTATATAATAATAGTCACCATCTTTATTTTGTTCACGTGTTTTCACATTATCAGCTAAAACCAGCTGTAAAATTGCCTTTATTCTCGCTTTCATTTCAATATCTAAAATTGAGAAGGATATTTCTACTCGTTTTTCCATATTTCGCGTCATCAAATCAGCTGAAGATAAATATATTTTTTCATCTCCATTATGATGGAAATAATAAATACGACTATGTTCTAAATATCTTCCAACAACACTAACTACACGAATATTTTCACTTACATTCGGAATCCCTGGTCTTAAACAACATGTCCCTCTAACGATGAGCTCTACCCTTACCCCAGCTTGTGATGCTTCATACATTTTTTTTATTAACGGTTTATCTGTTAACGAATTCATTTTAGCGATAATATATCCATTTCCATATTGTCTATGATAACGGATTTCCTCATCTATTAACTCCATAAACTGCTCTCTTATATCAAACGGGGCAACAGATAAATGATGAAAATGCGGTTTTTTTGTATAACCACTCAAATAATTAAAGAAATTTGTTGCATCTACACCAAAGTCTTTTCGCGATGTAATATATCCAAAATCGGTATACAACTTCGCTGTTGCATCATTATAATTTCCGGTTCCAAGATGTACAAACCTTTCAATTTTTCCGTTTCTTCTTCTTACAACTAACGTAATTTTACTATGCGTTTTCAAGTGACTTACTCCGTAAATAACGTGACATCCGGCCTGTTCCAATTCTTTAGCCCAATGAACATTATTCTCTTCATCAAACCTTGCCTTTAACTCAACCAATACCGTCACTTGTTTTCCTTTTTCAGCTGCTACCTTCAGCGCCTGAATTATTGGAGAATCTCCACTTACACGATATAATGTTTGTTTGATCGCAAGTACATTCGAGTCATCTGCCGCATCACGGACAAAATCAACGACTGGCTGAAACGACTCAAAGGGATGGTGTAATAAAATATCATGTTCTATCGCTTTTTCAAATACATCTTCCTCATCACCTAAATCTTGAGGAGGTTGAGGAATAAGAGCCGGATATACTAGATGTTCATATAAAGGCGCTAATTTTTTATATAAGGAGAATAAACATGTTAAATCTAACGGTCCATCCATCATGTACACATCTTCATCTTTTACTTCTAACACATCATACAATAACGCTAACACCCTTTCATCAATGTGTTCTTTACCAACTTCTAAACGAACGGCAGCTCCCCACTTACGCTTTTTCAATTCTTTTTCAATTACTTTTAATAAATCGCGTGCACCTTCTTCATGGATCGTTAAATCCGCATTACGTGTAATACGGAAACGAGTAACAGGTGATACGTTATATCCTGTGAATAGTTTATGAGTAAAACCACTAATTACATCTTCTAATAAAATAAATTTATGTTTTTGCCCTTCACTCGGTAAAAATATGAAACGCTCCAGTAATGAAGGCACTTGTACAATTCCTAACTTCGTACGATTTTCTTCCTCAGCCTGTTGCTCATCATATAAAATAGTAGCTAAATTCAAACTTTTATTTAATAACATTGGAAATGGACGATACGCATCAATAGATACAGGGGTTAAAACCGGAAATATTTGTTCATCAAAATACTCCTCGATAAATTCCCTTTGCTCTTTCGTCAAATCATGGAATGTTAAACGCTCAATCCCCTCTAGTTCAAGCGCTGGCAATACATAATTTTTAAACGTTTCATACTGCACAGTCATTAACTCATGCGATTTTATCGCAATCTTATT
Organism: Bacillus sp. SRB_331; assembly: GCF_003264175.1. Taxonomy (NCBI): domain Bacteria; kingdom Bacillati; phylum Bacillota; class Bacilli; order Caryophanales; family Bacillaceae; genus Bacillus; species Bacillus sp. SRB_331. The sequence continues at coordinate 28,224 of NZ_NADV01000043.1, read as the reverse complement.
TAACTGTTTCTTTGGTGTTAAACCTGCTTTATTTTCTGGCTGATTAAATCCCGCACTTACTTGATCTTTCAAACCTGCTACGCGCACCATAAAAAATTCATCTAAATTCGAACTAAAAATACTAATAAACTTTAGTCTTTCTAATAGTGGATTATTTTCATCTTGCGCTTCTTGTAGTACACGTTCATTAAATGCTAGCCAGCTTAATTCACGATTATTATAATACGCTGTATCATTTAAATTTACTAAATTCCCCTTTAGCAATTCCATTCTCTTCACACTTCCCTTTGAAACTTTTTCACTATAATTTAGTTACTTTCATTTTATCAAATTACAATATTCCAAAGTGTTAATTTTCTGTAAAGACATCCGTACAACTTAACGTTTTGATTCGAATGATAAGTGAATATTTGTTTTCAATACTCTTTCTAGCTGCTTTTTTTGTTTTTCAGCTTGTACTTTTTCTGCTAATGCCGATTGCTCACATAAAATTCTAAACGTTAATCCTTCTTTATTTTCTGTTATGGATATCGTATCAACAAGCGATCTTTGTCTTACATTTAAAGCAGCTGAAAATTGTAAAACAGCGCCTAATAGGCGGATTTTTTTTTGTTCACTTTTATCAAACCAACCTTCAAATGGAGATAAATGTTGTTTAAATAGCATTTTTGATTTATAAGATGCAATAAGCGCTAACCTCACTCGATCTTTATGCATCATGCCGTCAATTGTTTTATTTGCCAATAAATAAAACGTGTGTAAACGACTCTCTTCTTCGTCTATATATTTTCCAATATTAAATACTTTCGCTGCTTGATGGAATGCTTCCCAGTCTTTTATTGAAACAGAAATCAGTCCCATTTCTTCGAGTTGTTTACAAATCAATCTTCCATGTTTAATAAGTTGAATGACAAATTCCATATCCATTTCATATTCGTGTGATAACAAATGTAAGCTTTCTTCAACTACATTCGGATAATATGAAATCCCTAAATCTTTCGTCAACTCTTCATAGAAAACACCTTCTCTTAATCCTTTTTTGCTTAATACAAATGCCGTTGCTTCTGTAATATTTACAAGTTTATGAAATACTTCAACCGCTGGAATAATTGTATCAGCTCGATCTTTTGCCAATCCTTCCATTTTCTGAAGTTCGATAAACGATTGTTTTTCCAATGCACCTTTTACATTTTCAATATCTTCTTCTTTCATTTTGTATAAATGTACTCCCGCTATAGGATAGTTTGTTAAATTTTGGTTGATTTTCGCTAAGTTTCTCGCACTACCACCAATTGCAATAAGAGGCAATTTCTTATCAATTAACCATGGTAACGTTCGAAATTGACACTCTAAATACTCTCGAATTTCCTCTAATTCATCTTTAGTAGGAATATCACCTTTAATAAATAGATGTTTTAAAGAAAGCGCACCAAAAGGAAAACTATGGTACTCTAAAATCTCTCTATTTTTAATATATGTAACTTCCGTACTTCCGCCACCAATATCTACTGTTATTCCTTCCGAAAACGAAGTAGAATTCATAACTGCTAAATAGCCGTAACGTGCTTCCTCATATTCTGATAATACTCTAAGAGTAAAGTCTGTTTGTCCTTCAACAAGTTTTTTAATCTCCTCTTGATTCTCAGCCTGTCTAATTGTTGCCGTTGCAACACAAAGTACATGATGCAACTGATGGAATTTTGTACTTTCTTGAAATTGAAATAATGTTTGTAACAATACTTCTTTACCTTCTTCATTCAAAACACCATCGATTAAATAATTTCTTAACCGAGCAACCACTTTCGTATTTTCAATTTCTTTATAAAAACCTCCATTTTGCTTTTCATAAATAACTAAACGCATTGTATTAGATCCAATATCTATAATGGCATATTGTAATTTTAATATTTCTTTCAAACTTCTCACTCTTTCATTATCAAATTTCTGAAACATATTCTATCACTATTATACAAAATAGTTGTTTTTTGTAACAATATTGCTTTAATATTGAAAATATATACAATTACTTTTTGCATATAATAAAAACCCATTTTATTTATGCTATAATAAGGAAAAATTGAAAGGAGAGTCAATATGAAACCTTCACAACCACAATCTCCATTGCATAATCAACATTCTATTAATAGACTAGCTCAATCTATTTTCGTTGTGAATCGTCATGCTAAAGCTGCAACTAACCCTAAGTACTTATATTGGTTAAAAAAGACTGCTTTAGAACGCTTAATTACTGAAAAAAAGGCTATCAAAGAAGGATTACATTTTTCTAGAAATCCACGTTTTAGTCAACAACAATCCGATGTTCTTATACGTTTAGGTGATTATTTTTTCCATATCCCTCCTACGAAAGATGATTTTCGCACCCTACCGCATCTTGGTCACCTTGAATCCTCCTATCGAAATCCGAAAACAACCTTATCTTTAACAATAGCAAAAAAAACACTTCAAGATTATATTGGTCCTGAAGCATTAAAACAGGAAAAAAAATTAAGCGAACCAGTTCCATGGTATAGCCGTACCTATACAAAAAAATAAAACAGTTTGGCCTAATATTAGGCCAAACTGTTTTATTTTTTCTCTTCTTTAATTTTAATATTTGCTTGTTTATAAAAAGCTATTTTTTCTGTATTATAAGTTTTTGTAAATTCATTAAACTTGTCTTTTTCTGATTCAATATCTTTATAAGACTGATTTACCACTTTTACTTTTTCACTAATATCTTTTAATTTTGTACCTTTATCTTGTAACATTGTATATAATTCTTTTTCTTGTTTTAACGATTTATTATAGCTATCATACATTTTGTTAAATGAATCGTGTCGTTTCTCATATGTGCTTTTCACTTTATCCGCTTGATCTTTCAATTTCTTATCTTCAATTTTCTTCACATATTTATCTGCTGACTTCACTTCTTCTTGTGCCTTATTTAAAGATTCTTTTTCTTTTTTAAGCACTTTTTCTCGTTCATCTGTATTTTTCACTGCTTGGTTCAGTTTTTCCTTAACAGTTTGATTATTATCTTTTCCTTCTTGAACAATCTGATTATATAATTCTTGTCCCTCTTTTTCTAAAGTTTCAAGTTTCTTCGCATCTTCAAACATTGTTTTTTCTTGTTTTGCAGCATTTTCAAATGCAACATATAATTCCTCTTCTGGTTTCGGCCCGAAACAACCCGCTAGTAAAGTCATTGATAATGCAGTTACAATTGCTAATTTACTATACTTCAACATCTTTTTCCTCCTACTTATATACGATAATCGTGTAAAAAGCTATGAAATTATTTATCCTTTTATTAACTCCACACTCGCACCTTTTTTACGAAAATCATTCATATTGTTTATAATGCTTGTACAAATTGTATTACTCAAAATTACATTTTTGAACTAAATAGCAGTTTCATATCTACCTTTTACTTGGCACTTTTTAAAACCTGTTTATACTATGTATTACATAAAAGTACAACGGAATTCATCACAGCCATAATAATTTGGAGAACAACAGTAATAATTCACCTGATAAAAGATGGTCGTTGTTCTGTCACGTCTATCATTCTATCATTTCCTTTCCGCTTTCTATCAAATAATTTCTTTGTTCATTTTACACAGTGTAAATGTCATCTTGCAACAACTTACAATTATTCTTGTCATTCCCTAAAAAGGAAAAGTGTAGAGCATGCTTTCCTCTACACTTTAAAAATGAAACACATTGTGCAAAATGCATTGACACATCCAACATAATTATATGCTTATTCCATATATTTTTAAAGACTTTTATTACAATAAAAGTTCTTTTTGTAATAAAAGTCAAAAAAATGTTACATTCAAAACTTCTTCATATCATATTTCTTCAAATCGAAGTTTCACTCATTTTCTTACAAATCCCTATGCTGGTACAATTGATTTTGTGCCTTTCTTAACAATTCTTCAAAGGTTTTTCCTTCTATTGGATAACTAGCAGCTCCAAATAATAGCGTCATACTTAACAAACCATTTTCTATTTCATTTTCAATATTTTTCATTAATCGGTTTGTTATTGTCGACTTTTCATGTCCGTTATCAATCGCCACAATAACATACTTATTTTCATCCCACCTAGTAACGACATCCCCTTTACGAATTGTCTTTACAATCGTACTCTCCAATTTTTGTACTAACACCTCAAATTTTTTTCTTGTACTGTTTCTTTTAGTTCTTTCCATTCTTTCACTGAAAGAATGTACACTGTAATATTATGAGAATCCCGTTCCGATAAAGCAGCTACTTTCTCAAAGAAATCAACTACAAAATCATTACTTGCCATTCCCCCTACTTCCGTATCCATACGCCCACTCGCTCTTTTATCATACCAATGTCCAAAATAATAGCTGAGTATCATTTGCAATATATAAATAATAAAGACGGTATAAAATGATCGCGAATCCAGTTTTGTAATTACATCCTGAAGCGCAATCCATTCTGTAACTGCCACTGTATTCCCAAGTAATAACCCACTAATTTTACCTTTATGTTTCATATTTCTCCTCCTTTCTATACCAATATATGTTTCTATAACAATTATGTTTTTCTACAAAATAAAAAATGTACACATTGAGTGTACATTTCCGCTTAAGCTTGTATACCATTTCTATTCTATTTCATATATATACTATATATCGTTTTTAGGAAGAGGTGACTTATATGCTACAAAAAGAAAATCTATCAGATATTATACGTTTACTAGCAGGGTTTCTGCTATCATTAAAATTATTATGTAATTCTTTCGGAGTGAACTTTATTACAAACGATCAAATTGACGCTATTGTAAATGTCGTTTCCTTTCTGTTCATTTTATATTTTGGTTATAAAAATAATTATGTAGGAAAAAAAGGAATCGAGCAAAAAAAAGTACTCAAAAAACACAACCTTCATTAAAAAAGGAACCTTTCTTACAGGTTCCTTTTTATCATTGCCGCACAACAACTTCATTTGTTTGCAGCGGACCATATGATACTTCTTTATATTGAAATGTATATGTAGCCTGAAATAATGCGTTTTTGATTGCTTTATCTTTATTTGCTTTTATTTTACAAATTAGTTCTACTTTCTCATTCGGTAATAAATTATTGATTCGCCACCTTACAAGCTGGAACAAAAACTCGCTCATCCCCTTATCAGCCTTTAATGAATTTGGGATATATGCAAAATAATCTCGAATCATATGACTTACTACAACTCGTGAAATCATTTCCATTCCTTTATTTTCTACTTCAATTCGAATAATAAGTATGTCATTTACATCATAGGTCAGTTCATATGAAAATTTTTCTTTATACATACTACGGATTTGCAATGTAACTGCTACATTAGGACATTCGTTTTCCTTTTTTGAGCCATCAATCCATAACACCGGTTGTAACGGTATTGAACGCCTTCCTTGATCCGAAATCCGTTTCCATATTTTCATAATAATATTCACCCCATTTCAGATGCATCATATCCATACGACCTTATTCTGCCTCTCCACACAATATTAATAAAGCTTGTTACAAACGATATATAGTTATTACTCTTCCTTTTATCCTATTCGACAATATAAAGAAAAAACCATTTTTCCTCTGTTAACAGAAGGTATTCTTACTGAAATATTTTTTTACAATTTCCTTCATTGACTTTACACCACTACTAAGTATCGCTCACTCTTTCTCTGTCCATACAACAGAATATTTTGACGGAAGAAAAAGTTTGCCTTTTAGTCAAATTTGACTATAATATTCTTTATGGCTTTGTCAGTGCACTTGTGTAAATTGATTTAAAAAACTATATTTCAAATTTTTATGCGCTGCACTCAAAACTTCATATAGTTTACTTATTATTAAAGGAGGGTTATATTTGGAATCTCAATTATCAAAAAAAGACTCCAACAATACAAAATTTGTTGTTGCAGGTTTATTACTTGGTATTTTAATGGCGGCAATGGATAATACAATCGTTGCAACAGCAATGGCTACGATTGTTGGAGACCTAGGAGGATTTGACAAGTTCGTTTGGGTCACGTCTGCATATATGGTAGCAACAATGGCTGGGATGCCTATCTTCGGAAAACTTTCTGATATGTACGGACGGAAACGCTTTTATATTGGTGGCCTCATTCTTTTCTTATTCGGTTCTGCACTTTGCGGGACAGCATCTAGTATTGAGCAACTAAGTATTTATAGAGCAATTCAAGGGATTGGTGGCGGCGCTCTTATGCCTATCGCCTTCACGATTATGTACGATATATTCCCACCAGAAAAGCGCGGAAAAATGACAGGGCTATTCGGTGCGGTTTTCGGGACATCTAGTGTATTTGGCCCTTTATTAGGTGCTTATATTACAGACTATATAAGTTGGCATTGGGTCTTCTATATTAATATTCCATTAGGAATTATCTCCTTCTTCTTCATTACTAAATACTACAGTGAATCTCTAGAATTTAGAAAACAAAAAATTGATTGGGCTGGCGCTATTACACTTGTTATTAGTATCGTTTGCTTAATGTTCGCCTTAGAACTTGGTGGTAAAGAATACGCATGGAATTCCACTGTAATTATCGGTTTATTTACAACAGTTGTTATTATGCTTATTATTTTCTTCTTCGTAGAACGAAAAGCAACTGAGCCTATCATTTCTTTCCATCTATTTAAAAAACCTTTATTCGCAGCTAGCCAAGGCGTTGCCTTTTTCTATGGTGCCGCTTTTATTATCTGTACAGTTTATATCCCAATCTTCGTTCAAGGTGTTCTCGGCGGTTCAGCCTCAAATGCTGGATTAATTTTAACACCTATGATGGTTGGCTCTGTAATTGGAAGTCAAACAGGTGGACAGTTAGCTTCTCGAACAAGTTATCGTAACATCATGATGGTATCTGGTGTTTTCTTCGTAATTGGTATTTATTTACTAAGCACTTTAACAATGGATACACCTCGTCTACTTGTAACGCTATTTATGGTTCTCACTGGACTTGGAGTTGGTTTCTCGTTCTCAGTTTTAAGTATGTCTTCTATCCACAAGTTAGAAATGCGAGACCGTGGTTCTGCTACATCAACAAACTCATTCTTCCGTTCACTCGGTATGACTCTTGGTGTAACGATTTTCGGTACAATTCAAAACCATATTTTTACTACTAAATTAAACACTGTGTTCCCTCCTGAACTAGCTAAATTAGCTCCAAAAGGCGGAGACACAAGTTTCTTATTATCACAAGGTGCTACCGATAAGATTCCAGCTGAAATATTAACTGGTATTAAAGATGCTCTCGCTACCTCTATTGCCAGTACATTCTTCTGGGCACTGATCCCGGCTGTACTAAGTATTATTTGTATTTTACTTATGGGAAATGAACGCCTCTTTACAGGTCCAAAAACGAAACAAAAACAAAAGCAAGTAAGTTAATATAGAGAAAAGAAACGGCATATCCCTTTATGAAAACGGATATGCCGTTTATAATATGTATAAAGTTTTTATTTATAGGAGTTGAGACAGCATGAGCATGAAATTAGTCATTCTCGGCTTGCTACTTGAAGGAGATAAACATCCATATGAAGTGCAGCACATCATGAAAGAACGACAAATGGATTGTTATATTAAATATGCAAAAGGATCACTTTACTACGCCTTCGAACAATTAGAAAAGCAGGGTGCAATTCGTATTACCACGATTGTTCGAGATACGAATAGACCCGATAAAACAATCTTTCATATAACAGAAGAAGGTAAACGGTTATTTCACACGTTACTATTAAAACAATTTGAGGCAAAAAATCAAATATATAAACCAATTTATTCGGCACTCTCTTTCGCTCATTTTGGTGATGATCAAGAGTTAATTCCTATTTTAGAAAAAAAGAAAAATGATACCGTTCAATATTTACATAAAATGCAAACTATTTATGATTGTAGCAAAGGACACATTCCTCGTGCACAACTATATATTTTACAAAGCGTTATTGAACATATTACAGTTGAATTGCAATGGTTAAACACCCTCCTTACAGATGCAGTTGCAGGACGACTTTCAGAAATTGATATAGATGAAGGTTGAACTTATAAAGAAGAAACTGTAAAAAGACAATAAAGTTATTTCATTGTAAAACCTAAAACAAGTATACCCCCGTTCTAATTTAGGAAGGGGGTATGCTTGTTTTAGGTTCGACATAAGATGAGCCAATTGTTGAATAACATAAATGGCATCTTATCTCTGTACAGATATCCACTTCTTTACAAGTTTAATCGCACTTCATTTCAATTTCCCCAACCTCTCTTCCCTCTTAAAAAAATCAGAATAATCCGAATGATAAGAATAAAAAACTTTAGAATTTTCTTATTTTAAAACAGTGGACAAAATTCCGAAAATTGTGTTAGAATTTGTTTCAATATCATATCGCTTGTTAAATTCCTTTCAAAAGGAAAATAGGTACACGAATATTTCACTTCGTGTTTAAAGGGGAAGTTTGGTGAAACTCCAACACGGTCCCGCCACTGTAAATGCTGAGATTTCTTTTTTGTGCCACTGTGAAAACGGGAAGGTGAAAGAAATTATATGAAGCATAAGTCAGGATACCTGCCTATTTTAACAACACTGATAGACTCACGGATGATGATGAGGTGTTAAGAACAAAAAGGAAGGCTTATTTTTCTATGCCTTTATGCTTTTTGTTATAGGTATTTCCGAGTAAACGGAAATGCTTACTTTCAATTAGGGAGGAATTTAAAATGGCAATTCAAACAAGTAACTTAGGTTATCCACGTATCGGACTACAACGAGAGTGGAAAAAAACATTGGAAGCTTTTTGGTCCAATAAAATTGATGAAGAACAATTTTTAACGACAATGAAAGAAATTCGCCTTCAACACGTCAAAGTACAGCAAGAAAAGGGAATTGAATTAATTCCAGTTGGCGATTTTACATATTATGACCACGTTCTGGATACGGCCTACATGTTAGGATTCATCCCGTCACGTTTTTCAGAGTTTACCTCTTACCTTGATGTATATTTTGCAATGGCACGCGGCTCTAAAGATCACGTTGCTTCTGAAATGACAAAATGGTTTAACACAAACTATCATTACATTGTTCCTGAATATGAAGAAGGATTACAAATCTCTTTAAAAGACAATCGTCCTCTTCGTTTATATGAAGAAGCGAAAAAAGAGTTAGGTGTTGATGGAAAACCAGTTATTTTAGGCCCTTATACATTCCTAAAACTAGCAAAAGGTTATAACGAAGAGCAATTTGCCACTATTTTAAAAGAGCTAGTTGCACCTTATGTACAATTATTCTCTGAATTACACGCAGCTGGAGCACAAATTATTCAAGTTGACGAACCAATCTTCGCATCTTTAACAAAAGATGAAATTAATCAAGCGAAAGAACTTTACGAAGCTATTCATAAAGAGGTTCCAAATGCTAATCTTCTTCTACAAACATATTTTGATAGTGTAGAAGAGAACTATGAAGAAATTATTGCATTCCCTGTTTCTGGTATTGGATTAGACTTTGTTCATGGCAAAGAAGGTAATGTAAATGCTATTTCAAAATACGGATTCCCAGCTGATAAAATTTTAGCTATCGGTTGTATAGATGGCCGTAACATTTGGAGAGCTGATCTTGATGATGTACTTTCTTTATTTACAACATTACAAAATCAAATCACAGCAAAAGGTTTAATTGTTCAACCTTCTTGTAGCTTATTGCATACTCCAATTGATAAAACGGAAGAAACGCACTTAACAAGTGAATTATTTGATGCACTTGCATTTGCTAATCAAAAATTAGAAGAACTAGTCCTTATCCATTCTGCTCTTACTAAAGGTGTAGAAAGCATCAGTAGCGATTTAACAACATATCGTAATGCACATCATGCAATCCGCTCATCAGCTGCACGTAATCGTGAAGATGTAAAAGTGGCACGTACATCACTTAAAGAAGATGATTTCTCACGTCCTCTTCCATTTGAAAAACGATATGAACTACAACAAGTAGCTTTACAATTACCGTTGTTACCAACAACAACTATTGGTAGCTTCCCGCAAACATCTGAAGTTCGTCAAACACGTAAACAGTGGCGTAACGGCGATATTACAAATGAACAATATAATCAATTCATTGAAAAAGAAACTGCAAAGTGGATTCGTTACCAAGAAGATATTGGTCTTGATGTACTAGTACATGGTGAATTCGAAAGAACTGACATGGTGGAATATTTTGGAGAAAGACTTGCTGGTTTCTCCTTTACTAAAAACGGATGGGTACAATCATACGGTTCTCGTTGCGTAAAACCACCTGTTATTTATGGTGATGTTGCCTTTATAAGTGGAATGACTATTAAAGAAACTGTATATGCACAAAGCTTAACAGAGAAAGTAGTAAAAGGTATGCTAACTGGACCTGTCACTATTTTAAATTGGTCATTCGTTCGAAATGATATTTCAAGAAAAGAAGTTTCATATCAAATTGCATTAGCACTTCGTCATGAAATTGAATTACTTGAATCTTCCGGAATTAGAGTAATCCAAGTCGATGAACCTGCACTTCGTGAAGGTATGCCGTTAAAAGAAAAAGATTGGGATGCATACATTACATGGGCAGTTCAATCATTCCTTTTAGCAACATCTTCTGTAGAAAATGAAACACAAATTCATACTCATATGTGTTATAGTAACTTCGAAGATATTGTAGATGCAATTCGAGCGTTAGACGCAGATGTTATTTCTATCGAAACATCAAGAAGTCATGGAGAATTTATTAATACATTAAAGCATACAACATATGAAAAAGGAATTGGTCTAGGGGTATATGATATTCATAGCCCACGTGTCCCAAGTAAAGATGAAATGTTCACAATCGTAGAACAATCTTTACAAGTATGTGACCCTAAATATTTCTGGATTAATCCAGACTGTGGTTTAAAAACACGAAGAACTGAGGAAGTTATACCTGCTTTAGAGCACATGGTTCAGGCAGCAAAAGACGCTCGTTCTCTCCTAAAAACAAACGCATAATAAAAAACGTGTTATCCTTCAAAAAGGATAACACGTTTTTTTATTCTACACTCTCAAAATAGAAGTCGTATTGTACTTTATACAATTCATCGTCTGATGGCTCTTCAAGAGGAGTTGCCTGCAAGACTATCATATATTCCCCGTTCGGAATAGGAATATGATATTTATTAGAAAGAATACTTGTTATATATACTTCTTCATTCTTCACTGTGAAAGGAACTGATATCGTTCTAACCACTTCTTCTTTCTCAATATGATTTCCACAAGTAACTTCCACTTCACAAGTATAGTCAGAGATTGCTTCAAAAATAATAGCTCCATCCACCTCAGCATAGCCTCTTTCAAAATCTTCAGGAGTCCAATCTACATAAGGCTGCTGACCATCATAGTTCATTATCATTAATTGCGAATATGAAATTGTTAATTCCATAACTATCCCTCTCCTCCACTATGAAATGTATGCCAATTACTATTTCACTTCAAATTTCACACGCGTACCATCTGGATATTTGTCTAGCTTATTCCCTACCCAAGAACCTGCACCGCGGTTATCTGCTGGACTTATATATTCAATATGAGCTCCTTTTCCGCCTTCCTTACACATCGCCATCGGCCATTCATCACGATCATAACCTTTCTTCGTCGGATATGGCGCTAACGATAATTTCCTTCTATCCGCTGCACCATTACGATCAATTGTGCACATTTCCGAATGTCCTTCTTTTATAGCATCCGTTATATGTTTCCCGGTCTCTGGATATCGTTCTTTCGGGAACTCTAGAATTTGATCATACGTAGTTGTTTTTTTAGTACTTGTCTCCTCTGGCACAAGTACTTCATATACCGCTACCAAAAGAGAAAGAATTGCAATAATTGAAATGATAATACCTTTAAATTGCTTCATGTGTACCTCCGTGTTCCTACCAATTTCTTTTCCTCAGTTATTATAACAAACTTCTTCTATGTATGTTTTCAGACATTATTTTAGCTCTTCCTCTCCATTCCGCCAAAAACATTCATTTTTCTTCATCTTTTCACTAATGCTGTAGAAAACTAATAACCTTCCGACATTCTTTTTCAAAGGAAGTCCACATAAAAGGTTGAAATGATATATACGATACTTTTTGGGGAGGAACTATCATGGAAGCTATTTATAAAACGAAAGATGTTACAAATAAAACAGGTATCCCAAAACATATAGTCCGAAAATATAGCCAACTCTTAGAGGAACACGGTTATATCATTTCAAAAACAGCTGATGCTCGTATTTATAAATTGGATGATTTAAAACTATTGAAATCTATACATGAAAGAGCTGCTACATTACAAGAGGACATTTCAGAAACAATACCTATTATTTTAAAAGAAAAAGAAGCCCCACCTGTACCTGTTATTCAAGATAAACAAGAAGTGCAACCAAAAGAAGATGGGCGTAACTTTGAGGAGTTCATGCTAAAACTTGAAATGCTTGCTCAATTGAATGAAGCAATTATTCATCAAAACTCTACTCTCATTACACAAAATCGTTTAAAAGACGAGAAATTAGATGAACTAATGCAAAAAGTTTATGTAAAAGAAGGCTCACAAGAAAAAATGTTACAAGATCTAGTTGTTCACGCCGCTCAAACAGATGCACTCCAAAAAGAAAAGATGGACTTATTAATGAATCATATGTATAAGCGAGAATCCAAACAAGAAGAAAAAATGAATAAACTTGTCAATCAAATTTACAATAAAGACAGCAACCGTGATACACAACTTATGCAAGTTATTCGTGAAATTCAAGAAACAAAAAGATTAGTCGCCGCCTCAAAAGAGCAAAGCTTCTTTCAATCATTTAAAAGTTTATTCGTTCGAACAAAACAAGAAAAAATAAATGAATGAAATTTTGTAACTTTTTCTAATGCACGAAAAATAAAAAGTTACCTTCTATCGGTAACTTTTATTCCTTATATCGTACAGCTGGCAATATAATAATAGCTTCAGTTCCTTTTCCGCTTTCACTTTTATATTCCAATGTGCCATTATGCGCTTGTAAAATACTAAATGTTACCATAAGGCCTAATCCTGTTCCTTTTTCTTTTAAAGAATAATACGGTTGTCCAAGCCTTACTAACTGTTCTTTTGTCATTCCAACACCACTATCTTTAACTCTTATTATTATCAATTCATCTTTTTGAATAGCTGTTACTTTTAAATACCCTTTGTTTCCTTGAATTGCTTCAATACCGTTTTTAACAACATTCATAATAGCTTGCTTCAATTTCGTCTTATCGCCGATAGTATAAAGGCTCTCAGAAATCTCAACTTGCAAATAAACGCCCTGCATCGCTGCAAATGATGACATAAGAGTTGTCATTTCAATTAATTGTGCTGATAAACAAATATGTTCTTTTTTTTCAATTTGAGGCCTTGCTAAATTTAAATAATCTGAAATAATTTGTTCAGCACGATCCAGTTCAGCTAATACGAGACGCATATAATCTTTGTTTTTTACGTCTTCCGTACTCTCTAGCAATTGAATAAACCCTCGTACAACAGTGAGAGGGTTTCGAACTTCATGTGCAACACTTGCAGCTAACTCACTTACAATATTAAGTTTTTCTGATTTTTGCATTTCTGTACGCAATAATGCATTTTCGTTTAAATACTCAGTCAAATACACTTGAAATACCATTGTCATAACCATAATAAGTGATGCAAATATATACCCACTATATAGATTAGATATGTACGGTGTAAAACCTGTTTCTAAAAGGACATTCAACATCCCGACTACTAATGAAACAAGAACATAAAATGATGCAATCATAAAAGCTAATATTAGCTTCTTATCTCTTGAAAAAAGAGACCATTTCTTTGACAAAAATAATGGAATTATCGAAAGAAATATAACTTCTACCATAGGCAACCAACTAAGCCCCTTAAAAATCCATTCATAGGCAACATAAATAATGGCAGGGATGAGCCCAACAATCCCACCATATAAAAAACCACTAACAATTGGGACTGGATGAAAATTGTATCCGCAAACGGTACCAAAACAAATAGAGTATGTCATGGAGAGAACGAGTGTAACGCTAGATAAAAACATAATAAAGTAGCGATTAGGCTTCGGAAGCATTCCTTGATAACGATTTAAACGAATCGCTTCATATAAAAATAGTGGTAAAATAATGATGGCAATTTGGATCATTAAATCACGAATCAGCTCCATAGCCTCTCATCCCCAATATGTATTTTGATATGATTATATCATTTTATAAGTCTATTTGTTTTAAAATTTTGATTTTTCTTAACATCTTTGTTAATTATTTGTTAACAACTAATAATAAATGTTACAAATTTCCGAAATGATTGTAAACCCTGTACCAAATTTCCTTCGTGCAGTATACAATGAATACGGATTACAAAGAAAATAAAAAACACTTCACTAAACGGACAACTATCGCAAAATACAGCATATAATCCATACTATCTATGTTTACAAATAAGTGATCATTACTTTAGTAGGAGGAAGATAAATATGGCGGGTACTACGCTTGTTTTAAAAGAAGAAAATTTGGTTGTGCTAGAAAACGTTGAAAAATCAGTATACGAAGAATTGCAACATAAAGCAGGGGACGAAGACTGTACATGTGCTGTAAATGAATCCGTTGTCCATCTTGGCAAAGTATCTTCCGTACTTTGGAACGAAGATGAAATAGATTGGGAATACGGTTATTAAAAAGTCGCTTGCAGCGGCTTTTTTTGTGTTTATGCTTAAGTGAAACTTTAATTAACTCACACAGCTTATACTCTTATAGACATTTGAATCCTCACATAATTTCTTATTTCCACTGAATTTTAAGATACGATTCTTATCTTTCACAAATAGCGGGGGAAATTTTATAAACAAAGCGTAATAGTTGAAAATATGATAAAATGAACTTAATTTTCAAACGGAAGAAAGGGAGATACAATGGAACAATTCATTAATCCTAGAGTGAAGGACATCCAAATTTCTGGAATCCGTCAGTTCTCTAATATGATTCAAGACTATGATAATCTTATCTCTTTAACAATTGGGCAACCCGATTTCCCTACACCTTCTCTAGTAAAAGAAGCAGCTAAACGGGCCATTACAGAAAATTATACAAGCTATACACATAACGCTGGTTTACTAGAATTACGCAAGGCAGCTTGTAACTTTGTAAAGGACAACTACAATTTACATTATTCACCTGAAAACGAAACCATTGTTACAATCGGTGCTAGTGAAGCGATCGATGTTGCATTCCGAACTATTTTAGAACCAGGAACGGAAGTAATTTTGCCTGCTCCTATTTACCCTGGTTACGAGCCGATTATTCGACTATGTGGTGCAACTCCTATTTTTATAGATGTTCGCGAAACTGAATTTCGTTTAACAGCTGAAGCATTGCAACATGCAATTACAGAACGAACAAGATGCGTCGTTTTACCGTATCCTTCTAATCCAACTGGTGTTACCTTATCAAAAGAAGAATTAGAAGATATTGTATCTATCTTAAAAGATAAAAATATTTTCGTTCTTTCTGATGAAATTTATAGTGAACTTGTATATGAAGAAAAACACACATCTATCGCTCATTTCCCAGAAATGCGTGATAAGACGATTGTCATTAACGGCTTATCAAAATCACATTCTATGACCGGCTGGCGTATCGGACTTTTATTTGCTCCAGAATATTTAGCAAAACACATATTAAAAGTTCATCAATACAATGTTACATGTGCTACTTCAATCGCTCAGTATGCTGCAATCGAAGCTTTAACAGCTGCTAAAGATGCCCCGAAGATGATGCGCTATCAATACAAAAAACGCCGTGATTACGTATATAATAGACTCATTCAAATGGGTTTAACGGTTGAGAAGCCAACAGGTGCATTTTATTTATTCCCATATGTTGGACATTTAACATCTTCATCATTTGATTTTGCACTTGATCTTGTAAAAGAAGCTGGGCTAGCCGTTGTTCCTGGAACCGCATTTTCCGAATACGGTGAAGGCTACCTTCGCCTTTCTTATGCTTACAGTATCGAAACTTTAAAAGAAGGCTGTGACCGTTTAGAAGCCTTTCTAAAGAAAAAAAGCTAAGAGTTAAACTCTTAGCTTTTTGTTGCATAATGATAACAAGTTTGACGCTTCAATAATTTATGAGGAATAATAATGCATTTTGAAGTAGATTCAGAATGCTCCACCTTATCAACTAAAGCTTTTGCCGCTTCATACCCTAATTGATAAATATTCACATCAACTGTCGAAAGTGGTGGACTAGCAATTTCTGATAATAAAGCATTGTTAAAGCTTACAATCGAAACATCTTTCGGTACAACAAATCCTTTTTTAGAAAGCGCACTTAACACGCCAAGTCCAATTAAATCATCCGTTGCCATAATTGCCGTCGGTGGTTGCTTTAGTCCCATTAATTCCTCAACAGCCTGTTGACCACTCTCTCTTGAAAAATCAAAGTGTAAAATATACTCTTTCGGCAATAGAATATCTGCTAGTTTCAAAGCATCACTCATCCCCGCCAAACGATCTCTCGTTACAAGTAAATCTGATCCACCGCCGATGAATGCGATTTGTTTATGGCCTAATGAAATCAAATATTCCGCTACTTCTCTTGCAGCTGTATAATTGTCATTATCTACATATGTAATTTCATCTTTTCGATCATATGGTTTTCCAATTAAAACAAACGGGAAGTTTTGGTCATGCAAGTATTGAATAATCCGATCGTTCTCTCTTGAATATAAAAGAATAATACCACCGATTTGACGCCCTTGTACCATTTTTACAACACCATTAAAAATTTCATCTTCCGTTTCACCAGTCGACATATAAAGCGCATACCCTTCCACATGTGCAAATGAACTAATTCCTCTTATAACTTCTGGGAAAAATGGATTTTGAAAAGCTTTACTTGCAGAACTCGGCATAACAAGACCAAGTGTCTTCGTCGTTTGGTTCGCAAGGTTTCTTGCATTTAAATTTGGATGATATCCTAATTCACTCATTACTTTTCGAACACGGCGCTTTGTCTTTTCACTTATACTTGGATTATCAGCAATTACACGAGAAACAGTTGATGGTGCTACGTTCGCCTTCTTCGCCACATCTTTAATTGTAACTGTCATAAAAATCCCCTCCTTTCACTTCTCTGCCATTTTCATATATTTTATCTTGCACCCGTTGCAAGTCATAGGAGAAGTCATAAACTGTCATTTATTTATTCTATCTTGCAAAACTAATCCTATTCTCCCTCTTCATGTATTGTAAGGGATATAGCTATTTTTTCCTATACTATAATATACTATTTATTTCACTTCTTTTCACATATGATGTCAAATCTCTTTTCATCTCCCTACAAATTTTTTATAGGGAGATGAAAAGAGAAATGGGACGTAATGTCCCATTTTTATCCTTTCGTACCTCCAGCTGTTAAACCGGAAACAAAATATTTTTGCAGCGATAAGAATAAAATAGAAATCGGAATTGCAATTAATACTGAACCAGCTGCAAATGTCGTAAATTCATTACCAAATTTTTTCGCTACCATTTCATATAGTCCAACTGCTAAAGTATAATTTTCCGGTGTGCGCAAAATAATACTCGCTAAAATGAAATCTGTAAATGGACCGATGAAAGTGAATAGCGCTACAACCGCTACGATTGGTTTTGCAAGCGGCATAATGATTTGCCAGAAGATACGGAAATGTCCTGCTCCATCCATCCGAGCTGATTCATCCAGTTCTTTTGGAATCGTATCAAAATACCCTTTCATTAGCCATGTATTCATCGGAATTGCCCCGCCCACATAAATTAAAATTAATGCAAGATGTGTATCAAGTAATCCTGTTAACTGAGCTAATATATATAGTGCGATTAACGCTGCAAAATTCGGGATCATTTGCAGAATTAAAAATGTTAATAAACCATTCTTTCTTCCAACAAAACGATATCTCGAAAATGCATAGGCAGTAAAACTAATGGCTAGTACAGAGAAAATCATCGTCATTACGCTAACTTTCAAAGTATTTTTATACCAAAGTAAGTAATTACTTGAATCGAGATCAAGCAGCTTGCGATAATGATCTAACGTGGCATTTTCCGGAATAATACTTGACCCAGATAAACTATCCCCTGGATTAAACGATGAGCCAATAATCCATAATAACGGATAGAAAATGATGGCACACATTACGAAAATAACTAAATAACTTAATGAGAGACGTAACATCTTCTGTCTTTTAATATTCATTTACATCATATCCTCTTCTTGGAATGATTTTGTTCTCTTAAATTGCCATAACGCAACTGTAATAACAATTAACGATAAAATCATTGTAAGAGCTGCTGCTTTGCCGTACTGAGCCGAAGTCATCGTTAACTTATAAATCCATGAAATTAAAATATCCGTTCCACCTGCATTTTGTCCAGACACAGCAGGTCCCCCGTTATTAAATAGATAAATAATACTAAAGTTATTAAAGTTAAACGTATATTGTGTAATTAATATTGGCGCTGTTGCATATAACACAAGTGGTAATGTAATTTTGCGGAACTGTTGCCAAGCTGTCGCTCCATCTACTGTAGCCGCTTCATATAATTCTCCTGGAATCGATTGCAATATACCTGTTGTCATCGCAAAGACGAACGGGAAACCAAGCCACGTTTGAATCATAATTAAAGCAATCTTTGCCCAAAACGGGTCTGTCATCCAAGCAATCTTTTCAATCCCGAATAAAGCTAATACTTGGTTATTAATTGCTCCAAATGTTTCATTAAACATACCAGCAAATACAAGAATAGATACGAATGCTGGAACAGCCCACGGTAAAATGAAGATTGTTCGAATAATCGCTTTTCCTTTAATACCAGGCTGATTTACGATAATCGCTAAAAAAATACCAAGTGCAACTTGTAATGTTGTTGCAATGAATGTCCAAATGACAGTCCAAGAAAATACACTTAAAAATGTATCTCTCCACATTGGTAATGTAAAAATATCAATAAAGTTTTTAAAGCCCACCCAATCTACTAATTTAGCTGGAGGGGAGTGATATAAATCATAATTCGTAAATCCAATTAAGATAACAAAAATGATTGGAAATACAACAACAAATATAAGCAATAAGAATCCTGGTGAAACCATTAAATAAGGAAAACCTTGATCTAACAAATTACGGTATTGCTCTTTTACAGAATTTAACGGTATTCCTATATCACGTTTCTTTCCATTTTGATATGCATCATATAAGTTAAATGCATATATGCCGAGCCCAAACGCGATAACGATAAGTGCCAAGATTCCTTCTACTAATAGAAAGACAGAATGGTCACGTGGAACTTCTGTACCGAGCGTTACAATACCCCATAATCCCATATTTAATAAATCAGCAAAGGCTACAATAAATGAACCTGTTAATACTAGAAAAATAAGACCTTTTACAAATTGTTTATTATACATTTGGCCCACGCCTGGAATGATTGATAACATGGTTGCCATTTTCCTATGCTTTGAATGGTTTAACCCATTTGCTGGTTCCATAGATGTTTGCATGTTCCTTCCCCCTTTTTTCTTCCTACATGGAAGGGAGAGAATTCGTGCCCCTCATATTAGAGACACGAATTTCACCTTATTTTTTCTTACTATGATTTGCCTCAATATTACCTTTAATTTGTTTCACTGCACTATCAAGTGCGGATTTTGGTGCTTCTTTATCTGATACAACTAATTGAAGCGCATCCCCAGCTGGTTTCCAAACTTCCTGCATTTCTGGAATATTCGGCATTGGAATTCCATTTTCCGATTGCGTGGCAACCGCTTTTGCAGCTTCGTTATCTTTAATAATTGGATCTTCCATTACTGATTTTACTGGAGGAATTTCTTTCGTTTTCTCAAATCGAATTTTCGCATTTTCTTCATTTGTAACCCACTCAGTAAATTTTGTAGCTAAATCATTTTGTTTAGAGAAGCTTGTTACATGCCATCCTTTTACGCCAACAAATGTTTTCATCGGTTGACCATTTTGTAATTTTGGCATTGGAGCAACACCATAATCTATTCCAGCCTTTTCCATCGCTTGAAATGCCCATGGACCATTCATAATAGATGCTGCTTTTCCTTCATTAAATAATCCATCTGCAGCTGAACCACCAGATTCACCGATAATACCTTTCGGGAATAACTTTTCTTTGTACCATTTTTGAATATATTCAGCACCTTGTACTGCACCGCTATTATTTAATCCAATATCATTTGCATTTGGCTTTCCATCTTTTTCACCAAATACATAACCACCCATACCTGCCATAAATGCATTAGCGAAGTAGAAGTTATCTCCTAGTGCTAAAAATCCGTATTTTCCATCCTTCGTAAAGTCTTTTGAGAAGTTAAACAGTTCATCCATCGTTTCAGGTGCTTTTTGCATCAATTTTTTATTATAAATAAAGATTGGTGTTTCAATCGCTTTTGGCAAACCGTATAATTTTCCGTTATATGTTTGTGCTTCTATTGATAAATCTGTAAATTTACTTTTTACTGTATCATCTACTTTCACTTCTGAAAGTAGCCCTTCTGTTACCGCATTACCAATATGATCATGTGGCAATGTTACAACATCTGGCCCTGTGCCAGCTGGACCGTCAAGACGAAGTTTTTCTATTTGTTTCGTCATCTGAACCTCTTCAACTTTTACTTTCACATTATATTTCTTTTCAAAACTTTTCACCGCTGGCTCTAGACCCACACCTTTTTTCTCATCTTCCCAAACGAGAAGATCATAATCTTTCTTTTCTTTACTTACTTCCTTTTTCCCTGAATCTTTCGGTCCACATGCAGATAACATACCAATTGATAATGCTGAAACCGTTAATAATGATAATGCTTTCTTCACCCCAAAAACCTCCCTAAATTGTCTATGTACCTTAGCCACTGAAAACGTTTGCATTTAATAGTTTAATTGAAGCGCAAACAATATATCAATCTATGAAAACGTTTGCGCTATTTGTCTATCATTATACATTCTTTTATTCATTTTGCAAATATTAATTTTCAAAATAATCTCCTCATACTCTTTATTCATTGACTTTACATAAAATGAATACTACTCTTATAAGCAATATTAAAGTTATGTTAAAGGAAATCGTTTGCAACATAATCTTTATTATTTCGTTTTAGGTAACAATATGTATAGAGGTATTAAAGGGGGATTTTCTATATGCTTAAAGAAGCGATCTATCATAGGCCAAAAGATAATCATGCATACGCTTACAACGAAAAAACAATTCACATCCGAATACACACAAAAAGAGATGATGTTCACAGCGCTGCCCTCATCTACGGTGATCCGTATGAATGGCAAGATGGGAAATGGATTACTGCGAATACACCTATGAAAAAAACCGGATCTACTGAGTTATTTGATTATTGGTCGGTTTCAATCGAACCGAAATTTAAACGCTTACGATATGGATTCGAATTAAAAAACGACGTAGACACTCTTATTTATACAGAAAGAGGATTTTTTTCTAACATTCCAAATGACGATGTCGGTAACTTTTTCTGTTTTCCATTTATTCATGCAGATGATGTATTCAAAGCACCATCCTGGATTAAAGACACCATTTGGTATCAGATTTTCCCTGAACGATTCGCTAATGGCGATAGTACACTGAATCCAGAAAACACCCTTCCTTGGGGAAGTACGGATCCAACTCCAACTAATTTTTTCGGTGGAGATTTTGCTGGTGTTATTCAAAACCTTGATTACCTTGTTAAGCTTGGCATTTCCGGAATATATTTCACACCTATTTTCAAAGCTCATTCAAACCATAAATATGACACAATTGACTATATGGAAATTGATCCACAATTTGGTACGAAAGAAACTTTTAAAGAACTCATTGAAGCGTGTCATAAACGTGGTATAAAAGTAATGCTCGACGCTGTTTTTAATCATAGCGGGTACTTCTTTGATAAATTTCAAGACGTGCTGGAACAAGGTGAAAATTCCGCCTATAAAGATTGGTTCCATATTCATGAATTTCCAATTATAACCGAGCCACTTCCTAACTATGATACTTTCGCATTTACACCATATATGCCTAAATTAAATACGGCACATCCAGATGTAAAAGAATATTTACTTGAAGTAGGTCGTTATTGGGTAAGGGAATTCCATATAGATGGTTGGCGCCTTGATGTAGCAAATGAAGTCGATCACAGTTTTTGGAGAGAATTCCGAACTGAAATAAAGACATTAAATCCTGAAGTATATATTTTGGGAGAAATTTGGCACGATGCCCTCCCGTGGCTACAAGGCGATCAATTTGATGCTGTCATGAGCTATCCTGTTACAAACGCTCTACTTTCTTACTTTGCTAACGATTCCATTAAAGCAAGTGAATTCATGAAGCAAATTACGGAATCTCTACATTCCTACTCTATGAATGTAAATGAAGCAGCATTTCATTTATTAGACAGCCATGATACTCCAAGAATTTTAACAACATGCAACGGAGATAAAAATAAGTTGAAATTGCTCTATGTATTCCATCTTTCTTTCATCGGCTCTCCTTGTATTTATTACGGAGATGAAATTGGTATGGATGGTGGCATGGACCCCGATTGCCGTAAATGTATGATTTGGGATACTAAAGAACAAGATCATGCATTATTTACACATATACAAACATTAATTTCATTACGGAAACAACATAAAGCATTTGGAGGACATGGTACTTTTCAATTTATCGAAGCAAATGATGAACATAATTATATTTCTTATACGAAAACATATGAGGATGAAACTATCTTTTTCGTTTTAAACCCTACTAATAGTGAAGTTACAGTGTCACTCCCTCTTCATGTTACTGGTAAGAAAATAATTAACATTTATACAAACGAAGAATTTTCAGCGGAAGCAAGTGTATTACAAGTTACACTTCCACCGTATGGATTCTCTATTTTAAAATGGTAATAGTAAAAGCCTTATGCCAGGGTGGCATAAGGCTTTTCTTATTTCAATTTAAATACCATTGCTTCATATGGTCGTAATGTAATGTTTTCTATTAATACATTTTCTACATCATAATTGTGTATTAATAACTCTGCTTCACTATAAACAATATCCTCTGGCAATTCAAATACACATTCATCCGCAGTGAAGTTTGCAATCACCAGCAGCTTTTCTTCTCCATATGTTCTTACATAAGCAAAAATAGAAGGGTTATTTTCTAATATTAAATCATATGTTCCATACACAACTATTTCATTGTTTTTACGTAATTCAATCAATTTTTTATAGTAATAAAAAATTGATTCTTCATCTTGAATCGCTTGTTTCACGTTAATCTCTTTGTAGTTAGGATTTACCGCGATCCAAGGCTCACCCGTTGTGAATCCAGCATGTTCTCTATCATCCCACTGCATCGGAGTTCTAGCATTATCTCGGCCCTTTATATATATAGACTGCATCACTTTATCTATATCTTCGCCGCGCTCTATAACTTTTTCTTTATACATATTTAGTGTTTCAATATCTCGGTATTCATCAATTGATTCAAATCGAACATTGGTCATTCCGATTTCTTCTCCTTGATAAATATATGGTGTCCCTTTCATCATATGAAGTACTGTCGCTAACATTTTTGCTGATTCAGTATGATAAGCTCCATCATTACCAAAACGAGATACAACGCGAGGCTGGTCATGGTTATTCCAATAAAGGCTATTCCATCCTGTTTGTTCTAATGCTTTTTGCCACTTTGTTAAATTTTGTTTCAAAGTAAGAAGTGAGCATGGTTTTACATCCCATTTCCCACCTTCTCCGGAATCTAAATCCATATGTTCAAATTGGAATACCATTTGTAGTTCTTTTCTAGCTTCCCCTGTATACAATTTAGCCTCTTCTGTCGTTACACCAGGCATTTCCCCAACCGTCATAATGTCATACTGAGACAATACGTCTTCATTCATTTCATGCAAATACTTATGAATGTTCGGACCGTTCATAAAATGTTTATGCCCTGAAACATATCCTTCTTCATCCGTTTCAACAGCTGGTAAGCCATCTTCTTTAGAAATAAAATTAATAACATCCATACGGAACCCATCAATTCCTTTTTCTAACCAAAACTTCATCATGTCATAAACATCTTGTCTTACCTTTTCATTATCCCAGTTTAAATCTGGCTGTTTTTTAGAAAACAGATGTAAATAATATTCATCTGTCATCTCATCATATTGCCATGCAGATCCACTAAATGCTGCTCCCCAGTTATTCGGCTCTTTCCCTTCTTTTCCAGGGCGCCATATATAATAGTCTCTATATTTATTATCTTTCGATTTACATGATTCAATAAACCAATTATGTTCATCTGAAGTATGATTAACAACTAAGTCCATCATAAGTTTCATATTACGTTTATGCATTTCATGTAATAGTTCATCCCAATCTTCCATTGTTCCGAACTCGTTCATAATTTTACAATAATCACTTATATCGTAACCATTATCATCGTTTGGAGATTCATAGACTGGTGATAACCAAATTACATCAATACCTAATTCTTTTAAGTAGTCTAGCTTCGCAAGAATACCACGAAGATCACCTATACCATCACCATTACTATCCATAAAACTACGAGGATAAATTTGATATACTACACTTTCTTTCCACCATTGTTTTCCCATTATGCTACCCCATTTCATCTATACTATTGATTCTTTTTTCTTTTTTTTAAGGCGCAAACGTTTTCATTACTGAATGATAACAGATTCTATCCAAATTTAAAATAGCGCTTACAATATTTATTTTCTTTTTCTAATAAAACATGTGAAACTTATTATATATTCATAGGAATAATGAAAACGTTTTATTTTTTTATAGTGTTTTTATTTCTTTTTTGAATCTATTCGTTTATAATAAATTCAAAGAAAACGTTTGCATAAACTTTCTAGGGGGAAATATCATGGCAGAGCTTAAATTAGAAAATATTTATAAAATATATGATAATAACGTAACAGCCGTAACAGATTTTAACTTACACATTCAAGATAAAGAATTTATCGTATTCGTTGGTCCTTCTGGCTGTGGAAAATCTACAACACTACGAATGGTAGCTGGACTTGAAGATATTTCAAAAGGAGAATTTTCAATTGATGGTAAGCTAATGAACGATGTTCCTCCAAAAGATCGAGATATCGCAATGGTCTTCCAAAACTACGCTCTTTATCCACATATGAGTGTGTATGATAATATGGCATTTGGATTAAAACTTCGAAAAATACCGAAAGATGAAATCGACCGTCGAGTGAAACATGCAGCTCAAATTTTAGGGCTTGAACAATATTTAGATAGAAAACCGAAAGCTTTATCAGGTGGACAACGTCAACGTGTTGCATTAGGTAGAGCAATCGTTCGAGACGCAAAAGTTTTCTTAATGGATGAACCCTTATCAAACTTAGACGCTAAACTACGTGTTGCAATGCGATCAGAAATTTCTAAATTACACCACCGCCTTGGCACAACGACAATTTATGTAACACATGATCAAACTGAGGCAATGACAATGGCTTCACGCCTTGTTGTTATGAAAGACGGCAAAATCCAACAAATTGGAACTCCAAAAGAAGTATATGAAACACCTGAAAATATTTTCGTTGGTGGTTTTATCGGTTCACCCGCAATGAATTTCTTCCGTGGAAAATTAACTGAAACCGATTTCGTTATAGACAGTTCAATAAAGTTTAAAGTATCTGAAGGAAAAATGAAGTTATTACGCGAACAAGGCTATGTAAATAAAGAAATTGTTTTAGGTATTCGTCCAGAAGATATTCATGATGAACTATTATTTTTAGAAGCTTCACAATCTACTACTTTCACAACAAAAATTGAAGTTGCAGAGTTGTTAGGGGCTGAATCCATTTTATATATGAAACTTGGAAATCAAGATTTTGCAGCACGTGTTGATGCAAGACATACTTTTTCACCTGGTGACCAAATTAAACTTGCTTTTGATATGAATAAAGCACATTTCTTTGATAGCCAAACCGAACAACGTATTCGTTAAAAAATAAAGTTCTATAATAGAACATACAAAAAAACCGTCCACATATATACTGGGGGCGGTTTTCCATTATTATACTAGGGCTTCTATTGTATGAAATGATTGTCCTCTCGTGCTAATAATACCAAAAACAGGTAAATCACTAAGCACCACTTCTTCTTGCTGTTTCATAAAAGATGACGTTAATTGTTTTATCTCTATCCAAACGTCATTAATACAAAGTACATTGGAATCGTTCTCTTGTTGGCGAGAAAAAATAGAATCTATTTTATATAGACCAGCATTTTGAAAAAGCATATCAATACGACTATATGCCTCCATAGCAAAACTAATAACACGTTGCCAATCTCCTTGTTTCCCCATATCGTAGGATACAAAAAGTGCTTCTCCGCCTAAATCCGTAATTTCCTCAGCTGTTGCTTGTCCACTTTCTTGATCAATGTCCGTCACAATTACTTTTGCGCCTTGCTTAGCCAACAAAAGAGCTGTACTACGTCCAATACCGATGCCACCACCAGTTACAATGGCAACCTTTCCTGCAAGCTTCATTTTCATTACCCCTTCTATAAGTCTTACCGTCATTCAGTATACTCCTTTATTAGATTAGTCTGCAAGCTGGAAAAGTTCACTCTACAGCTTGTAAGCGATTACTTTTTTGTTTCTTTTTTTTTCTTACTATTATATTGATCGAAGGTTAAACCAATAAAAATAAGAATTCCCCAAAATATTAAGCTACCTCCAGTCATTCCAAATCCCCCTTTGTTATATAACGATATTATTTATACCCATTATAACATTCTCTTAATTTTCAATCTATTTAAAACGAAAATAGGATGTTTGAATTAGCTACAGCTTCTTTAAACATCCATCAATAATATGGAGGGTATTATATAGGAAATATCCGCCCTATATCAATTCCATTTATCTAATTTTCCAAAAAATAAGATAATGATGGAATTTTTCATGAAATTAAAAATAAGACTTTTTATATACAAACAATAAAAAGTCTTATTTCATTAGTAGCACGTATACTCTAAATATTAATTATACAAGACTCATCACTTTTGTCTTTGCAATTAAATCATGGAAGCCACAATTATCTTTGCGGAATAACATCATATATACATTGCATATTAATGGAACTCCAAGTAATAATATGCTTGGTAATAATAATACCAAAAATCGTATTATTAATGTTTGTAACGTTAGTTTTTCACTTGTTAACGAGATTATTTTTGTTCTTGTTACCTTTTTACCAAGTGTAGAACCGTTCCAAAGAAAAGGTAACAGAATAAAATTTATAGCCATTAATACGAAAACAAGTGTAAGGTCATATCTATAGTCACCTAAACTTATATTAAAACGATTAAAAATAGCACTATAGTTTCCTGTAATAATAGCTACTACTGCACCGTACGTAACCGAGATTAAAAACATGTCAATAAGGGAAGCACCTATGCGATTCATTACAAGCGCTGGACGATGCATCTTTAACTTCATTTTGTGTCGACTCCTTCATATCCTTCTTTACCCGTTTCATCGTACCACTTCTAAAAAACATTGTAAACTGGCGTTTCGCTTACTTTTCTTGTACAATGTGTTACAACAGCATTATAAAGGAGGTTCCCATATTGAAAAGATGGATAATCCTATTTGCCGCACTCTTATTAACAGGTTGCACAGGCAATACAAACCATTTAACCTATACAATTAACGATGAATATGAACTCATACATACTTCTGGAGATGCATTTGAACTTTTCCCATCGCAGGATGCTGTATATGCTACACAATACATCCCTGCAAAAATTACAGAAATTGCTTGGGACGATAAATACATTATCACAAAGCAAATTGAGGAAAAATCAGATCCAAATAATCCTGACGCAGCAATTACAAATAAAAAAAGTGAACATTATTGGATTATCGATGTAAAGCATAATAAACGATTTGGTCCTTATAATGAAAAACAATTTAACGAGCAAAAAGATGCTTTTAAAATTACAGTGCCTTTTCAAAGTGTAGATTCATATGTGAAAGAGCTAAAAAAACAGTCAGCATAACTTTTGAAGTGACCCCCGAAAGTTA
>NZ_NADV01000042.1:0-18911 GCF_003264175.1 Bacillus sp. SRB_331 | reverse complement strand
AACAATTGGGGTGCACTTCATAGTAGCTCATGACTTTTTCTATTAAATAACCTTTTTAAATAAGTTATATACTTTTTTTGAATTACCTTCATTTAATTGATAATAAGTAAGGTCTACGTCATCAGGAGTGTTTTGATGGGCAATCATAACTTCACTACTGTTGTTATCTACTATCCAAATTAAATATTGTTTATAAGTTCCATCTTGGAAAGTAATCCACATGTTACAATCTACTAAATCAGAACCTTCTTCATCTAGCGTTAAATCGCCTTTTTTTGCTGTATCCATACTGTTAATGAATGTTTTTAATTCATCTGTTTTTGTAAGGAAGATAGATTTTTTTGTCTTAAGCGACTCTACATGTATATCTTTTATTTCCTGCTTTCCTAAAAAAACAGGAGGTGCATTTGGGTCTCTTTGAGTTGAAATAATAGTAGCTTTCTTCTTTGGTTTACTTGCTGTATAGAGATCTTGAATAGATTTTCCAGAGTTTAAAAACCATACGGTTCCAAAAACAATCAATGCGCTACCTATCAATAAAATGATTTTCTTAATAGGGTATTCTCCTCTCTATGGCTTCATGTGAAGAGCTTTTCTATTAATATATGATAGGTAAGCGTAAAGTATTATAGTTGAACGTGGTTATGCTTCACGGTTTTTATAGGGCGATCAACGAGTAAATTGTAAGTGAGCCCTATTAATACGAGAATTCCACCGATAATTTTTCCGGTTGATAGTTCGTGTGACAGGAAGAAATCGATGATAGTCCCCGTAAACAATTGTCCGATAAAGATGAGTAATGTTAAATAAAATGCTGATATTTTAGGAGTAATATAGTTTGATAATGAGATGACGATAACGCCTACTAATCCGCCTAAGTATACAGCGATAGGTATGGATTGTAACGTATGACTAGAAATATACAACGAATCTGAACTGAAAATTAAAAATAACATGGAGAAAAATAATCCAGTAATATAATTGAAAAATGTGCCTTCCCAATTTCCAATTTCCTTTGCTAAATTCGCGTTAATAATTCTAGCAACAACGATAGAAACACCAGCTAAAATAGCGATACAAATATATAACATTTTCTTGCCTCCATTAATAAATTGTCATGACTATAATTCCAGAAGAGATGAATAATAATCCAATTAATTTTTTCTTATCAAACTTCGAAACTTTCATTCCTAATAAACCGAAATGATCAATAACTATGGAAGCGATGGATTGACCAAGTAAGCTTAATGCAATTGTAATAGAGGCACCAAGAGCAGAGAAACTTATATTATTAAAAAGAACAGTGAACACTCCAATTGCCCCAGCACTATATAAAAAAAGTGGAATACCTTTATCAAAATGGATTTTATTTTTGTTAAGGATTAAAACGAAAATAACTGCAATTAAACCGACAAGGTGAATGACAACGCTCGCTGTGTACTTGCCAATTAACTCAGATAAAATCCCATTCAATGGAAGCATAACGGCAATGAGCACACCAATAAAGACAGAAAGAAAGTTATACAATGTAATAGCCCCTTTATATTTCATATTTGTAATGACTGTATCATGCTGAAATTGTGTATTACTATGACATATGTCATAGTGGAAGAAGAAAATTTTGTTTACAATTGGGATGAGTTGTAAAGGTGGGGGACTATGAAGAAAGTATGTAATTCTAATAAATTAGCAGAGTATATGAAACAAAATAATATTGATTCATTTTTTAGTAGTGATATGAAACCATATATGGAACTTATATTTTTTAAAAAGAATGAGTTCATTTGCAGAGAAAACGAAGAGATAGATTATTTATATTTCTTTGTTGAAGGAAAAGCGAAAGCGTTTAACACATTAAGTAACGGGAAATCGGTATTATTATGTTTTTATGATAGTTTGCAGTTACTAGGAGATGTGGAGTTAATTCATTCTCAAAAGACTGCTTCAAACGTACAAGTGATGGCAGATTCGTATTGTGTTGGGCTACCTTTAGGGAAAGTGAGAAACCAATTATTTCATGATGCGAAATTTTTGAGATGTATTTGCGGTTCTTTAGCCCATAAATTAAATCGACTTTCAAAAAATAGTACAATTAATTTACTGTATCCACTTGAAAATCGACTTGCGAGTTACATGTTAGCAGCAGGGGAACGGGCGGTTCAGCACGGAAATAGAATTGTGTTTAGTGGGAATTTAACGGAAATAGCTGAATTGTTAGGGACGAGTTATCGGCATTTATTACGTACATTAAATGTTTTTTGTGATAAAGAAATTATAAAGAAAAGCAGTGGTTGTTTTGAAGTGATGAATGTAGATGTTTTGCGGGAATTGGCGGCGGATGTTTATAAATAGGAGGGGATTATAAATGATTACACCTATATTTAGAATTTTTGATATTGTAAAGGCTCAGTTATTTTACTTTAATTTTTTAGGATTTAAACTGGATTGGGAACATCGGTATGAGGAAAATATGCCATTATATATGCAAATTTCGTTAAATGATACTGTAATACATCTATCCCGCATTAACGGGCAGTAAGACTCCCACCTCAAAATTTGGCGAATGCGAGGAAGTTAGGTGGGAGATAACTGCCCGTAAATGCCCGATTGGTTCAACTAATAATCAGTGGGGGAAGGACACCCCCCCACTGATTAAATTTTCACTTTATCTGAACATCACGGGGATGCTTCACCAGGCGGTGCAATTCGTGTGAAAATAGAGGATTTAAAAAGTTATTATGCTATTTTATCAAGTAAAGATTATGCGTATTCAAAACCTGATATAGAGAGAACACCTTGGGATACAATTGAATTAACTGTGATTGATCCGTTCTCAAATAGAATTACATTTTATGAGGAAAGGGTTTAGAAATTGAGGTGTTATAAATAATTTATCAAAGTAGGGGTTACAATGAAGAGAAAAATAGCGATGATTTCAGATATTAATGGGAATAGTCACGCTTTAAAGGCGGTATTAAAAGATATTCGAAATGATAATAAATTTAGGTGTTAGTGTGTATGGGCCGTTAGATCCTTTGGGGGACAATTGAAATATTAATGAGTAACGAGATGATACATATTAAGGGGAGTTTACTTTATAGTGAACTGCTCTTTTTTATTTTGGATAGATATTGAATTATAAAAAAATAAAATGTTATGATTATGGAAACGTATGAACATATGAACATGTATTCATGTGTTTGTGAGAAGGAGGAATTGGAATGAAAGATATAATTATCGTGGGAGCTGGTCAAGCTGGATTAACAATGGGATACTACTTGAAGCAGGAAGGATATAGTTTCTTATTACTTGAGGCGGGAAACCGAATTGGCGATTCTTGGAGAGACCGCTATGATTCTTTGCAGCTCTTCACACCAAGGGAATATAGTAGTTTACCAGGTATGATATTAAAAGGAGAAGGGAGTGGATTTCCATGTAAAGATGAAATTGCAATTTATTTAGAAGAATATGCAAGGTATTTTCAATTGCCGGTAAAATTACAGACTCAAGTTTTAAAAATAAGAAAAGAGAAAGAAATATTTGAATTACACACTCCTACAGAAATTTTACAATCGAAAAAAGTTATTATCGCATCAGGTGGTTTTCAGCAACCATTCATCCCCTCATTTTCACAACATCTTTCATCACATATTTTTCAAATACATTCATCACAATATAAATCACCATTACAAATTCCAAAGGGAAAAGTACTTGTAGTAGGTGGTGGGAATTCAGGCATGCAAATAGCAGTAGAACTTGCAAAAACTCATGAAGTTACAATGGCTATAAGTCATCCGTTAACCTTTTTACCGTTATATCTTTTTAGAAAAAGCATTTTTAATTGGTTAGAAAAAATGGGTTTATTGTATGCTGAAATACATACAAAGAGAGGAAGGTGGTTTCAGAAGCGAAAGGATCCCATTTTTGGTTTTGAAGGTAAGGAACTTATTCGTAGTGGAGCAATAAAACTACAGGGAAAAGTGGTAAGTGCATCAGGAAATAATATTATGTTTCAGAATGGTGGCACGTATAGTGCACAAAGTATTATATGGTCAACTGGTTTTGTTCAAGATTATAAATGGATTGAAATAGAAAAGGCAGTGAATATGAATGGATTTCCTAATCATACAAAGGGAATGAGTCCAGTAAGAGGATTGTATTATATTGGACTGCCGTGGCAATCTCAAAGGGGTTCTGCGCTTATTTGTGGTGTAGGAAAGGATGCGGTGTATTTGCTTTCTGAAATCAAAAAATAGATCAGTAGCAACAGCTACTGATCATCCATATGTACATGAATTAGGAGAGGTCAAACATTTCAAACGTTTATTAGCTTTAGTATAATAGATTTTCATGAAATAAAAAACTGAAAATTATAATTTTTCGTTGAGAAAGTTTTTTGTATCGAAATATATAAAAAAACGGGGATTTCTATTGAAAGAAAATATGATATTTATATTTTAGTAAATTATGATATAGTCTATATAAGATTCTTTTCCTTAAATTAGGTTTTTTGTATAGTAATTACATTCGTAGTTGGAAAGGGGAAAAAATTGTGAAGTTTGATGATCAACGTCTACTAGGAATACGATTAGGTTCTGTACTCATAACAGAAGAAAATCAATATTTAGTAATTAAGAAGAAAGATCATTATGCACTATTAAACATACATAATTTAGAATGCACACATGTCGAAGTGCAGTTAGAGCATATTGAAGAACTGCTGCATGAAGATTTCCAAGAAAGTATAACTGAAATTATCGCACCAGAACATATTAAAATTGTGGTGAAAAATGTTATATAAAGAAAGAAGCTGGGAGAATCAGCTTCTTTCTTTGTTTTACTTCGTTAATTATAAGGATAACATTTTTAAAATCTCACCAATAATCCCATCCTTTTGATGAACACCTAAATCCGAATTCGTCATAATAACAGCGCCATTACCTCGGTATGGATTACATACCATCATACATTGAAATCCAACACCCCAGCCAAGTGAATGAATTTGTAAGTCTTCATTAGAATACTCTAGAAAAACACCTAACCCAGTCCATTTGGTGCATCCTTGAGGAGAAATCATATCTTGTACTGTTTTTTGAGAAAGTTCCAGTTTGCTATTTCCTTGTAAGGAATGAATGAGTCCGAGTACTAAAGTTGATAAGTCAGTTGGTGTTGTCCAAACGCCTGAAGCTGCTGCGAATGGATAAAATGGATACTTCTCATTTGTTACAGTTCCATTTTTATTATGCCCGCAAGCAAAAGCATCGGTTTTATCTATGTATTCGGGAGAGAAGAGTGTGCTATTTTTCATTTGTAGTGGCTGGAAGATAAGTTCTTCTAGTAACTGACTAAATGATTTCCCCGTAATATCTTCAAGTAGTTGTTCGATAATACAAAAATTTGCGTCAGAGTAGTGGAATTGGCTTTCTGGTGCATAAGTTACTTCTATAGGTACTGGGCAATATAATGTTTTACCAGCAAGGAGTTCAGGGATTTTAGGTATTCCTTGTGCAAGTGTATAATGTTCAAAACTATTGGGAGGATCAATGATTCCAGATTGGTGACTTAATAAGTTTCGCAGCGTGACTTTTTTCTGTGAAGTAAATAGATTGGTAGGGATGTTCCAAGATGTGAGTCTATCATTTACGTCTTCATCTAAATGTACGATTCCTTGATCTGATAACGTTAGTACAAGCATTGAAGTGATGAATTTGCTAATAGAACAAGAATTGAATATGGAATCCGTAGTGACAGTTCTAGTTGTTCCAGATTCAAGTGTTCCGAAAGCAGTGGCTTCATCAGGTTTACCGTCACGTATAATGGCAAAGCTTAACCCTGAAACAGAATATTGGTTCATTTTCTCATATATATTGTTACTTTTTAAGTTCATAGTGACTCCTTTCTTTTAAAAACAGAATATTAACTTTATTATACAGTAGTAAATAGAGAGAAAAGGAAACAGATACGCGTTTAAAGAGGATGGAAGATAGATTACAATTAATTTCGAAAGAAATGGGAATTGTAGATAGAGAACCTGAAATTAATAAAGAATTACGCCAGCTTGTGGAAGATGGAAAAACAGTTACAGCAATTAAGAGAGTAAGAGAGGCTTTTGGATTTTCATTGTTAGAAGCGAAGCAATATGTTGATAAGTTATGAAAAAGATCATCCATTTGGATGATCTTTTTTTACTGAACCATACGTGTACTTACATATGCGGCTATTATGACGTGTCCAATAATAATGATGGGAAATATAATTTTAACATTAGGAGTAATGAAGACACTGCCAATTGTGGCAATAACACCAGCAATTAAATTATAAAGACCAACTATTTTTGATAACTTCACTTTGTCAGGTACACGGCGTTCATTGAATCCTGATAAGAGCCAAGTGTATTGTTTTACTCCGATGAAATAAGCTAATGCAAATGAAATGATTGCTAGTATGAATAATGATGGGGAAGCGAAGAGAGTCATTGAGAACACCTCCGTTAAAGGGCTATAAATAAATTATAGTATGAATGTTATAATTTAACAAAATACATTTTTGATTTTAAGTGTAATAGAAAAATGGAGTATTTGTGATGAGGGGAGATTAAGTATGAATATTGTGGAATTCCAGAGATATGTATTAAATTTCAGTAAAGAAAAAGGATTTCAAGATACAACAATTGAAGAGCGTACGATGTATGCGATGGCGGAATTAGGTGAATTAGCGGAAGTTATATTAAAGCGTGATAAAATACAAGATTCGAAAAGAGAGATTGGTTTAGAAATGTTTGATGTAATTTGGAATGTATGTGATTTAGCAAACAAGTTAGAAATTGATTTAGAGAAGGCGTTTGAAGAAAAAATGATGATTAATAAAAAACGTGAATGGTAAAAGGAAAGTTAAAAAGCGCACAAAATTTTGTGCGCTTTTTATTAATGGTATGAAAAATATGTAAAAAAAGATGGAACAAACATTTGAGACGAATTGTCTAATATAGGTAATAACTATTTAGTTTGAAAGAAAGGGTGGAGAAAATGAAAAAGAATACATTATTAAAATTAGGGGTATGTGTTAGTTTACTAGGAACAATTCAATTTGTTAGCACAATTTCTTCTGTGAAAGCGGAACAAAAGCTAGAGCAAAAAGTAATAAAGAATGAGACAGGAACTATTTCAATTTCTCAGTTAAACAAAAATGTATGGGTTCATACTGAGTTAGGTTATTTTAATGGAGTAGCAGTTCCTTCGAACGGTCTAGTTCTTAACACTTCTAAAGGGTTAGTGCTTGTCGATTCTTCTTGGGATGATAAGTTAACGAAGGAACTAATAGAGATGGTAGAAAAGAAATTTCAGAAGCGCGTAACGGATGTCATTATTACACATGCGCATGCTGATCGAATTGGCGGGATAAAAACGTTGAAAGAAAGAGGCATTAAAGCGCATAGTACAGCATTAACTGCGGAACTAGCAAAGAAAAATGGATATGAGGAGCCACTTGGAGACCTACAAACAATTACAAATTTGAAGTTTGGAAATATAAAAGTAGAAACGTTCTATCCAGGGAAAGGGCATACAGAAGATAATATTGTCGTATGGTTACCGCAATACAACATTTTAGCTGGAGGCTGTTTAGTGAAATCTGCGGAAGCTAAAGATTTAGGGAATGTTGCTGATGCATATGTAAATGAATGGTCGATATCGATTGAGAATGTGTTGAACCGATATGGAAATATGAACTTAGTAGTGCCTGGTCATGGAGAAGTAGGGGACAGAGGATTACTTTTACATACATTGGATTTGTTGAAATAAGAAACAAGAAATAAAGTAATAATGAAGCGAATTGTAGATTTAAGAAATTTTTGGAATACAAAAGAGAGGAGAAAACTATTTCCTCCTCTTTTTCTTTTAACTATATTGAAATGCCGAAGCTATTGATTACGCCTAAATATGTTACTGAGATTTTAATTCTAAATATACAAATACTAGTACCGTCATAATTGCTATAATAACGTAAGTAACATCAAGCATTATAAGTGTCTTTAATGTTTCAGTCATCCTAATTCACCCCTGTTATAAAAATATAACATGACCTCTTATCAATTAAATAAGAGATCATAAAGATAACAATGTACATGAAATTTCTTAAGTAGTTTCTATATAAATATATCATATAAATAATGTAAAAAATGTTAAGATGGTGTAAATGTATTGTAAATAAAGAGGTTTCCTATAAAATCTTTAATCAAAAAATTGATAGTTCTTCAAAATGAAAAAACGCTATTCTTTCTGTTGAATGATAGAAAGAATAGCGTTTTTGTATGCTTATTAGTTGCTAATAGTTCTCTAAATCAATTATCTAGCTATTTGAAAGCATCAACAAAGGTGTCCATTTTTCTGTATGTTTTTTAGTGTCAGTAAAAATATTATGTCAACAATATGAACTGTCACAAATTTATATATATTATTGTGATTGATATCACATCCTTTTTTCCTGATGGGTATTATGCTTGATTTGTAATGAATGATTGGGAGAGGGTGGGATGATATGTTTTGTTATCAATGTGAGCAAACGCCAACAGGCGGATGTAAAGTGATGGGTGTTTGTGGTAAGAATGAAACAATTGCAAGTTTACAAGATACGATTGTGTTTGGATTAAAAGGAATAGCGGCTTATCGTACGCATGCTGCGCAGCTAGGGTATACAGATGCATTTGTAGATGCTACAACTCAAGAAGCGCTATATATGACATTAACAAATTCTAACTTTAATGAACAAGAACATATTGATATGGCTATGAAAGTAGGGAAATCGGCTTTACGAGTAATGGAGTTATTAGATGAGGCACATACGAATCACTTTGGTGTTCCGGAGCCTGTTCAAATTACGCAGAACCATGTAGAAGGTAAGGCAATTGTAGTTACTGGTCATAATTTATTTGCATTAGAAGAGTTATTAAAGCAAACAGAAGGAAAAGAAATTAACATTTATACGCATTCTGAAATGCTACCAGCACACGGATATCCACAACTGAAAAAATATAAACATTTAAAAGGAAACATTGGTAAGGCATGGTACGATCAACGACGACTTTTCGAAAAATTCACTGGTGCTATATTAGCTACAACGAACTGTGTTATGCCAATTAAAGGATCATACTCTGATCGATTCTTTTCATATGATATTGCAGGCTTAGAGGGCGTACAAAAAATTGAAAATGACGATTTTACACCAGTGATTCAAAAAGCGCTAGAACTTCCAGAAGTACATATGGAGTCGGATGAACAGTTAGTAACAGGGTTTCATCATAATACAGTATTATCATTAGCTCCAGAAATTATTGAGGCAGTAAAGGAAGGGAAAATTAAGCGTTTCTTTGTTATCGCAGGTTGTGATGCACCAGGAAAAGGCGGGGAATACTATCGTGAATTAGCAACGTCACTTCCGCCAGAAACGGTTATTTTAACAACTTCCTGTGGGAAATTCCGCTTTAATGATGTAAGTTATGGTGTTGTGCCCGGTACGGAGATTCCACGTTACATTGACTTAGGACAATGTAATAATTCAATTTCTACAGTGAAAATAGCGGCCGCTTTAGCTGATGCTTTTCAATGTGAAGTGAATGAATTGCCAGTGAGTATTGTTCTATCATGGTTTGAACAAAAAGCGGTTGCCATTTTACTTGGGCTATTTAGTCTTGGTATTCAAGATATTCGCATTGGTCCAAAGGCACCTGAATTTATTTCACCTGGTGTGCTTGATGTATTACAAGAGACATTCGGTTTAAAACTAATTACAACCGCAGCAGAAGATATGAATATGATGTTATCGTAACAAAAAGGATGTCCTATATGAAGAGTTGACTTTATCCCGCTATTTGCGGGCAGTAAAACTCCCACCTCAAAATTCAGCTGGAGCAAAGAAGTTAGGTGGGAGCCCTGTTGCCCGTAAACGCCCGATTGATGAGGACTAATAATCAGTAGGGGATGAACAAAACCCCCCACAGATTAAAGTTTCACTTTATAAAGAGTTTGTATGTATTCGCAAGCTCATGTATTAGATGCACGGGTGCATTAGTAGAAGAACAAAAAAATGATCCGTCTTTTTAATAAGGAGAGCTATCCACATTCATTAACTTCGGAATATTATAACGCCCAAAATAAAAATGCGGAATTTTTGTTTTGGGTATTTCCTTTTCTTAGCTGGATAGGTATGTGGTGAGATTTCTTAAGAAGAAAATAGGCAGTATCCAATAGATAATAGCGGATTTAAGAAAAAATTTAAAAATCGAGTTGACATTCTATCTACGTAGTCATACAATGTAGTGGTAATAAGTAATACTGAATAGAGTGGTTTTTAAAAATATATTCAGTATCCAATAGGCAAAAGCGGATTTAAGAAAAAATTTAAAAATCGAGTTGACATTCCATCTACTTAGTCATACAATGTAGTGGTAATAAGTAATACTGAATAGTGAGGCTTCTCAAAAGCTATTCAGTAAAAATTAGCCTTAGTACTCTGTGATACTGAATATAAGTCAGACAGAATAGGGGGTAAAGGAGGATCAGAATATGGAAAATTTAACTGAAATGCTGAAAGGTTCGCTGGAAGGATGTGTTCTGGAAATCATTAGCCGCCGTGAAACTTATGGCTATGAGATTACCCGCCACCTTAATGAGCTTGGGTTTACTGAAGTCGTGGAAGGAACGGTCTATACCATCCTTGTGCGATTAGAGAAGAAAAAACTTGTGAATATTGAAAAGAAACCGTCAGACATGGGGCCGCCTCGCAAGTTTTATTCACTAAATGAGGATGGCCGTCAGGAGCTTGAATTATTTTGGAGAAAATGGGATTTTGTATCATCAAAAATTAACGTCTTGAAGTCAAACTAGCCTCATAAGATTAAATATTCGGCCGATATTTTGGGAGTTTCTTGTTCTGCTTTATAAAAAAGGAGGAAAAATAATATGTTGGAAATGTTCAAAAAATTAATTGGTGATAAAAAAGAGTACAAAATGATGATGGCACGGGTTGGAGCTCTGCCAGAGGACTATCAGTTTGTGTTTAAGAAAATTCAAAACTACATGTGGAATTTCTCAGCTGGTAACGGGATGGATATGCTACACATACAGTATGAACTAATCGATTTGTTTGAAGCCGGTGCGGCGGAAGGCAGACAAGTGCTAGAAATCACTGGGGAGGACGTGGCATCCTTTGCTGACGAACTAGTGGCAAACGCTAAAACTTATGTTTCCAAGTATCGTGAAGATTTGAATGAAAGTATCATGAAGCAATTGAGAAAAAAATAAATGCAACAGGTAATACCGACTGATTAGCTGGTTACAAATGTGAATTGCCGCCATCGCTATTCAGTTATATTTTTAAATCAGTACTAAGTAATACAGATTATCAGTAATACTAAATAGAGGAGTGTAGGCAGTCTAGCTTTACAAAACATTTTTTAAGGAGGAAAAAAGTATGACCAATACAGCGATTTCTGTAAAAGGATTAAAAAAATCCTTTAAAGATAAGGAAGTGTTAAAAGGGGTAGATTTTGAAGTGCAGCGTGGCGAAATTTTCGCACTGCTGGGCTCAAATGGAGCGGGCAAGACGACGATAGTCAATATCCTCTCGACGCTGATGAAGCAAGATGGCGGCGAAGTAGGTATTTGTGGTTTTGACGTTCAGCGTCAACCGGATCATGTTCGTCAAAGTATCAGTCTGACAGGGCAGTTTGCAGCTTTAGACGGTATGCTCACGGGGAGAGAAAACTTGATAATGATTGCCAAGTTGCGTGAAGTTTCTAGTCCCGCTCAAGTCGCTGACAATTTGCTTGCAAGATTCAGCCTGACTGATGCAGCCAACCAGAGGGCAGACCAGTACTCAGGTGGGATGAAGCGCCGGCTTGATATCGCCATGAGCTTGATCGGGACGCCAGCAGTCATTTTTCTCGATGAACCGACGACAGGGCTTGACCCTGAAGCGCGTATTGAAGTGTGGGATACAGTCAAGGAACTTGCCGGCGGCGGCACGACTATCTTGCTCACGACCC
The DNA here is from genome assembly GCF_003264175.1 of Bacillus sp. SRB_331. NCBI lineage: Bacteria > Bacillati > Bacillota > Bacilli > Caryophanales > Bacillaceae > Bacillus > Bacillus sp. SRB_331. The sequence goes on along the minus strand of NZ_NADV01000042.1, from coordinate 6,871 downwards.
AGTACCTCGAGGAAGCCGAACAACTGGCGGACCGTATCGCTATCTTGCATGGCGGAAAAATTATTACGACTGGTACTCTTACAGAACTTAAAGAGATGTTCCCGCCAACAAAAGTGGAGTATATCGAGAAGCAGCCGACATTGGAAGAAATTTTCCTTGCGATCATTGGCAAAAAGGAGGAGATGTAAATGAAGAGCAAAACAGGGGTATTATTAGGGCGTTTAATGCGCAACATTATGCGCAGTCCGGATACAATTATTACGGTAGCGATTACGCCGATTATGATGATGCTGTTGTTTGTCTACGTATTTGGCGGCGCCATAAAGACAGGAACGGATAACTACGTCAATTATTTATTGCCGGGAATCTTGCTGATGGCTATCGCATCCGGTGTCGCTTACACTTCCGTACGGTTGTTTACGGATGTAAAGAGCGGGCTGATGGCACGTTTCATTACTATGCCTATCAAGCGTTCGTCGGTATTATGGGCTCACGTATTAACATCACTTGTTGCTAATGTGCTTACTATCGTGGTGGTTATCCTTGTTGCGCTCTTAATGGGCTTCCGTTCCAGTGCTAATATTCTGGATTGGCTCGCGGTAGCTGGAATACTCGGGATGTTTACGCTGGCGCTGACATGGTTGGCTATCATTCCTGGGTTGACAGCGAAGTCTATGGAAGGGGCGACAGCCTACTCGTACCCACTAATTTTTCTGCCCTTTATTAGTTCGGCCTTTGTTCCTACCGAAACTATGCCAAAAATTGTTCGTGCGTTCGCTGAAAACCAGCCTGTGACTTCAATCGTGAATGCGATTCGTGCCCTCTTATATGAAGGGACTGTTGGCAACGATATTTGGATTGCACTTGCTTGGTGTGTGGGCATTATGGTTATCGCTTACTTCTTCGCCGGCAAAGCATTTAAACGTCAGTTAGGGTAACACCACCAGTTCGTTGCACAATGGCAACTAAATCTTCTGGAATAATATATATATGGGAAAGTGGATTTAAATCACATTAATCTTAGTTATTGCTATAATTGTTAGTATTCTTACTGGTTATGTAGTTGGTACGTAAGTAGGCTCAGACGTTGAGAAAAAGCAGACTGAGAGAGTTAAAAGGGAAGAGGTAATATTTTGATCTCAATTCTAATTGCCATATAATAAATGCAATTTTTATACATGAAAAGCCCACCTGTTTCCGTAGGTGGGCTATATCTTTATTACACAATTCGAAAGTATACTCTCTTTTTCTAAATATGTAATTATGCATATTTAGAAAAAACTACACTTAATAAATATTACATATAGTAAATGGAAACTTATGGTGTAATTCTTTTAACAGGCTTAACATGATAACCATTATATAAGGTGCGTAGGCTCCTTTTGAAAAGTTCTTCTTTTCTGAAAAATGAATATTAATTCGTTATATATAATAAAAATTCATGAGAATAATTTTATGTTTTCTAAATTTATTCCTTTAAATCAATGTGTATTATTTATTACAACAGCTTCATGTCAAAGATAAGATGTGAAAGCAAAGGGAAATATAAGTATCTTTATAACGAGTTCCTAATATAATCAATGTGTTAACGAAAGGAACTCTGTATTATGTTTACTTTTCTATTAACTAATACAGCTTCAAAAAATAGACACAATTGCTACATACCAATTGTAATTTATTATCTATTCATAATTCTGTTTATTCTGTCTTTCTAAAAATAAAAAAATATTAGACTCGCAAATATAAACGTTATAATGAGGGCGTCGAGAGGTAACCGATTACCTACGAAGAAAATATCAAACATTTTAAAATTGGACAGACTGAAACGATTAATTACAGAAAGGTGTGTGACCAGAAGGGGAATTTCTTCAAAATAGTTTAGTAGCAGCGGACATCGTATTAGCTGGTGTAAACAATATCATCAATGGTAAGTATAGGGTTGGAGGATAAATGCCTCGCACATTAAGAGAGACAGCTTTAGGTGGAATCGTTTACAATATGGTGCATCTAGTAAGCGGTTCATTTTTTAAGAATGGTCTATATTCTTAAGCCTAAAAAGAGACGTAAGAATAGGATACAAGGGGGATTTATTATATGAATGGGAATACTGCAAAAAAAATAGAATTTCAAGCTGAAAATAATGCAGTGAAAAATGAGAAATATCTAGATCCTAAAAAGTGGCATAAACAAGATACTACTTGGGCATTGAGCCTTTTTGGAACAGCAATTGGTGCAGGAGTACTCTTTTTACCTATTAATGCAGGTTCAGGTGGTTTATTATCATTACTGTTAATTACGATACTTGCATTTCCTGTTATGTATTATTCACATAGGGCACTTGCTAAAATGATATACGCTTCTAATTCTGCTGATGAGGGGATTACAGGCACAATAAGAGAGTATTTCGGAAATAAGGCAAGTATAATTTTTAACATAGTATATTTCGTTTCAATTTATACGATCGTGCTGATGTATTCGGTTGCACTTACAAATACTGCAAGTAGTTTTATCGTGCATCAATTGCACATGCCGGAGCCTCCAAGGGCCATTTTATCGCTTGTATTAGTACTCGGTCTTATCGCTATACTAAATTTTGGTCAAGATATCACTGTAAAGATAATGAGCATGCTAGTATATCCGTTTATTGCTTCTTTACTTTTTATTTCAATATCTTTAATTCCACAGTGGAATACGTCAATGCTTAGTTTTTCAAGTGCTACTACTGCTTCAACAGGAACAGGGTATTTTGGGGTGCTATTGATGATACTACCAATCATAGTATTTTCATTTAATCATTCTCCTCTTATTTCGTCATTTGTTATAAAGCAGAGAGCTACCTATGGAATAGAAGCTACTGATGCCAAATGTGCTCAAATACAAAAAGTTTGTTATATCATGACTTTCGTAGTAGTTATGTTCTTTGTTTGGAGTAGTGCACTGAGTTTAACTCCAAAAGATCTTATGATGGCTAAAGAACAAAACCTATCAATTCTATCGTATCTTGCTAATGAGCTTAATTCACCAGTAATCACTATTGCAGCTCCTATCATTGCTTTTGTGGCTATAACTAAGTCCTTCCTTGGCCATTATATAGGAGCATATGAGGTAATGCGTGACGTGATTATGAAGTTTGGTAAAACACGCGGGAAAAATTTAGAAGAAAAAACAATTAAGACAGTGATCCTTACTTTTGTCGTATTAACATGTTGGTATGTTGCTTATGCAAATCCAAGTATTCTTGGAATCATTGATGCCCTTAGCGGACCGTTAGTTGCTGCTATCTTATGTCTATTACCAATGTATGCGATTCGTAAAGTACCAGTACTAGCTAAATACAGAGGGAAAATGAGCAATGTGTTTGTCATTGTTGTAGGTATACTTACTGTCCTAGCAAGTATTAAGTCATTATTCTAATTCGCTATTGTTAGTTCAAGTGCTAAAATAGTGGGATATGAAAAAAGAATGAAAGAGATTATGGATAAGATAAGTCCATATTCGAATTTTAAACAAGCTGTTTTATGAGGGTTAAACTCTAATATAAAAAGACATGAACAAAGATTAGTTCATGTCTTTTTTTGTGTTGGCATTATTCTTAGAAGAGCGTTTAAAGTAGCGGTAGCGAATAAAATGTTTTTACTAGGTATTTAAATAGAGGTAACTGGCATCTAGTCAAACTCAATATTATTTTGGGTTTAACTGGCCACTGCTTATGGGCAGTATAAACATAATCTCTCTTTTAAACCTTCTAACACTTCTTCAGGAACTTCCCTGATTTTGATATCTTTACCTAGGAAAAGTAGCCAATTTGTTATTTCTATCAATTCATCGAGATTGTTAACATTGATAAAAGTTTTTAGAATGGCTGTGGATTGGTAAGGATTTGTATAGGAAATAGAAATTTTTATAGGATGGTATTTTTTGAACTGGGTAATCGCTTTTGGACCAAGTTCAAGTACAAGGTTGATTGCTTCGTCCCTCTTACTTAGTTTTTCTGAAATTTTTTTCTTACTTAATCTATTTTTCGTCGTATAGGGTTCGACATTAATGAGATGATCGACAAGAAACATCTTCTTTTTTTCTTCTTTTATGTCAAAGCCTTCAATTATCCAATGGCTTTTTTCTTGATAAAGGTGCAGTAGATAAATTGGATAAGACTTGGTTTCCTCCTCTTCTTGTACGGTAATCAATAAATGGCTATCTAAAAGAAGGATTTGGATGAGTTTTTCTAACATAGGATGGGGGAGGTCAGAAAGCTCAAGTAGGTCAGGATTATGAGGGTTAGTCCCTTCAAAAAGCAAGATTTGATTTAAAAGAACAAGGTCATCCTGCTGGATTTCTGAGATGAGTCCTAGTAGTTTTTCGGCTAAAGACTGACGACTCTTTAGATAGGGAAGTTGTTGATTTCTTGTGGCCATAAAGGCAATAAAAAGAGCTTTGACCTCATTATCAGTAAAGCGAACAACGGGCAAGATAGAGTTATGCATGACAAAATATCCTCCATCCCTGCCAACTTCAGCGACGAGCGGCATCCCCATGGCTTCAATTTCTCTAATGTCTCTAATAGCTGTCGATCGTGAGATGTTAAATTCTCGTATGATTTCAGAAATTGTAAAGTGGGAGCGGTTGTTAATATAGCGCATGATCGTATTAATCCGTTCAACTTTTTTCATGTTGGTCTCCTAAACAGTATCATTTTTTGACATGATTTAAAGATATTATAAACTCATCAAGTGAAAAGATAAATCGTTTGATTAATTTAAAAGTGAGGAAGGTTTTAAATATGAAAAATTATACAATAGAAGAAAAAGATAGCTTTATCGTGTTAGGTATTGGAACTGAACTTAAGAGCCACTATACAGACTTTGCGGGCATAAACAAGGAAAAGGCAGACTTTTGGCTGGCCGTCGAACAAGATGGAAGGTTGGACACTTTAAAAGCTTTAGCTACAAATGATTACATTTTTTCTGTGAGTGAAGCGGTGAATAACAAGATGATGTATTACGCTGGTGTCATGACAGAGGCAACGATACAAGAAGAATCTAGAGTTATCCAGTTTCCGAGGGGAGAATACCTAGTAGTTAAAGGTGAAGGCAATACAGCTGAGGAGCTAAGTAATAAGCTTACTGGTATTGCATTTGGTCAAGCATTAGCAGAAGTAAAAGATTTTGCCTATGTTGGTGGGCCAAATACAACAGTTGAGATGGGGCAGCGAAACGGCTTAGTATTTGGTGAAATATGGATTCCAGTTGTTAGGAAGTAAAGTATTAAAAGGAGAGATGGAATTGTCCGATATCGTTGATTTTAAAAACGTAACTACAGCTGGCATGGAGTCTTCACCTGTAGCAGAAGCACTTGCTGGTTTACGTGCTCATGAAGCACGTTACTTTATGAATAAATATAAGCATGAATTTACGGTTGTACCAGCTAGTGAAAGCGAGAAGACTCTTGATTATGTGAACCGCATTTTGAAAGAAGAACGTGATATTGAGTTTGCGGCAAAACCTTTAGAAACATCGTGTTTTCAAGTGGGAAATATTAAATTTGCCTATGTCTTCTATGAGGATGGTCTTGCAGTCAACGTCATGTATACGCTGGATAACCCAAAGAAGCGGGCTGTTGGATTTAAGCTTTCTGAGGGAATGGAGATACCAACGGAGTTAGTAGAGAAGTTTAAGTTTGCTAGACAGAAGTCTAAACTTGCTGGAACAATTCGAGGTTCGTTTTTTGTAATTAAAGGAGAATATATTGCAAGTTGAAGAATCAGTCATTTGTTGTATTGAGTTATTCTTTTAAAAGGCGCGATTAAGGCTAATAATCTTGAATTGTTAGCCTTTTTTTACATAAGTATAATATTCATAGTCTGCTACACACTACGTTCAGATAAAATAGAACGAAAGGAAATTACTGTAGGGTGGTGGTGGCGTGAGTAAAAAAAGGCTATTTGAGTTATTCTTAGTAACTTTTGCTTTACTATTCCTTCATGTAAGCACATTTACTAATGAAAAATTGAATGATAAATTTGGTAACTTTACCTTCTTTGTTGTATTTTTCATGTTTTATATCAACGTTGCATTTATAGAACGGTATTTTGATGATATACAAAAGTGGATTCGAAATATCACATTTCTTCTTGCCCTGTTAGTAGTAACTTTAATATCACTATGGATAGGTTACTTTTAAAGCCTTGTGATTAAGGGAATTTTGTTTTGTTATCTTTCCTTAACAACAAACAAGACGCCAACCAGATCATGGTAGCGCCTACGATAATTACTATTGGTTTAATCATTAACAAGTATATCTGGACCCTTTTTCAACATATACGAGAAACCCGAAATAAATACGATACTAAATATAATAATGGAAGACCACATATTAAAATGAAACTCTTTACCTACAACTAAATAGTAGATGTTATGGACCAAGAAATTAGCACCTATGATAATTCCACCTAACATTGAACTAATTACAAGACTGATTAAATAAAATTTGAGCTTCTGAAACATTTCCCCTCTACTCCTTTTCTAAAATCAACTTTATTCAGGATGTTTTAGAAAATTATACCATTTATTTTTCTGATATTCTTAAATCTATAATATATTTAAGGTTATTTTAAGAGAAGAAGAATTGCCTACCAAAATGTCCATTTCGGGGTTTCACCAATATGCCCATCAAGCTAATGAAACTAGTATCTCAAAAACAAAAAATGTATATTTTTATCTGGAGATGCCAATTTTCTCGTTTTGGGGATACTATAAAATTTTAGGTTGATAGCCATGGGGTGCTACCCCACATCCATCAACTTAAGGTATCTTTTTATACAAAATGTGGTTTTTTCACGTAGTCTTTTATTATCTTTTATAGATAGCCTAAA
>NZ_NADV01000041.1:0-839 GCF_003264175.1 Bacillus sp. SRB_331 | reverse complement strand
CTGATGTATTCGGTTGCACTTACAAATACTGCAAGTAGTTTTATCGTGCATCAATTGCACATGCCGGAGCCTCCAAGGGCCGTTTTATCGCTTGTATTAGTACTCGGTCTTATTGCTATACTAAATTTTGGTCAAGATATCACTGTGAAAATAATGAGCATGCTAGTATATCCTTTCATAGCTTCTCTACTTTTTATCTCAATATCTTTGATTCCACAATGGAATACGTCAATGCTTAGTTTTTCAAGTGTTTCTACTGCTTCAACAGGAACAGGATATTTAGGAACAATATGGATGATACTGCCAATCATCGTATTCTCGTTTAACCATTCGCCTATGATTTCGTCATTTGTTATGAAACAGAGAGCTACGTATGGAATAGAAGCTACTGATGCCAAATGTGCTCAAATACAAAAAGTTTGTTATATCATGACATTCGCTGTTGTTATGTTCTTTGTTTGGAGCAGTACCTTAAGTTTGACTCCAAATGATCTTATGATGGCAAAAGAACAGAACTTGTCAATCCTATCATATCTTGCTAATGAGCTTAATTCGCCTGTAATCACTATTGCAGCTCCTATCATTGCGTTTGTGGCTATTACAAAGTCTTTCCTTGGCCATTATATAGGAGCATATGAGGTAATGCGTGACATGATTATTAAGTCCGGTCAAACACGCGGGAAAGATATAGGAGAAAAAACAGTTAAGACAATGATCCTTACTTTTGTCGTATTAACATGCTGGTATGTTGCTTATGCAAATCCAAGTATTCTTGGAATCATTGATGCCCTTAGCGGACCGTTAGTTGCTGCTATCTTATGTCTATTACCAATGTATGC
>NZ_NADV01000040.1:0-84351 GCF_003264175.1 Bacillus sp. SRB_331 | reverse complement strand
CTTTACAAAGGGTACAGATTAACTCACTTGTGCTCTTTTTCATATACTTCAAACAACATATTTCGAAATAATGTATTCAAACTCTCAATATCAATCCCTAATCTCTTTTCAATGTTTTTCACATATTGCTGATAATAATTAATTTGTTCTTCTAAAAATTGATTTAGCACCTGAATTTTCAATCCAATGTCCAATTCAGTACCTGCTTTTTTCTTTATTAACAACTTTTCAATTTCATTCAATACACTAGGCTCTACTGATAGTTCCATAATTAACCGGTCAAATTCTACTGGGGGCAATGTCCCTTTCTCTTCTAACCATTTACAAGCTAAAATAGGACGTAATACGTAAAAGTACTTTTTCAACTTTACATTTTCACCTTGTAAAAATTCACGATAGTTTTTTGAAGCCATATGTAAGTAATGATATATCGTTGATTTCGGATTAAAATCCTTTTCACTCATTTGCTGAAGCTGCTCTGGAAGGTTCGAGTTTTCCGAATAAAAAATCGGCGATCGAATCCATTCGAGTAACGCTGGATTTGACTTCGCGAATAGTTGCAATGCCTTTTTAATATCCCAGCCACTTATATCTAAATCATCGCTAATCGGATATTCAATTACATCACGTTTATCATGAATTGATAAATACCATTCTACTGGATGTATATAAACAAACCTAACATCATAATCGCTATCTTTCGATGGAAATCCCCAAGCACGACTCCCTGATTCCACTGCAAATAAAATTTTCACATCATTCTCTTTTTCAATTCTTTCTAACTCTAATTCAATTTTCCCTCTCATTTCATACCATCCCCATTTTTTGATTATTTCCTTGGAAATTCGACAAATATACTACTAATTTTACTACACACTAAAATAACTGCCAGAATTTTTCTGACAGTTTAACAAAACCTATTTTTTCTTTTCAATTACAGTAGCGGTAATTCGTTCAAACTCTTTTTGAATTTCCTCTTTATATGCATCCACTTTTGAAAAATCCATAGCAGCAATATAAATTCGTTCTAATTTATCACGAACTGATTTTGCTTTTGCTAAGAAAGACATCGCCTCATTCATTTTTGCTTTATATTGAATGGAAACGTCACGAATTTCTGTAGCATACTTCTCATCCGTCCCTGGTTTAACAATAAGAGCATACATATCTATAATCTCATCACCTTCGCGACTTGGAAAATATTCATGTGGTGCGGTACTATCAAAAATTGCAAATCCTAATTCTCTTACGATAACCATATCAAGACTATTTGGATCAAATCCACAATGATATACTTCTACTTCAAACCCTTTTTCTTCTGCTGCCTTCGATAACTTTTTAAGCATTGTTGATTTTCCAGAACCCGGGCGTCCTTTTATAAAATAACGATGTGGTAATCCTTCTGTTAAATTAGGAACAAAATCAACTGCTCCTTTCGGTGTAGCAGCTCCTAAAAAACGATGTTTCACAATCGATTGTTTTCCCTTTTTATCTGCAAATAATTTCTGAATTAGCTGTTCTGTTAGTTCATTTGCTTTATTAAAATCAATGTTATTAATATATATTTTCTCCCACTCATCATGTATAACTAACGCCTCTTCAAAACATCCGTAAGCAGATTTGAAAGCCTTGCCCGCTTCTAATACAAACCGTTCAATTTCTAACTTCTGCTTTCTTAATTTATCTGAGTCCCAAGCAACTCCTAAATTTATATATTCTTCAATAACTCCTGGCATTTTCGGCTCAATAACATGTGGTGATGTTCCATCAACAATTCCTACTTTTAATTTCGGAATAATCACTCCATCAACTGACTTATTATCAGAAGAACAATGCAAAAGTTCAATATCATATCCTTTTTCAACCCATTCACGACCTATTGCCTTAATTAAAGAAGATTTTCCCGTTCCTGGACCACCCTTTAAAATAAACAACCTATCTAGCCCTTTTAAATTCTCTTCGTATAAATTATGAAATCCTCTAGCTGTATTGCCACCAGCATAATAATTTAATACATTCCCTGTCACTGCACTCACTCCTTCGCAACAGTCTACTTACATAAGCTACAATATGCGAGCAACTTTATTTGGGTGAACACCTAATTTGTATTGCACGAAAAAAGGAAATGAATTACAATTTAAATATCACAAATATTCCGAATTTAAAACCAAATAAACCTTTATCAAGAGAGGCAGAGGGACCGGTCCTTTGAAGCCCAGCAACCTCAGTTTATGCAAACTGAATAGGTGCTAATTCCTGCAAAATGCATTGCATTTTGGAAGATAAAACTCAGCTAGTATGTAAAGCTCATCTTTCTTGATTATGAAGGATGGGCTTTTTATTATTTGAAAAAAATATATTGGAGGTATGTAAAATGAAAGTAATTGATCTATCACAAACGTTTGAAAATAATATGTCTCAATTTCCTGGAACACCAAAAATCCAACTAGAAGCCATTACAAGCGTTGAAGAAACCGGTTATCAAGTTACGAATTTTCATTCTGTCGTTCATGTTGGTACGCATTGTGATGCGCCTGCTCATTTCATTTCAGGCGCAACCACTATTGATCAATTACCCCTAAATCAATTTGTAGGCGAAGCTGTTCTTATCGATGTGACTCATGTTCAAGAGCGAAAATTACCTAAGGAAGTATTACACACTGTCGACATAAAAGAAGGCGATATTGTCATTTTCCATTCCAATCTATCTAATAAATGGAATACCGAAGCTTATGAGAAAGAAGCGTTTTATCTTTCCGAAGAATTAGCTGAAGAACTAGTTCAATTAAAAGTAAAATCTGTCGGTTTAGATTTTATTTCTCCTGATGAGGTAACGACAGAAACATCACCGATTCATCACATACTGTTAGGAAATAATATTTACTTAATTGAAAACTTAACAAACTTAGATGCCATTAAAGCGAAACGATTCTTTTTCTCAGCAGCACCTTTAAAAATTAAAAATAGTGACGGTGCTTTCGCAAGGGCATTCGCTGTTATTTTTTAAACATGGTCTACAAAAAAAGCAAAGATCACTTTTGACCTTTGCTTTTATATTTTTTATTTAAGTTAAAAAAGAATTGCTCCACCCTTGGTCGTATCCAAGCTAAATAATCTTTATCTTTCTTCTTTGTACAAGCTATCTCTTCTCCATCTACCATTTCGACAAGTTCTAGCTCTAACAGTTGCCTCGTAAATGCTACCATATTTACTTCTTCTGCTGGATATTCTTCTTTTAATTTCTCCTCAATTTCTCCCAATAAAAAACCGTCACGCATCATTGCTAGTGCATCAATCCAAAGTGGCGGCATTTCATATGTCTCTCCTGTAATCGTATCTTTTACAATATAGTTCTTTTGCTCTTTTCGAAATTGAATCGTGTGTAAACATACAGTCGAATTTAATGTTAATTCCATCATACCACCCCTTTCATCATATCCGCATAGAAAAAAGGATGCGCGTGCACCCCTTCTTTTCTTTTCATAACACTACTGAACCGTTACATGAGCTAAAAGCTCTATGTCGATATTTTCCTCCATTATAAACGAAGTTTTTTATAAAAAAAACCCTTCTTGAAACATTTTATAAAATGTTTATATTTACACAACAAGAACACTTTTCTGAAAAGTAATTTCGTCTAATGCACTACACTGTTGGTAAATAAATTTCCACTTTCGTTCCTATCCCCATACTACTTTCAATCGCGATACTCCCTTGATGTTCTTCAATAATTTTATATGTAATCATTAATCCAAGACCTGTACCATTCTCTTTTGTTGTATAAAAAGCTTTTCCGATCTTTTCTATTTTCTCATTTTCTATCCCAAGACCTTGATCTTCAACAGAAATACACAAGTTCTCTCCAGCTTTTTCATATGCCAGAATCCGAATATTCCCGCCTCCTGGCATCGATTCAATTCCATTTTTGATGATGTTTAACAACACTTGTTTTAATTGCTTATCATCACCATTTATAACGGGTAAATTTCCATCTACTTGCAAATTAAATTTAACTTTATATTGAGTCGCATAGCTTTCCATTAACTGTACAACATATAAAAGGATTTCCCCTATATTACACCATTCATAATTTGTTGGTTTCGGTTTTCCTAATAACATCAATTCACTAACAAACCCATTAATTCTCTCAATTTCTTGCAGCATAATCTCATAGCTCATCGTATCTTCAAGATTTCTTTCTTTTTGAATTTGTGTAAATCCTTTTAAAGCTGTTAATGGATTTCGAATTTCATGAGCGATTGTTGTAGACATAGTCCCAATAACCGCTAAATTTTCTGTCTCTTTCATACTGTTCATCATCTCAACAACTGTCCTTACATAAGATTGAAATCTCTTTAATAAAGAATGCGAAATGATGAAAAAGAATATACATAATACAAGCGGAATCACAACTTTTACATCTTGTAATATCAAAGTAAAAAATACATATTTTCCAATTACACTACAGGAAACGAAATAAAAATATTTTCTGTTCACGAAAATCGGTGCAAATAGAATTAAAAATATTTCAACCATATTTCCATTTTCAAAAACACGATCACTGTGTAAATAAATCATTAAGTTATTAATAAGATCAATAAGCATGTACCCAATTAAAAATAAGTATTTCACAAAATATACATAACCTTGTTTTTGAAGATATATTGAAATAGGAAATAAAGATATTACTAATATATATACACCTATTCCCATACCACCTTCTGGCCACCCTACCCTTGCTTCATTAATATTCATAGCGGGATAAACAAAATAATAGATAACGTCATATAAAAAGAATATAATATAGAATAATAATATAAATACTTTTAAAGCTTCTCTTTCTTCATAAATCAAGCTCTTGTATTTGTTCATATAAAAACTCCTCTTGATCAATACCAAAAAACATTTCAAGTGTTATCTCTTTAAATTATAATTATGAAATTGCTTTCAGGGCAACATGTAACCTTCTAATACTAAAAGGAAGGAGATACAGCTCCTTCCTTTTCAGTTACAATTTATATCCATCTTACCCTATCATTTAGCAATCCATCTGTAAAATTATTATGTCCTACTACAAAATCCTTCATATATAAATTTAAATATTCCCCATACTTACTTTCAGTATTTAATAATAATTCTTCTACATAATAAGCGCCTTGTCCAAAAGTATCTAACAGTAAACTACATAAGCCAGCATAAATTCCACACCCTACTTGGAAGTACGTCGCATTTGTTTTATATTTTTGAAAAACTTGGCTACTATTCATTACATTATACATGTATGTCTCATTATGTTCATAAACGAGTAACACACCGACTAAATCTTCTCCTATAATATCATCTTCTGCTGGATTAAATACTTTACGATTCCAATTCCATAAATCTTCCACTTTATCTAAGTTCTGTCTAATTAAGTTTGTTGTATACTCATTGATCCGATAAAGAAAACCCACTTCCATATTAAAAGATTTCCCTAAAATTAAAACTTCTTCATGTGGCATTAAGCAACCATAAAATTCTTTTTCACCTAACTTTACTTTATACTCTGAAGCATATACATCCTCATAAAAGTAAAGTGGACGATGATGACTCATATACATAGGATAACTCCATATCGCTTCATCAAGAAAACGCTCAACTGCCCATGATGCATAAAGTGTATGAGGTTTTATAAGCTCTTTATCATTCAAAAATGAATTATCATGTTCTACAATATAGCATGCTCGCGGCTTTTCATTTGGACGTTCTTTCATAAGCTCAACAACCATCCATTGAACAACACCAGGATTCATACCTGAGCCTATAATCGCTCTTGTATTTGTAAATGTTTCTTTCTCCTTCTCAAACCTCGTATACCTTTCCGTAAGCTGAAAACCAAGTAAACTATCGTCTTGATCTACTGCCTCATTTTCCAAAGCCGAATTAATATAACAAATGCCAAGGTCATTACAACAACTCAGTACCCTAATTGTATCTGCACCTGAAACATCAATAACAACCTTCGTTCTTTTTTCCTTTAAATGATGTTTAAATTTGACTACATCTTGAAGGTTTATTTCATATAAAAAAAATTGCTCTTTCAAATTTGGAAACAACTCATCATAATAACTTTTATCTTTTTGTTTTATATCCACCAAATGGAAGTTCACATTCTTTATCACTTCATAAATTGGATCTTTTTCATTTACTACCGCTTGATTCAAAATTGCTAACACTGCTTTTGCTGCTCCACCAGCACTTCCAAGTAATGTAATCGAAAACGAATTTGGAAACTGCTCCACAAACAAAACCCCTTTAATAAAGTAGTTGAGCAGCACTTCCTCAAAAAGTGAATTGAATACACCAAAAGGTAGCTCGTACATCTTTAGTACAAGATTGCCCCTTCAAAGATCACACTAACATACCTATATGATATTCAATTCATTTTCCCCCTCATATCCAAATCGAATTAAACAAATAGGCTCGACCTTTTCTTCCCTATATATAAAAGAAAAAGCCAGCCCTCTCAACTAGTCTACGGACAATGGACAGATTTTACATGTTGAATATTTACATACATTTTTGCATCACGTGCTTTTAATATTTCAATATGCCCTTCATCAATTTTCGCCATCTTTCCGATTTTGTTAGATTCTTCACCTAAATCAAACACCATAATTTTCCCAGACATTTTAATAAGCTGTTCTTCGAACGTTCTCGCTAAAGTAATATTTAATGGATTTACGGGGAGTTCATTTTTATTGAGGGAATAAGGGACTTGGTTCTCTTTATAAGGAATTAGCCATTTCAAATGCTTTAAAGATATATATACCGTTTTATAAACTGGACTATAAAAAACAATATAATCGTTCATTACACTTGTAACATAACCGTGTATCGGAACATTTCCTGCCACATAAATTTCTGTAAAAATCCCTTTAGATGTGATTAATACTTTTCTCAAAGAAATTGAAGGTGATTCCCTCTTAATTACAGAGTCCACACCAGGCTTTAATATTTCTTCATCATGCTCTCTTAAAAATTTATAATATTGGATATGGTATAAAGATATATATACATAGTCTTGTCCATTGTAAAGAACAACAATATCATTCCCTACATCAATTAATATACCTCTAAATCTTCTTTCACCGATTAATTTAACGTATATATTTTCCCCAATGTTCTTGTTTAACTCATTCATCTATATCCTCCTTTCTATGAAATTGCGCTTTTCTGTCTTCCATTTCAAAAAAATAATCAGGGGCAATGTTCTGTCTTTTAATAGTAAGAATTCTTTTTCATATACCGCGAAATTATTGCAGCAAAATATGAAATCGTTCTTCACTTTCAATCATAATGCCCCTTTTATTTATTAAACATTATTCTTCTTCATTCTTTTTGTTTTTAACTATTTGACTCACACTCTTAATATGAGAATTAATTATATAAATGACCTCATCACCGTTTACTAGTGTAATACTTCCATCATGTATATCACTTAATAAACCTTCCACACACTCTGGTCCACCACGATTAATCTTTATCCATTTATACTTCAAGTCATTTAATACATCTAAAAAAGTATCTTCATCAGCATAGAAACATGAACCATATTCTCCCGGTGCTTCTTTCACTTTCCTAACTAGACTCTTCACATGTTTCAACTGGTAATATACTAATTCTCCAAGAGGCAATTGTAGTGTAAGGTAATCTTTTCCTAATGATACGAGTACACCTACTCTACTTTCTGGTCCGCGAAGATTTACTTTTACATTTTCACCGACTAAACCTTTAATTTGATCACAGCATAATACACTCTCCAATTTTATACCCTCCTTTCTTATTATCTTCCTCTACTTGATTGTCTTTGTGCACGAGCGCGACTTGAATTATTACTGTTTTCATTACTTTTCTCATCGCTACTCTCATCACTATTCTCTCCACTTACTGGTGCATTATAATTAACACTCTTAATATGAGATAGTGCAATTAATACCACTTCTTCTTTTATAATTAACGTTACATAATCGCAAGAAACGTCTTGTAAAATACCTTCAACTTTCTCTGGACCACCACGATTAATTTTCACCCAGCGGTATTTGAAGCCTTGAAGTAGCGTTTCAAAGTCTTCTGCACTGTCTTCTTCCGACCATACAGAATCACCTATCCCACCATCTTTCGTATTTTTTGTAATGCTTTTCAGATGGCGAAGCTGGTAGTAATGGTACTCTCCTTTTTCATTCTGTAATACGACGTAGTCCGTACATACTGACACTATTATTCCTTTTTGAGATTCCGGTCCACCTCTGTTTACTCTTACATAAGATCCAATTAATTCTTTCAAAAAATCCCAATGAAATAAACTCACGAGAAAACCCCTTCCATTAATTTATAAGCTTTTGCACTGATAGTATATGTATCTGTACAGGTTATGTTCGCTATGTTTGTCCCCGCTATGAAAAAATATGCTTTTAACTAATAGTACTAATCCCTATAAAATCTTCTTTCCCTTAAAGTAACTCTAGGATTTCGGATGACTTTTTCATCCCTTAATATAAAAATCCCCCGTATTAAGNNCTTAATACGGGGGATTTTTATAAATTTAATCTTCGTCTTTAACATCCATATCTTCTGGAATTGGTTCGTTTAATATTTCTTCCACTAACTGCTTATATTTCTCCATTTGTTCTAAATGTGTATTAAACTGTTCCTTGTTTATTAAATATTGCTCTCCATCAAACAGTGCACGAATTTTCTTTTGCTGAATTAAGTCTTCAACATACGATTTTGGTAATTTCAAATACTCCGCAGCCTCTTCTATCGTTATATACAATGTGTTCATTCCTTTATTATTTTTTCATATATATAATGTATCTTACTTTATTTTTGTAAACAAATAAAAAAGATTTTGTAAATACAAATTAAAAAGCAGGTAGATGCATTCCATATATTGTATAATAGTATAGTAAGTATTTTTTAAAATATAGAATGGTATTACACAAAGGAGAGTTAACATATGGCTACTCGTCACATCATTACAATGTTAGAAAAAACATTACAAGTTGAAACAGAAAACACAATTTCTCATCTATCTAATTCTTTATCCGATCGTATCCTTTCACAAAGTGCAGCAGTACATGAAAACAATTGCTATCATACAATTGGCGAATGGTACAAAAATCATTTCTTATTCCAACAAGATGATTTCCTTTGGGCTAAATACGTTTTCTATGACGCATATTGTGAGGCTATAAAAAAACAAGGTCATCTTACAAAACGCGTTCGCCAAATATTAGAATCATTAGCTCGAAAACACGGAAAACAATACATTACGTCTATACTAAATATGCCATTTCCTAATGAACAGGCAAAAGGGACCGCATAATTTTATAATGGACAGCGCGAACCAAATGTAGATTCATTATTTTCTAGACAGATTTACAAATAAAACGTTCAAGTCTTTGTATTCCCTTGTTAAAGAAATACATTCATATGACAAGAACTAATGAAACCGGTGTCATGATAATGATTGAAAATATAATAAACAGGAAAACCCCCACCTCAAAATTCAGCGAATGCGAGGGAGTTAGGTGGGAGATCACCTGCCCGTAAAAGCCCGATTGGTGAAGGCTAATAATCATTGGGGGGATGGCCCCCCCAATGATTAAAGTTTCACTTTATTATTTCATCATCTGCTTAATCAATTCTCGATTTCTCTTCTTAAATACTTCATTATGAGAAGAAACCATTCCGTACTCACTTGCATCAGGTTGAATAAATTGTTTCGCTTTATTCACAGCGTTTCCAGCATCTTGGAATGCCCCTGCAATTAAATGTAATTTCCCGTCATGCTTTAAAATATCTCCAGCAGCATATAATCCATCTACAGACGACTCACTATTTGCATTACCTGCAATATAAAAATTATCTATAATTGCAACATCTAACTCACTGTTTTCCAATAATGTAATATCACGTTCATATCCATGATTAATAATAACTTCATCGATAGATAAATGAGAAATCTCTCCTGTTTCATGATTTGTTAATTCTACATATTCAATCGCTTCATGGTTATCACCAGCAATTAATTTTGTAATCGATGTATTAAAGAAACATTCTGCTGAACTGTTCATAAGTTGTTTTACTTGTGCTTCATGACCAGATAATTCTTCTTTTCTATATGTTAAATAAACTTTTTTCGCGATTGGTTCTAATTCGTTCGCCCAATCAATTGCGGAGTTCCCTCCGCCTGAAATAATTACCGTTTTATCTTTGAAACGTTTTAACGATTTAACTGTATAATTTAAATTTGAGACTTCGAATCTCTCAGCACCTTCAATTGATAACTTTTGTGGATTCAATATACCACTACCAGTTGCGACGATCACTGTTTTTGAAAAATGTTCTTCCCCAGAGCTTGTTTTCAACGTAAAAATGCCATCCTGATTACGAATAATTGATTCTATTTTTGTATTCAATACAACTTCAGGCTGAAATGTTAATCCTTGTTGTACAAGTTGCTCAATTAATTTCTCACCAGTGACCGGTAATAATCCGCCAATATCCCAAATCATTTTCTCCGGATAAACATGTATTTTTCCACCTAACTGTGGTTGAAATTCTATTATTTTCGTTTTCATCTCTCTTAGTCCACTATAAAAAGCTGAATAAAGCCCTGCAGGTCCTCCGCCTATCACAGTTACATCAAACAATTCTTCTTGATTCATTCGTGTCACTCCTCAGCTACTAATAATTGATTATCATTCTCAATAAAATATAACTTGTTTTTATAAATTTTACAATCAAAATCACTATTGACAATACACCTATATAAAATTATAGTATTTAAATAATCAATAGTGATAATCATTATCAATTTGTTAATTATTAGCAACTGTGAGATTACATCTTCTTCTATTACTATGGTGAATACTACATGGTAAAATCTCAAGTTCAAGATTGTTAATAAGACTTTTATATTACCACTAACTTTTCAAAAGATCAAAGCTAAACAATTTATTGTATATCACATATCATCTATCAAAAGGAGAAAGACGATGAAAAAATT
This sequence comes from Bacillus sp. SRB_331, assembly GCF_003264175.1. Taxonomy (NCBI): domain Bacteria; kingdom Bacillati; phylum Bacillota; class Bacilli; order Caryophanales; family Bacillaceae; genus Bacillus; species Bacillus sp. SRB_331. The sequence continues at coordinate 73,298 of NZ_NADV01000040.1, read as the reverse complement.
TTTTATTTCACTAACAGTTCTGTTCGTCCTTGTTATGAGTGCTTGTAGCAACGGTTCAACAGACAAGAAGAACGACGCAAAAGGTAAGAAATCAGAAACAATTACATACCAATCTGAAAATGGTAAAGTAGAAGTTCCAGCAAATCCACAACGTGTTGTTGTCCTATCATCATTCGCTGGTAACGTAATGTCATTAGGTGTAAATCTTGTTGGGGTAGATTCATGGTCTAAACAAAACCCACGTTTCGATAGCAAACTGAAAAATGTCGCTGAAGTATCAGATGAAAATGTTGAAAAGATTGCAGAATTAAATCCAGATTTAATCATTGGTTTATCAAATATTAAAAATGTTGATAAGTTAAAGAAAATCGCTCCTACTGTAACATACACTTACGGAAAAGTTGATTACTTAACACAACACTTAGAAATCGGTAAATTATTAAATAAAGAAAAAGAAGCAAAAACTTGGGTTGATGATTTCAAGAAACGCGCACAAACAGCTGGAAAAGACATTAAAGCGAAGATTGGTGAAGATGCAACAGTTTCTGTTGTTGAAAACTTCAACAAACAGCTTTACGTATACGGCGAAAACTGGGGCCGTGGAACAGAAATTCTTTACCAAGAAATGAAATTAAAAATGCCTGAAAAAGTAAAAGAAAAAGCTTTAAAAGAAGGATACTACGCATTATCTACTGAGGTATTACCTGAGTTTGCTGGTGATTACTTAATCGTAAGTAAAAACAAAGATACTGATAACTCATTCCAAGAGACAGAATCATATAAAAACATTCCAGCAGTAAAAAATAATCGTGTATATGAAGCAAACATGATGGAATTCTATTTCAATGATCCACTTACATTAGATTTCCAACTAGACTTCTTCAAGAAGAGCTTTCTTGGTCAATAATACAAACATGAGGAATTCTTAATTTAAGAATTCCTCTTCCTTTATTCTATGAAAAGAAAAGATGTGAAACGAATGAAAAAAGAGCAAGACAACCTACGTTCCAACGCTTTTACATACAAATTAATTTTGAGTATCATTGCATTCTTTCTTATTTTTATGTTTGCAATGGTGTTAGGCGCTGCAGATACTTCTATAAAAGACGTATGGTTAGCACTTACTTCCTCTGCTAAAGGAGATAAGCTATCCATCCTTCGTGAAATACGTTTACCACGTGAAGTTGCTGCTATTTTTGTAGGAGCTGGACTCGCTGTTTCTGGTGCAATTATGCAAGGATTAACGCGAAACCCACTTGCCGATCCTGGATTACTTGGCCTAACTGGTGGCGCAAATGCTGCACTTGCACTAACACTTGCCTTCAATCCTTCTATAAGCTACCTTTACTTAACACTAGCTTGCTTTATCGGTGCTGCAATTGGCGCTATTATGGTATTTGGAATTGGCATGGTGAAAAAGGGCGGACTTTCCCCTCTTCGAATTGTATTAACTGGTGCTGCTGTTTCAGCATTTCTACTTGCAATCTCAGAAGGTGTTGGCATTTACTTTAAAATTTCACAAGATGTATCAATGTGGACGGCTGGGGGCGTAATTGGAACGAGTTGGAGCCAATTAAAAATTATTATTCCGGTTATTTCAATAAGTATATTTATCGCTATCTTACTTGCAAAGAAATTAACAGTTCTTAGTTTCAGTGAAGAAGTTGCCGTTGGACTCGGTCAAAAAATTATCGTCATTAAAACGATTTTATTTATCATTATTATCTTGCTTGCAGGTGCTTCTGTAGCGCTTGTCGGAAACATGGCATTTATCGGCTTAATGATACCTCATATGGTTCGTCCAATCGTTGGACCAGATTACCGTTTTGTTATACCGATGTCAGCCATCGCTGGTGCTTCCTTTATGCTGCTCGCAGATACAATCGGACGTACAATTAACGCTCCGTATGAAACACCAGTTGCTGCAATTGTCGCAATTGTAGGATTACCATTCTTCCTATTTATTGTACGTAAAGGAGGAAGATCTTTCTCATGATGCAATCTATTCTAAAGAAACAACGCCTTATCATACTTGCATTACTCATACTTACCATCACAACAATTGTAATTGGAATGGGACTCGGTTCTGCCGCTCTCTCCTATGACAGATTAATCCCAACACTTATGGGACAAGGTTCATTTAAAGAAGAATTCGTTTTATATTCTTTAAGGCTACCTAGAATCGGCATTACATTATTAGCTGGTATGGCACTCGCTTTATCAGGTGCTGTATTACAAGGTATTACCCGAAACGATTTAGCTGAACCTGGTATTCTCGGCATTAACGCTGGTGCTGGTGTTGCAGTTGCTTTTTTCTTTCTATACTTCCCGATAGACGTAGGTTCATTCCTTTACCTACTACCAGTCGTTGGATTTATCGGTGCGTTTCTAACAGCTGTTCTAATTTACGTATTTTCATATAGCAAATCCACAGGCCTTCAGCCAATCAGATTAACATTAACCGGCATCGGTTTTTCCTTTGCACTATCTGGCGCGATGATTGTACTTATTTCATCTGCAGATCGTATGAAAGTAGACTTTATCGCTAAATGGATTGCCGGAAACATTTGGGGAGATGACTGGACATTTGTTTTAGCAATGCTTCCTTGGCTAATCGTATTAATCCCATTTGTTTTCTATAAGGCAAATAGATTAAATATACTAGCATTAAACGAGCCAGTAGCAATCGGTGTTGGAATTGAAATTGAAAAAGAACGAAGATACTTATTAATCGCAGCCGTTGCACTTGCTGCCGCTGCTGTTTCCGTAACAGGAGGCATTAGCTTTATCGGACTTATGGCTCCTCACATCGCCAAATCTTTAGTAGGTCCAAGGCATCAAATATTCATCCCTATCGCCGTTTTAATCGGCGGATGGTTATTACTACTAGCGGATACAATTGGACGAAATATCGTCGAACCTAGCGGTATTCCAGCTGGTATTGTCGTTGCTTTAATTGGTGCTCCTTACTTTATGTATTTGTTATTGAAGAAGGCATAGAGAAACACCCTCAAGATTTTTTCTTGAGGGTGTTTTCATTTCATTTTACTGCTGCCCATACCCTTCAAACTTCTTCGCCAAATTCTCCATCTCGTCTTCTGGCAGTAATTTCGGTTCTCCGACACTTTTCGTTTGATAATAAATTTGAGCACAAAACTCTATTTCTTCTGCAATAGTAAACGCCATTTTTATATTATTCGCTCCGGCCATTAAACCATGGTTCGCAAGTAAAACTGCACGGCGATCAATCATGCCCTCGAAAGCAGCCTCTGCTAATTGCTCCGTACCAAATGTTTCATACGGTGCACAGCGTACATTCGGGCCTGCAAAAGCAATTAAATACGATACTGCAGGAAGTTCCCACCCTAATGATGCGATTGTCTTCGCGTAAGGAGAATGTGTATGCACAAGCGCATTTATATCTTCACGATTTCTATAATAGATAAGGTGCATATCTAATTCGCTTGATGGTTTTCTCTCTCCTTCTATCACTTCACCATCTAAATTCAATATAACTACATCTTCAGGCGTCGTTTCATAATAATCTAGACCACTTGGGCTAATTGCAACAAGACCTTGTTCACGATTGAAAATACTAATATTACCGCCAGTCCCCTTTGTTAAACCACTAGAAATCATTTTCTTTCCGTACGCTACAACTTCTTCTCTTTCTTTTTGCAGTAACATATACATCCCCCTAGTAAGAAACTTATGATGACTATTTTTCTAAAAACTATCTACTTATTGAAATAGCTTTTTTAAATTCTCCATAAACGGTGCTTTTACAATCCCTTTTTCCGTAATAATCGCTGTTACATTTTCATATGGCGTGACATCAAATGCCGGATTGTATACTTTACTTTCTTGCGGAGCAGAGTATTGTCCGAAACGATTGATCACTTCAGAAGCATCCCTTTCTTCAATTGGAATTTCTTTTCCTGTCAGTGTTTTCAAATCAATTGTCGGCGTTGGTGCTGCTACATAAAATGGAATGTTATAATATTTAGCCAAAATCGAAACACCTAATGTTCCAATTTTATTTGCTACATCCCCGTTTGCTGCTACACGATCACATCCAACGATTACTGCATCGATTTTCCCTTGTGACATGACCATTGCCGCCATATTATCTGTAATGACCGTGACATCAATTCCCGCTCGCTGCAGTTCTAATGCCGTTAACGTTGAACCTTGTAATCTAGGGCGTGTTTCATCGGAATAGATTTTTAAGTCCCATCCTTTTTCTTTCGCTAAGTACATTGGAGCTGTCGCAGTTCCATACTTAGTCGTTGCTAACGCACCTGCATTACAATGCGTTAATACCCCCATGCCATCATGGAATAATGTTAATGCATGTTCTCCAATTTGACGGTTAATTTCTTCATCTTCTCTATGAATCTCTTTTGCTTCTTCTAATAATCTATCTTTCAACTGCGCAATTGATAAGTGAGCATTCTCTTTCGCGACACTTTCCATTCTTTCAAGCGCCCAAAATAAATTTACTGCCGTCGGTCTTGATGTCGCTAAGTATGCACATACCTTTTTTACTTCCGCTATGAATTCTTCCGCCGAACTTTCCGCAACTTCCTTTACTCCTAAATACACACCGTAGGCTGCTGAAACACCTATTGCCGGCGCTCCTCGTACTTTCATTACTTGAATCGCATCCCACACACCCTCAGCCGTTTTAAAAGATTCATAGACTACTTCGTTCGGTAATACCGTTTGATCCAATAACACTAAAGCATCATCTTTCCACTGAATTGGTATTAATTGCTCTGCCATCATCTTCTCCCCTTATTTCGCACTATGCATTGACTGTTTTTTTAACGTTTCTACAAAGCTGCTACCTGTTTTATATTGATTCGCTTGTAAAATAAACTTCTTCGCTGCCTGAAGACAAATTCGCTCCGCTCTAGCACGCGCTGCTTCATTCTCAATACAAGTCATATCCTTTACCTTCGCTAGACCAACAATACGACGAATTAACTCAAGACCCGTCACTGCAGCTGTATCCTCTAATACAGATTGTAAATAAACTCGGTTAAAGCCTTCTTCCTTCGCCATAATCTCTGTCACATGAATATCCCAAGCATCTAAAAACTTCTTCTTAAATAAATCAATTACATCTATCATGGTAGATTCTATCCAGTTCATATATGTATCTTTCTCAATACCAGATTGCATCACTGCATCTGCATTCACCCATGCAAACATTAAATTCGCCATTATATTCCCAACGTCATATCCCATAGGTCCATAAAAAGCAAATTCAGGATCAATAACCTTTGTAGAATCACTTTTTACAAAAACAGAACCAGTATGTAAATCACCGTGAAGTAGCGCTTGTGCATTCGTCATAAACGAAAACTTAAGTTTTGCTACTTCCATACGAAGCTCTTTATCACTATAAATATGCTCCCTAATCCATCCTTCATTTAATTGAAACAATTCGTTGCGTTTATTATGGTTTGTGAATGGCTCTGAATATACGAGGTCCTCTGTAATCTCACATAACTCAGGATTTATATAATTCTTCACGAGTTCCTTCTTCTCTTTATGATTCATTACAACATCTGATGTTAATAGAAGAGTATTTACCATAAAAGTAGTTAAATCATCAGCAAGTCTCGGAAACATTTGATGATTTATGAGTGCTGTACGCAATATTGTGTGATCTGATAAATCTTCCATCACGCAACAATTCATCACACTATCGAACAAATATACATTTGGCACGAGTCCAGGTGCTAATTCTCCTTCTAATCGTAAAACATCTGATTCTATACGGATTCGATTCGTCGACAACTTAAACTCATCTGAAATACGCGCTGTATCCCCAGCTTGTTTTACAATGACAGAAATGCTCTTCTGTTCATCACAAACGCGGAACACATAATTTAAATTACCATCACCTATTTCTTTACACTTTAGCCCCTTTGCATGCTCGAACTTAGGTAATTTCTCTTGCACATATGCAATCACATCTTTAGCTTCCATTAAAAAATACTTCGTGAACTTAGGCATGGTTTCCCCTCCACACTAAATGTAAACGTTTTCTAAAAGCCATAAAAAATAATAGACTGAAATTTTTTCAATCTATACTATATCTTCTCTATTGCAATACATATCTCGCTTTTATTATATCTTGTTAGAAATGAGCGTCAATGTTTCTATTTCTCATTGCAATATACTTCTTATTATATATATTTATGATGACAATAATTGTTCACAAAGATTCCGATACATTTTGTTTTATTTATTGCACAATTCTTTGTAAAATAGAAGTAAGCAGTTCCTTTTCAAATCCACAACTTCTAAGAAATATTTCCTTCCTAAGAATTTATACTTACACCATGTCTCTAACATACACACTACTCTTTCAAACACTCATTGAAAATTACCTTTTAATTCCCTAGCAGCCTTAATTGAGAATAAATATTAATTAAATTGGTATAAAGTTGGTTTATTCTCTTGACAAAATAACCACTTCTATATGATAATTAATATCGAATTAGAATTATTATAGTTAATTAAAAAATATATTTTATGAGCAAACTATTTTTTGATGCTCAAAACCAACCTTTAGGAGGAATTTTAATATGTTATTAATCGGCACAGAAGTAAAACCGTTTAAAGCTAACGCTTACCATAATGGAGAATTTATCCAAGTTACTGACGAAAGTTTAAAAGGAAAATGGAGCGTAGTTTGTTTCTACCCAGCAGACTTCACATTCGTTTGTCCAACTGAACTTGAAGACTTACAAAACCAATACGCAACTCTAAAAGACTTAGGCGTTGAAGTATACTCTGTATCTACAGACACTCACTTCACTCACAAAGCATGGCATGATAGCTCAGAAACTATCGGCAAAATCGAATACATTATGATTGGTGACCCAACTCGCACAATCACTACAAACTTCAACGTTTTAATGGAAGAAGAAGGTCTTGCTGCTCGTGGTACATTCATCATCGATCCAGACGGCGTTATCCAATCTATGGAAATCAATGCTGACGGTATCGGCCGTGACGCAAGCATTCTTGTTAACAAAATTAAAGCAGCTCAATACGTACGTAACAACCCAGGTGAAGTTTGTCCAGCTAAATGGCAAGAGGGTTCTGCAACACTTAAACCAAGCCTTGACCTTGTAGGCAAAATCTAAGGAGTTCGATCAAAATGATACTAGATGCAGATATAAAAACACAACTATCCCAATACCTTCAGTTAATGGAGAACGATATTTTACTTAAAGTAAGCGCAGGAGACGATAACGTATCTAAAGATATGTTATCTCTAGTAGATGAATTAGCTACTATGTCATCTAAGATTACAGTAGAAAAAGTTGAACTAGAGAGAACACCAAGCTTTAGCGTAAATCGCCCTGGTGAAGACACTGGTGTCGTATTCGCTGGTATTCCATTAGGACACGAATTTACTTCATTAGTGTTAGCTTTACTACAAGTGAGTGGACGTGCTCCAAAAGTTGAACAAAAATTAATCGATCAAATCAAAAACATTCAAGGCGAATATCATTTTGAATCTTATATCAGCCTAAGTTGTCATAACTGTCCTGATGTTGTACAAGCTCTTAACGTAATGAGCGTTCTAAACTCTGGTATTACACATACTATGATTGATGGCGCTGCATTTAAAGAGGAAGTAGAAAGTAAAGACATCATGGCAGTACCAACTGTTTACCTAAACGGCGAATCTTTCGGAAGCGGTCGTATGACACTTGAAGAAATTTTAGCTAAAATGGGTAACGGTCCAGATGCATCAGAGCTTTCTGATAAAGATCCATACGATGTTCTTGTTGTTGGTGGCGGCCCAGCTGGTGCAAGTGCAGCAATTTATGCAGCACGTAAAGGCATCCGCACTGGTATCGTTGCTGAGCGCTTCGGTGGTCAAGTAATGGATACTATGGGTATTGAGAACTTCATCAGCGTAAAACGCACTGAAGGTCCTAAGCTAGTAGCAAGCCTTGAAGAGCACGTAAAAGAATACGACATCGATGTAATGAATCTACAACGTGCGAAACGTTTAGAGAAAAAAGAACTTATTGAAGTGGAACTTGAAAACGGCGCTATTCTGAAAAGTAAGAGCGTAATCGTTTCAACAGGTGCTCGCTGGCGTAATGTTGGCGTACCGGGTGAAGCTGAGTTCAAAAACAAAGGTGTAGCATACTGCCCACACTGTGACGGTCCATTATTCATCGGAAAAGATGTAGCGGTTATCGGCGGTGGTAACTCTGGTATTGAAGCAGCTATCGACTTAGCAGGTATTGTTAAGCACGTAACTGTTCTTGAATTCATGCCAGAATTAAAAGCTGATGCTGTATTACAAGAACGTCTTAACAGCTTACCAAACGTAACTGTTCTGAAAAACGTTCAAACGAAAGAAATCACTGGTACTGATAAAGTAAACGGTATTTCTTACATCGATCGTGAAACTGAAGAAGTACACCATGTTGAATTACAAGGTGTATTCGTTCAAATCGGTCTTGTGCCAAACACAGACTGGTTAGGCGAAACAGTTGAACGCGTTCGCGGTGAAATCGTAACAGACAAGCACGGCGCTACAAACGTACCAGGAGTGTTTGGTGCAGGTGACTGTACAAATAATCCGTACAAACAAATCATTATCTCTATGGGTTCAGGTGCGAATGCAGCTTTAGGTGCATTTGATTACTTAATCCGTAACTAATTTAGACATAGTAGTAGTTTTTTCATAATTGTATAACATTTTTGTTAGCTCAAAGTATAAAAAATTTCTTCATAAAACACTGTACTATTTAACAATTAGTACAGTGTTTTTCTGTTTTAAAACTGGTATAGTTTTTTCACAAAATATCTATTCAAGTCATCAAAATAATTATCAATCTGCAATTTCTTTTTTTTACTGGATTACTATTAAATAATATTATTGAGACAGTTCTTTGTCCGTAATTTGAGGCATCAACCAGTACTATTTCTGGATAAAAACGATTAATTATACCAAATATTCATTTTCTACAAAGGAGATAACCGTTATGGAAATAATAAAAAATAGTTTATTTTTTATAATCTCATTTCTCATTAAGTTAATTTTTTCTGCATTTACCGTTATTAAATCAGTGTTTGCCTCCACTATTCTATGTATTATTTTTCAGTATATATTTTTATTTTTTATCATTATACTTAGTTTAGCCGTACTCCAATTTATCACTCATGGAATCAGGTTCAAAGTATTGAAATACCTATATCATAAATTTATTAGAAACAAAAATCTAAAAGTAATACGATTAATAACTGAATTGTATTATCTTTCAGATAAACTTTTGTACTTTATCTCTCCGCGAGTCCTATATGCATCTGCATATAGGGAAGATAATTCAGTTGACAAAACTAAACCATTTAGCCCTATTCATTGGTACAATTCTCTTAAGTCATTTATAAGTACAATGTTCCAAATTTCATTTGTGAATATTTTAATATGGTTTATTATTTTATTATTTTATCAACCTACTTTAATACAAAATATTACTGAGATTTTACATCGGAATAATATTTCTAATATAATAAAACATCTAGATTATAAAGCAATTAATGCTGTAACAGGATGTTTAGCACTTCTTATATCTACGTTTACATTAATATTATTTAGAACAACAATATTAACATCAAAAGCAAAAAAAAAATTATATGATGAAAGATATGAACAAGTTATTAAATCCCAATTAAAAATTTCTGCATCATTAAGTAAATGTTTATACAAATCCAAACAAAATATCAATACCTTAGAACGGCAATTAGACTTTATAACAAATCAATTTTGTAAGAAATTAACTCATTCTGAAAGTTATATTTTTTCTAATGGAAAACTACAGTATGATCCTAGAATAAAATACTATCGCTCCCCTAATACCATAGAATTATTTACATGTTATAATCCATTAAAAAAAGAAGTAGAAGAGATACTAGACTCCTTAATAGAAATCAATAATAACTCAATTAACAACATATACTTTAAATTAAATAAACACTCTAAATACGAAATTGAACAATTAGGAATTAATCCTTTAAATACATCTTTAAACTTAGATGCACTTCTTCTTAGTCAAGAATTTTTATCCAATACCTTTACTAACATGCTCAATCACTATGAACATTTAAATACTCGCTTTATCAAAATTAAAGAACTACGATCGGGCTTTTTATCCGAAGAACAGTTTATGAAAGAATATATATACTTCTCAAAATCCATGGAAGATATAATTTCCATGGAAGAAAATGATTTACAAGAAGCAGTAATTAATTTTCGGAATTCACTCATCAACAAGTTTGAGGAATCTATTTACTATTATGTAATTACCCAACAATACGTTAATAACTCATACAAAAAATCTCGTTTAAGTCTTTCTGATTTATTTTTTGGAAAATAATAACTTTATAGTTACAGAAGAAAGTAAGGTATCTAAATTCTTTCCTTACTTTTTTCTGCAACCATTAACACTCCAATCTATAAACTAAAAATCTCTCATTCCCATTCTTCTCATAAGCACCCGGTAATCTTATTTCCTTCTTCAATTCAAATGCAGTCTGATTCTCCAAGAAGAAAATATAATCTTCAGAAGGGTAGTATAAAATAATATCAATTTCTCTCTCCACCGCTTCTACTGAAAGCAAAATGTTATTTACTACATTCATAAACACTTGGACAGAAAATGGATTGAAGAAATAAAACCGGTTATCACGCGGATCAATCTCATATTCCTGCGCTAAACAACATTCAAACCGAATTTTATCTTTACTGTTTCTCACTTTTCGCGCATAACGATCACGATTATCCATTGCTTCTTTATAAAACTCTTCATTCATTTCAATCCCAACGGCCGAAGCACCACACTTATGGTGCATGTAAAAATTCAATCTCCCTTTTCCGCACCCAAAGTCTACAATTCGATCGCTACTTGTTATTTCATATTGATTTAATAACTCATCTAATCCGCTATATGGCGTCGGTTCATAACGGTGATAATGCATAGACTTATTAAATCCTTTTTGCTCACCGACAGTTTTTATATTTAATACAGCATCGTAATATTGTTCGTTCATTCGTTTGCTCCTATTAAGAAATATTACTATTATTATACACCACGTACTGAATGCTCATTTTTATCAAATTAATTGGTACGTGAAATTATATTATCGCGAAATCGAATATATCGACTTAACAACAAATTCCTACCAAAAAAACAGGAGCTTTCTAGCCCCTGTCTTCTAATACTTTCAATACAGTTTGTTTCAATATTTCTACTCCATCCATTATACAGCTATGATCAAACTTCATATACGGATGGTGTAATCCAGGTTGTAAGTTCGCCCCTAGTCCAAGCATGACAGCTTTTAAATGGGGTCTTTTCACTGTATAGTAATGGAAATCATCGCTTCCTGTCGTATACAGTGGTCCAGTACATCCCTCTTCCCCGTACACTTCAAGAATGCCTTTCCGCATGAAACGCTCAGCTTCTTCTGACACTTCAGCTCCTGGTGCGAGATCAATCCACTCATAAGAAAGTTTAGATCCCATTGATTCAGCTGACTGAATTACTTGCTCTATTTTTCGCTTCAATTCATCTAGTAATATGTTATTTTCTGCTCTTACATCTAAACTAAAGTGCCCGTTACCTGGAATAATATTTAGATTATCACCACCAGCTTGGCATCTCGTCATCTTAACAGAATAAGACGTCTGCGGCGGTAACCATATATTTTTCAATCCAATATTGATCATCGAAATGACATCAATTGCATTTATACCTTGATGTGGGCGTGCCCCGTGTGCATCATCTCCATGAATCATCCCTTCTAAAAATGCTGCAGCTCCGTGACGAATAGATGGGGCTGCTTGTTTCAAAGGCAGTTCTTCAATCGGCCTTAAATGAACACCAAATAAGAAATCAGCATCATCCACGGCGCCCTTCTCTACCATCTTTAAGGAACCATTTCCTTTTTCCTCTGCCGGCTGAAAAATAAATCTAACAGTACCGCTATCCCATCTCATATTTTTCAATTGTAAAATAAGGCCCATCACAATTGTCATATGAGCATCGTGGCCACATGAGTGATTCGCTTTAAATTCTCCGTCTACTTCTTGCCATAGTGCATCCATATCAGCACGAATCGCGATAACTGGATTCCCTCTTCCGATTTCAGCAATCACGCCAGGGCAATCATCAAATATTTTATATGAAATTCCTTCTTCTTTTAGAAAGTTAGTAATATAAGCTGTCGTTTCATATTCCTTCCAGCTTACTTCAGGGTTTTCATGTAAATGCTGAAAAATTTCAGTTAAACGCTCTTGTAGTTCTAATGTTTTCAAAGCTTCATTCTCCTTCCCCTAATTACAAACCATTCAGATTAATTATACTTATGAAAAACAGATGTTTTTATGAACATATTGAATTTTAAGAAAAAAGTCAATTGTTTATTTTTTCAATACCGTTAATACCCGATTTCAACTCATCTTATAAAGATATCCATACAAATAGAATATTCGATATTTTCTGTTTTTATATTGACGCTTACATCTATTTTTAGTTATTATAACTTAATAACGTCTATTTTGCGACAATTCTAAAAATACAAACATACATAATGAGGAGGCAGTTTATGAAAAGAGAAATACCTTTTGGCATAGCAATAATCCCTATTATCATTACAGTTGCAGTTATGATGGTTACAATTGTTGTATTAGAACAAAGCCCTCACGTCCCACTTATTATCGGTACAACGGTTGCTTCGATCGTCGCTTGGCGATACGGTTACAAATGGAATGACATTGAAGAATCGATGTATAAAGGAATTCGCCTTGCATTACCCGCTATCGTTATCATTATTCTTGTAGGTTTAACGATCGGTGCTTGGATTGGCGGCGGAATCGTCGCTACTATGATTTATTACGGCTTAAAACTTTTAACTCCATCACTATTTTTAGTTTCAATTACAATTATTTGTTCTATCGTTGCATTAGCAATCGGTAGCTCTTGGTCTACAATGGGAACAATCGGTGTTGCTGGAATGGGAATTGGCCTAAGTATGGGAATCCCAGCTCCAATGGTTGCTGGCGCTATAATTTCCGGTTCTTATTTTGGCGATAAAATGTCACCGCTTTCAGACACGACAAACTTAGCAGCGGGATTAACAAATACAGATTTATTCACACATATTCGTCATATGTTATTTACTACAATTCCAGGTTTAATTATTACTCTTATCGTCTATGCTTTCTTAGGAAGAAGCTTCGGTGATAACAATATCGATGCAAAAAGCATCGATCAAACGTTACAAGTATTGCAACAAAACTTTGTTATTTCGCCTTTCCTATTAATTATACCCGTAGTCGTTATGGTATTGGTCGCTAAAAAAGTCCCTGCTATACCAGCTATTCTCGTAGGTGTTATTTTAGGATTCTTATCACAAGTCTTTATTCAAGGTGGCTCTGTCTCATCAGCTGTCGGTGCACTCCAAAGTGGATTTGTCATAGACACTGGAAACAAGCTAGTAGATGAACTATTTAACCGTGGTGGCTTAAGCTCTATGATGAATACAGTTTCTATGACAATTGTCGCTATGACTTTCGGCGGAGTACTAGAACATACTGGCATTCTTCGCTCAATTGTAAATCAAATTTTAAAATTAGCGACATCATCAAAAGGACTTATCGCTTCTACCATCGCATCTTGCTTTGCAACGAATCTTACTTGCTCTGAACAATATATTTCGATTGTTGTTCCTTCAAGAATGTATGCAAATGCGTACACAGAAAAAGGACTACATTCTAAAAATTTATCCAGAGCATTAGAAGATGGTGGAACATTAACTTCTGTTTTCGTACCTTGGAATACATGTGGTGTATTTATACTCGCAACACTTGGAGTCGGTGCATTCGAATATGCTCCTTATGCTATATTGAATTTCATCGTACCTATTATCTCAATCATTTATGGTATAACTGGCTTCACAATTACGAAGCTATCTGATATTGAAAAAGCAGACCTACTGAAAAAACAAAAAGCACAACTAGAAGCTTAAAATTTTTGAAACGAATACAACGGTAAATTCAGCTCATATATTGCACGAGGGCGCCCTTGTTGATAGGGCATTTCCTCGCCGCAAATATTAGCATATCTGTAATCAACTAATTTCTTTAACAGCCTTTCCGTCGATCGCCGAGTCACTTGTAAGTACTCAGAAAGATCCGCCGCTGTAAATTTCAATGATGGATGCGATTGACTAAACTGAATAATTTTTGACAAGTTTGCAGGACTAAGCTTCGTTTCCTTCGCTATTTTCATTAATTCAGGATTATCATTTTTTAAACTTTGTACTCTCTGTTCTTTCGGGAACGGACCAAATAATTCTTTATCACTTGTTAGTATATAAAAGCAGCTTTCTATCGGATTATTCTTTGCGAAACCTCGAGCGATTTTTGCATTTTGTTCCGCTTCATTTACTGTTTTTCCGTAACCAAATCCAATAGATACTGCGCCTTCTATATTCATAAATAAACGATCTATCGTATTTGTTTTTATACTCAATTCAATATCACCACGAGTTGTATACAAAATAAAAGTCATTTCATCAACTTGTTTAAATGAACCACGTAATTCTTTTGAAATTACATTTAATTGTTCAAGCGAGCTTTCTTGTAACTCTATAAAGGATATAATACAAGCACCAACAGTAGCTGAATGGCTTTTTGCTAACTCAGCTTTTATTTTTGCATCTTTTAACCCATGTATAATTGATTGCGTTGGATCTATCATACGCTCTGAAGGAATCCCTATTTTTTGAAGTTCATCGTAGACAGCGTGAATACTAGTTAAAGCTAAATCAACCTCTCCAGATTGATATTTAGCTAAATGAAAATCAATGATTCTCTTAATTTCATCATTACTCCATAACATATTTTCATAATCCATAACTTGCGGCGTTTCTTTTAGACCGATGTCATGGAACACATTTGTAATAAACGAACGATCTACTAAATCAATTGAAATTTTATGAGGTTGAATACTTTGATGGTATATTATAGAAAGGAGTGAAGATGCGACAGTTGTCTCGTCTTGCTGCAAATATACACTTGGAATTGGTAATTGTTCTCTTATTTCTTTTGCCATATAATAAGATAGGGCACCCGAGAAAAAGATAGCATCACAAGGTTTTAAACGCTTTAATAGTTCAGAAGATTCTGCCGGATGAAGGTAAATATATGGATCAATCTCTATTTCTTCTAGTTTATGAGCAATAGGTAAAAGATTCTCCATAAACTCTTTTGAACCGACAACTGCAATTTTTATCATCATTTTCTCTAACTCCTTATCATTAATTAACGACTATTTAACGTCAACTATATCAAATGTACAAAACCATTGTAAACAGGAAGGGGTCTTTATTCAATGAAAATTACAGCTATTCATCTTTACGCAATTCGTTTACCACTTCGCGATCCGTTTGTTATTAGTTATGGTTCTTATTCTGATATGCCTTCTATTATCGTCAAAATGGAAACAGATGAAGGCATTATCGGTTACGGTGAAGGCGTTGCTGATGATCACGTTACAGGTGAATCATGGGAAAGTACTTTCCATGTTTTAAAACATACACTAGCTCCTGCTCTAATTGGGAAAAATCCAATGAATATCGAGAAAATACACGATATGATGGACAATACGATTTACAGTGTTCCTACAGCGAAAGCTGCGATTGATATCGCTTGTTTTGATATAATGGGCAAAAAATTAAATCAACCTGTATATCAATTAATTGGCGGACGCTATCATGAAGAGTTTCCTGTCACTCACGTCTTAAGTATTGCAGATCCAGAAGACATGGCTGAAGAAGCTGCCTCTATGATTCTAAAAGGTTACCAATCTTTCAAAATGAAAGTCGGTACAAATGTAAAAGAAGATGTAAAACGAATTGAAGCTGTACGTGAACGTGTAGGAAATGATATCGCGATTCGCGTTGATGTAAACCAAGGCTGGAAAAATAGCGCAAACACATTAACAGCACTTCGTTCATTAGGTCATTTAAACATCGACTGGATTGAACAACCTGTTGTAGCGGATGATATTGATGCAATGGCTCATATTCGTTCGAAAACAGATCTTACGCTTATGATTGATGAAGGACTAAAAGGCTCTCGTGAAATGCGCCAAATTATTAAATTAGACGCAGCTGATAAAGTGAATATAAAACTAATGAAATGCGGCGGCATATATCCAGCTGTAAAACTCGCTCATCAAGCTGAAATGGCAGGCATTGAATGCCAAGTTGGATCCATGGTCGAATCATCTGTTGCCTCTTCCGCAGGATTCCATGTCGCTTTCTCAAAAAAAATCATTACTAGTGTCGAGCTAACGGGACCATTAAAATTCACGAAAGACATCGGAAACTTACATTACGACGTACCATTTATTCGCTTAAACGAAAAGCCGGGACTCGGCATTGAAATAAACGAAAATACATTACAAGAATTAACCGTCTTTCAAGACGTTGTACGCTAAAGGAGGACTAACACATGACGACTCTTTACGAAGGAACATTAAAACAAAACAACGATTCATTTCACGTTACATTACTATCTTTAGAACATATGGAACAAATTTTATCACTACAAAACGTTATAGTTGAAGCGCTAGAAGATAAAGGTCGTTTACAACCACTCTCGCTAGAAGAATTTCAATACATTCTAGAAGGAAACGGCATGATGATCGGGGCGTTTATACAAAACGAGCTCATCGCATTTCGTGCCCTACTAGTCCCTCCTATCGACGATGAACATTTAGGGCTTGATATTGGTCTACCAGAAAGTCAGCTACACCGCGTCATCTATCAAGAAATCTCAAACGTTCATCCAAACTGCCGAGGAAATGGCATGCAAAAAATATTAGCCACAGTCATCATGGATAAATTACAAAAAGAAGACAGCCAGTACGACTATGTTTGCTGCACCGTTGCACCTTTCAACATTCCTAGTTTAAAAGATAAGTTTGCGCAAGGTATAGAAATTGCTGCGCTGAAGGAGAAGTATGGCGGGAGTATGCGGTATGTTTTTGTGAAGGAGTTGCGTGGGGATAAGGAAAGAGGTTGGTCCGATGTTAAGAGCGTTCCGATGAGTGATGCTGGTGGACAGCAGGCGTTGCTTTCGGAGGGGTATCGTGGGTATGCGATGGAGAGAATAGACGATACTTTCACTGTGAAGTTTGGACGATAATCTATGTACAAAGAGAACCCTAATTCATTAGGGTTCTACTTTATTTCATTCCACAATCTAAAGTAATAACTAAACCGTCATCTTCCAACTAGATAACGCTAACCAGTTTTCCATTTCCTTATAATCAGGCATTATCTTCCCGACAAGACGCCAAAAAGATCGATCATGATTTAAATGAACCATATGACACATTTCATGAACAACTACATAATCAATTACCCTCTGAGGTGCCATTGCTAGCTTCCAATTAAACGTTAACTGTAGATTTGAATCACAAGTTCCCCACGTACGACTACTATCTGTAATACGAATAGAACGTGGTTTTGTTTTAAAATTACTTTGATGCGCTTTAATACTCTTCTCTACTAATGCTTTGCACTGCTTATAGTAAAATCGTTTCAAAGCTTGTTGTATTTTCTCATCCTTAAGCTCATTCACATAAATGTGTAGCTTATCCCCTTCAAAAACTGCATTATCTTGCGTAATACTTGCATCTTGAGAAATCTGTATCGGATACGTATTCCCTAAATACAGAAAGCCCTCGCCTTGATCATAACCCTTTTCCTGTGGTCCAAGCGCTCGCTCCTGCATTTCCTTACGTGTTTTCTGAATCCAATCCCATTTCTCCTCTAACAATTGGACTAAGTATTCAACAGGCGTTCCTTTTGGAGCTTGCACTTCCACATTTCCGTACGAATCTACAAAAAGACGCACCGACTTTTTCTTCTTATAAGTTATATGAAAATTAATTGTCTCACCTAAATATGTATGTACCATTTCATCACCTAGTGTATTATTTTACAAATAAAAAAGAATAGGACACAAACGCCCTACTCTATCTATTATATCATTTACTGTTTCACCGAACTTATTATCCTCTGTACTTTACACCTAATCCCTTAATGAAATTCCTTGCGTATCTATCGCCGCACTCTTTGTAATGCTTATGGCCTTTCTTTCTTAATAAAGCGCCTAACTCTCCTTTTGTTACGATGACGCCTACGCTGTCTAATATATCAAGCACATCTTCACTCGTTAAAGATAGTGCTATTTTCATTTTCTTTAAAAGAAGGTTATTGGCACTCTCCTTGCTCTGTACAGGTGCCGGTTGCCCTGGTTTCGGATCTTGCTTCCCTCTTTTTAAAGTAATAAATCCATTTAAAAATGCCTCTAGCATCATCATGTCGCATGTTAATACGTACTCATCTTCGATTACATCATCATCTTCCGCTTCATGTTGTGGACTTCTCTTTACTTTTGTAAGCATATCAAGTACGTCCTCTTTCGTTACTTCCATCCCGCCAAGTTCAAAGATTTCTACCATATCTATATCTCTTATATCTAAAGCGTACCTTACTCTTTTTAATATATCGTTGTTGCTCATTGCCATTGTATTTCCTCCTGAAATGTTGATTATAGTAATGCTTTTAGCATGTATAAATTAATATCGTTAAGTTACTACTTTAACATTTTAGAGGTAGGTTTTGTAGTCTTAGGTGGATTAATGCTTTTGGGGATGATTTTAAAACGGCAAAAAAGGATGGGATAATCGCGCAAAATTACGGATGGGGATTTACTATTAATTAACACACTTAAAAATGGACTAACCTGATATAGGTTAGTCCATTTCTTTTTATGCAACTCTAATTTAGTGGGCAACTCAAACATGAATGTTACGCAAAATTCAGGTGAAATATATTGATTGTGTTTACTTAGGGTTTCCTTTTTATTTGTGGTACGGTTCACCGTAACTAATCTAAATGAGGTTATTGTTCATTATTTTCATAATTAAATTTAACAAAAAAGGTAGTGCCTTCCGAGCCTGTTTGAATTTCTATTTTCGCATTATGCCGGGCAGCAATGGCATAACATATGCCTAATCCCAATCCAGTTCCATTATCTTTGGTCGTGTAAAATGGAGTACCCAGTTTCTCTAATACTTCAGGCCTGATACCTTTTCCTTGATCCCGCACTGCAAGCACCACACAATTTTGACATTCCTTGTAGGTGCTAATGGTTAGAACTTTCCCTGTGCTCATCGCTTCTAAGCCATTACGGTATAGGTTTATTAATAATTGTCGTATCTCATTACGATTTAAAAATAATTCCGGAATGTCATTTGTATCGACTTGAATAGATTTATTTTGATTATACGTATCAATCTTTATTAAAGGAATAATATCGTGGATAATTGAATTTAAATCTAACATCTGCAAATCCGATTTCTTTGTATTACCCATTGAGAGAAATTCAGTAATAATAGAATTGGCACGATCAAGTTCTTCAATCATTAAATTAAAGTACTTATTATGTTTCTCATAGGTGCGCTCTTCTTTTAATAACTGCAAAAATCCTCTTACTGTTGTCATTGGATTTCTAATCTCATGGCTGATACCTGCTGCCATTTGCCCTATTAAATCTATGTTGGATAACCTTTTCAATTCCTGCTCATATTGCTTTTTTTCCGTTATGTTTTTAAAAATACAACAAATACCATCATCATACGGATATGCAATAACTTCGTGCCAATATTCATCAGAGATAGAAAAAAATTCGAAATGAACTGTAATTCGCTCTGACATTGCACGATGAAATTCCTTATACATAACTGCGTCGACGCTACTCGGGAAGACCTCCCATATATTCTTACCTAATACATCTTTTGCTGTTTTTCTTTGTGGAAAATATTGATGCTTATTTACGTACGTGAATTCCCATTTATTATTCAAAGTAAAGAATCCATCCGTAATAATTTCAATCACACTTGTAACTTTTTCATTAGCAGCAGCTAGTTCTCTCGTTCGCTCTTCCACCATGCTTTCAAGTTGATCCATATATAACAAGTTTGAAAACGTAGGAGCTGTGGCATCAACGATAGATTTTGCCAGTTGAATTTGGGAATTATCGTAATTGTGGGCTTTTCCCTCTTTGCCCACGACGATTACCCCTAATACTTCTCCCATTGAAACCAATGGAATCATCAGTAGACCCTTACTATCTATATTTTTTGCTTGAATAACCTCCTGGATCTTGGCTTCATAGCTTTTCTCCATCCAATCCGCTTCTGTCCAATCACAGTCCTTGCTTAACTTCGTTGTTTTAATCGTTGTTTTGTCTATCGGGTCTAAAAGGTGGGCAGCCATGTTTTTACTCTCTAAAATCTGTCCTAAGTAAAAAAAACATTTATCAAAACTCTCCTGTATCGAGGAACACATTGATAAATCACGGGTAACATCTAGTAACAGCTGCTTCTCGGCAATAAGGTTTTCCTTTTGTGTTAAATTATTTGCGTTTTGAATTGCGACCGCAGCCATATTTACATAAGCTTCAACACTTTGAATTTCTGAATCTGTTAAGTTCATTGGAGCTCCATAATCAAATAAAAAAACCAGACCAAATAACTCTTGCCCAAATGAGATAGGCAGGGCTAATAAGGACTTAATTTTGAACGCATCAACTGGTCTCGGATCCGGCCGATGATCCTTTGAGGTATCAGGGATATAGATGGTTTTTTTGGTTTCAATAACTTCTTTTGCCAGTAAGTCTATTTCAGGATCAACTACCTGAGTATCGAGCGTTACGCCATTTATGGTCTCTGGTTTCCCTGCAAACCCTCTAAATGTTCCATCTTCCTGGGGTAAATAAATTCCAACAGCGTTGCACCTAACAATCTCCTCTGATATCGCCATTGTTACACGCTGTAATACTTCACGTAGTTCTAATTTTGTATTTATTATTTTTGTTATATTCGCGAGCCTAGAATATCTCGTCTGATCACTTACCATTCACATAGCCTCCAAGTTATAGGCATAATAAAATAAACATGATAATATCAGTGAAAATCAAGACCAACCTGCCATTTTCAATTTTCTCCTGTATTCTTTTCTTACCCTTGTTTTACATAGAATATCTCACTTACTTATGATATGGTTCACCTTAATTAAAATGAAACAAACACTCATAAAATCGCTACACCCTATCCCCTCTAACTTTCAAAAGTTACACTGTTTCACTATCTCCATCCTTATCAACACTCGCCTCAAACTTATCAAGCAACGCACGCACTTCATCAGTTGATTTCGTGTTCATCAATTGATTTCTTAATTCAGCAGCTCCAGGGAATCCTTTTACATAAATTTTGAAGAAGCGATGAAGCCCTGTGATTGAACGTGGTAGTACTTCTGCATATTGATCTTGAAGGTCAAGCTGCAGTCTTAAAAGGTCAAGGTGTTCTTGACTGCTATGCTCTCTCGGTTCTTTTTCAAAGGCAAACGGATTTTTAAAGATTCCTCGTCCAATCATAACGCCATCAATACCGTATTTTTCAGCAAGTTCCATTCCAGTTTGACGGTCAGGAATGTCTCCATTGATTGTTATTAGCGTATTTGGTGCGATACGGTCACGTAATTTTTTAATTTCCGGAATTAGTTCCCAGTGCGCATCTACTTGGCTCATTTCTTCTCTTGTACGTAAGTGAATAGAAAGGTTCGCAATATCTTGTTTGAAAATGTGCGTTAACCAATCCTCCCACTCACTTAACTCTTTAAAGCCAAGTCGTGTTTTTACGCTGACAGGTAGTCCGCCCGCTTTTGCTGCTTGAATAAGTTCTGCCGCAACGTCTGGACGTAGAATAAGGCCACTACCTTTTCCTCTTGATGCTACATTCGGTACAGGGCAGCCCATATTAATATCGATACCTTTAAATCCTAGCTCTGCCATACCAATACTCATTTGGCGGAAATATTCAGGAGTATCTCCCCAAATATGCGCGACTATCGGCTGTTCATCTTCTGTAAAAATTAAACGGCCACGTACACTTTTCATACCTTCCGGATGACAATAGCTATCCGAGTTTGTAAACTCTGTGAAAAATACATCTGGGCAACCAGCTTCACTTACTACGTGACGAAAAACAACATCTGTCACATCTTCCATTGGTGCAAGTACGAAAAACGGTCGTGGTAAATCATTCCAAAAATTATCTATCATTTCAAATTCAAATCCTCTCAATATGAATACAATTTCAAACTCTCAATTTAAAAATATAAAGCCAAATAGCAAAAGTACATTTGGACATTTATATTTTGTGAAAATCAGCAATATTCATTTTAACTAAAATCGTTGCTGAATGGTATTTTTATAAACCAAAAAGCAGATGGTATAGATTTTTCTATATCAACTGCTTTTTTATTATACCAACTTAAGCCAAGCCACACACTCTACATGAGTCGTATGCGGGAACATATCAACAGGCTGTACTTCCTGTGTTTTATATCCGCCTTCTTCTAGTACTTTTAAGTCACGTGCTAATGTTGCTGGGTTACATGATACGTATACGACGCGCTTTGGCTTCATGTCGATGATTGTGTTTAGTAGTGCTTCGTCACAGCCTTTACGCGGTGGGTCTACGACCATTGTGTCGGCGATTACGCCTTCTTTGTACCATTTTGGAATGACTACTTCTGCTTCTCCTACGCCAAATTCAGCGTTTGTCATGTTGTTTAGTGCTGCGTTTCGGTTTGCGTCTTCGATTGCTTCTGGGACGATTTCAACGCCGTACACTTTTTTCGCTTTTTGTGCTAGGAATAAGGAGATTGATCCAATTCCGCAATAGGCATCAATTACTGTTTCGTTACCATTTAATTTTGCGTA
Source organism: Bacillus sp. SRB_331 (assembly GCF_003264175.1). Taxonomy (NCBI): domain Bacteria; kingdom Bacillati; phylum Bacillota; class Bacilli; order Caryophanales; family Bacillaceae; genus Bacillus; species Bacillus sp. SRB_331. The sequence goes on along the minus strand of NZ_NADV01000040.1, from coordinate 50,383 downwards.
TTCTAACGTTTTATCGTATAGCACTTTCGTTTGTTCTGGGTTTACTTGATAGAATGAACGTGCTGAAATCGCAAATTTAATGTCACCGATAAAGTCATAAATATATTCTGATCCGTACAGTACTGTCGTTTTGTCTCCGAAAATAACGTTTGTACGTTTCGTGTTTACGTTTTGAACGATTGATTTTACTTCTGGGAATTTCGCTGCGATTTCTTCAATGATTGCTTCTTTATTTGGCAATTCAGCTGTACGTGTAATAAAGACAAGCATAATTTCCCCTGTTACTTGTCCGTAGCGAGCCATTACGTGGCGAAGTGTTCCTTTGTTACGCTCTTCATTGTAAGCCGAAATACCGTGCTTTTCACAAATACGTTTTACTTCTTGAATTAATGTATCGTTTTCTTCCGCCTGAATTAAGCATGATTCCATATTAATGATGTCATGCGTTCCTTGACGATAGAAACCAGCTACAAGTCCACCTTCACGTTCTCCAATTGGCACTTGTGCTTTATTGCGGTATACCCACGGGTTTTTCATGCCAAGTACAGGATGAACAGGAACATCACTTAATCCACCGATGCGCTGCATAACGTCACGTACTTGTTTTTCTTTCGCTTTTAATTGTCCTTCATATGTTAAGTGCTGAAGTTGACAACCTCCGCACTCGTTGTACACGGGGCATTCTGCATCTTTACGATATGGACTTTCTTGATGAAGTTTCATTAAACGACCAAACGCGAAGTTTTTCTTCACTTTAATAATTTTAATTTGCGCTTCCTCACCTGGTAATCCGTTTTTTACGAAAATAGGATATCCCTTCACTTTCGCAACACCGGCACCATCATGTGTTAAATCTTCAAACACTACATCTATAAACTCGTTTTTTTCAACTGGTGGCGTCATTTTTATACTCATTTTCCGACCTCTCTTTTTCATAACACTGCGTTACATTTTATCATACTTATATGGTCTATTTCTATTGGAAGAAAAAAAGCTATTGACGATAGTTCTCTAGTAATGTTACGCTACTACTAATTTAATACGGACGATGTTACCTCATATATAGTCGATAATATGGATCGAGAGTTTCTACCCGGCAACCTTAAATTGCTGGACTATGGGGAAAACTAATGAATATTAGCCTATGTATAAAAAAGACTCCTATTGATTAGCTTTCTCTCATAGATGAAAGTGAATCCATAGGGTCTTTTTTTTATTTTTCAAAAAGGTCAGACATCTTACGTATGACATGAAACTTCCATTACTTTATTTTTAGTAATATAACGAGCGTTTTATGTAAAAACTTTATACGAACTTCTGAAAGGGGCAACTACATGCAATATGTAATGAGCATTATCGGTATTCTTGTCGTTTTAGGTTTATGCTTTGCTTTGTCAAACAATAGAAGTAAAATCAACTTCCGTGCAATTGCTATTATGATTAGTTTCCAAATTTTAATCGGTTGGTTTATGTTTGGCACAAAGATCGGACAGCAAATTATCATCTTCATTAGTAAAGTTTTCAACAAACTAATTAAACTTGGTACGACAGGTGTCGATTTTCTCTTTAATGGAATTCAAAGAGATTTTGTCTTTTTCTTAAACGTATTACTAATTATCGTATTTTTCTCAGCACTACTTTCTATCTTTAGTTATTTAGGTGTTTTACCATTCATCGTTCGTATTGTCGGCGGTGCACTTTCAAAAATTACTGGTTTACCACGCGTTGAATCATTCCACGCAGTAAATTCTGTATTCTTTGGTTCTAGTGAAGCGTTAATCGTTATTAAAAATGATTTACAACATTTTAATAAAAACCGTATGTTTATCATTTGTTGTTCTGCAATGAGCTCAGTTTCTGCCTCTGTAACAGCATCATACGTTATGATGTTAGATGCGAAATATGTATTAGCGGCTCTTCCGCTAAACTTATTCTCAAGCTTAATCGTTTGTTCATTATTAACACCAGTTGATACGAAAAAAGAAGACGAAGTGGTTCAAAAATTTGATAGAAACCTATTCGGAGATAGCCTTATCGGCGCTATGATTAACGGTGCGCTTGATGGTTTAAAAGTAGCTGGTATCGTTGCTGCGTTAATGATTGCCTTCATTGGTGTTATGGAAGTTGTAAACTACGTAATTAGCGCTGCTTCAGGTGCAATGGGATATGCTGTTACTTTACAACAAATCTTCGGTTATATACTTTCTCCATTCGCATTCTTAATGGGTATTCCAACTCAAGATATTATCCCAGCTGGTGGTATTATGGGTACGAAGATTGTATTAAACGAGTTTGTAGCAATCCTTGATTTAAAAGGCGCTACTGCAACATTAGCTCCACGTACAGTTGGAATCGTTACAGTATTCTTAATTAGCTTCGCAAGTATTAGCCAAATTGGTGCGATTGTTGGTACAATCCGTGCCCTTTCTGAAAAACAAGGAAGCATCGTATCAAAATTCGGTTGGAAAATGCTATTTGCATCAACACTTGCTTCTATTTTATCTGCAACAATCGCTGGATTGTTTATTTAATAAAAAATCACCTTACTCTTTTAAGTAAGGTGATTTTTTGATTCTTTATGAAACCGAGTGAAATTCGACCGCTTCTTCTGTATTGATAATCCTATCTTTATATATACCTTTTATTGAAATATAAATGATAGATTTGTTTATGTTTTTTAACTTTCCTAATGAAAAATGATAAAGTAATCCATCGCTTTTTAAGGTCCACATCTTCCCACTCCATGGCCCAGTAGCTTTTTGTTCATCCGATGCCTTTATTTCACCTTCATATTCACACTCTCCAAAAGGAGTTTTAATTGTATTCTTCTCTGTATCAATTCGAATATTTTTAATTAGTTTCAAATTCTCATCAGAGAGAATTTGAATTTCATGGTCTTTCTTTTTAAAAAAGAGTTTTCCGTCTTTTGCATTTATATATTCTGCATTATTCATTTCATCTATCATAAAATCATATTCTTCTTTTGTAATACCCAAGTTTTGATGATAAGGAAAAGTTTTTTTCGGGATAATTTCTTCTTCTGCATACTTCAAATACCAATCTAAATTATTTGTAATGCTAGCGCTCATCTTATTTCCAATTTTATCTAATTTCTCTTTTATCCCATAAGGAAATTCTAGCGTCATAATATCCGCCGTAACTTCCGCATTCATAAGGCGTGATGGAATATACTCCTCCACACTATTCGCTTTACTCACTTCACTTTGACAACCGACTATGAATAGCGATATGAAAAGGATATATACTAGTTTTTTATATTTCATTTCTGTTCTCCACTCCGTACATCATTCTTACTTACATTTATAGCGGTTCTTATTATAGTCCAAGATCCTGATATTTTAATAGAAACTACTCTACATATGCAAAATTGCATATTAATAAACCTTTCTCTTACTTTAAAATTAACTTAAATCATTTACCAAAATATACAAATTACAAATGAACAATGTTATACTTTGTAAAAAATATATTGGAGGATATTATGAAAGCTCACGCCCTTTTCGACTTCTTACACTTACTAGTTTTAAGCATGAAAAGCTATTATGTATGGGGAATGCCAATCTATGTATTCATTATCCCTCTTATTTTTGTAGTAGGTTATATCATTATCAAATCAAATAAGAAACGCAAGAATACCTCTATTCAAAGTCACTAACCTACCATTCACCTAAAAATGATATGATGAACAAGGGTATATCCCCACCTCTCTTATAGCGGTGGGGATTTTAATGTAAGCATGCAACATAATACACAATAGAAGGTGATTTTATGAGAAAATACGCAGCGATTGCTTTATGTACATCTGCCATTCTAGCAGGATGTAATACTAGCAATGTAGAGCCTAAAAAAGAAAAAAAGGTTCAAGAGGTTAAGAAACAAGAAGAGACGGTGCCGGAACAAGGTAAAATTTCTTATAATCCAATTACGCACGAATCTACAAACGCAAATATTCATATTACAGACATAAAAGATTCTTTAACCGAAGTACAATATAAAATTTGGCGCACTGCTGATGGAAAGGAAAGTGCTAAATCCTTTTCTTCTAAAGAGAAAAATCAACAATTTACACTTCCCTTTGATATAAAAGAATTTGAAGGAAAACGCGGTGAATATCAAATTGAAGCTACAGGAACAACAGAGGGCGGAAAAACTATTCCACTTACGAAATCTACTATTACTTTCGAGCAAAAAGTTCCTGTTCTTATGTACCACGCAATTGATGATTATCATGGACAAGGTATTAAAGATTTATTCGTATCGCCTGCTAACTTTGAAGCACAAATGAAGTATTTAAAAGAAAATGGTTATACTTTGTTAACGTTTGAACGCTGGGGCGATATAAATAAAGTAAACAAGCCGATTTTCGTTACATTTGATGACGGTATGAAAAATAATATGAATGCATTTCATGTTTTACAAAAACTAAAAGACGATACATTTAAACCAGCGGCAACAGAATATATGATTGTTGATAACGTTGATGTAGAAGGAGCTCTTTCTACATCTGAAATAAAAGAAATGGTTGATTCAGGTATTTTTTCTGTACAATCTCACACAGCAACACACGCAGACTTGCCGAAAATTACAAACTATGATGAAGAGTTAAAAGGATCAAAAGAAAAGCTAGAGAAAATAACAGGTAAGCCCGTTATCGCAATTGCTTATCCTTTCGGTCATGTAGATGATAAAGTTGTCGCAGAAACAAAGAAACACTATCAATTTGCAACAACAACGAAGCCAGGACAATTCATTACGAAGGGTGAACCTGATGAGTTGTTAAAAATGAAGCGTGTTCGCATACACCATACAACGACTGTAGAACAATTTGCTTCTTCGATTAAATAACTATTAGAGCTCAATACATTTTGAGCTCTCTTTTTACGTTATATTTATATATATTTTTAGAATTTTCTTGTATTATATATAGTAAGAAATCTTTCAAACTAAAGGAGATTATACATATGTCATTTGAACAAACGTTAGAGAAATATGCTGCCCTTGCAGTCAATGTTGGTGTTAATATTCAACCCGGACAAACTTTATCAATCAGTGCACCTCTTGAGGCTGTACAGTTTGTACGCCTAGTTACAGAAAAAGCATATAAATCTGGTGCAAAACACGTATATGTTGATTGGAATGATGAGACGTTAACACGCTTAAAGTTCGATCTAGCTCCTGAAGAAGCTTTCTCTGAATTCCCTTCTTGGAAAGCAAATGCTCGTGAAGAATTAGCAAAAGAAGGCGCTGCATTTATGTCCATCTATGCAGAGAATCCTGATCTATTAAAAGGTGTAGAACCAAAGAAAATTGCAACAGCTCATAAAGTAGCTGGAGAAGCGATGAAAGTATACCGTGATTATGTACAAGCAGATAAAGTAAGCTGGTGCGTAATTTCTGTTCCTACGAAAGAATGGGCTGCAAAAGTATTCCCTGACGTAGCGCCAGAAGAACAAGAAACAAAACTATGGGATGCTATCTTCAAAGCTACTCGTGCTGATTTAGAAAATCCTGTGGAAGCATGGAAAGAACATGATGAAACACTACATAAAAAAGTAGATTACTTAAACGAAAAACATTATAAAGCTCTTCACTATACAGGCCCTGGAACAGACTTAACAATCGAACTTCCAGAGAAACATGTATGGGCTGGTGCTGGTAGCTTAAATGAAAAGAACGTAGCATTTATGGCTAACATTCCAACTGAAGAGGTATTTACAATGCCTCTTAAAACAGGTGTGAACGGCCAAGTATCTAGCACAAAACCGTTAGCATTTGCAGGTAATATTATCGATAACTTTACATTAACATTCGAAAACGGACGTATCGTAGACTATAAAGCTGAATCTGGTGAAGAGGCTTTAAAACATTTAGTAGAAACAGATGAAGGTTCTCACTTCTTAGGCGAAGTAGCTTTAGTACCTCATGATTCACCAATTTCAAACACAAATATTTTATTCTACAATACGCTATTTGATGAAAATGCATCTTGCCACCTTGCAATCGGAAATGCTTATGCATTTAACTTAGTTGGCGGAAAAACAATGTCTAAAGAAGAACTTGCTGAAAATGGCGCAAACGCTAGTATTACACACGAAGACTTCATGATTGGATCAGCTGAGCTTGATATCGACGGCATTACAGCTGATGGAAGACATGAGCCGATCTTCCGTAAAGGTAACTGGGCGTTTTAATAAAAATAAAAGGCTATCTTCCACGCTGGAAGATAGCCTTTTATGATGCTGATGACACTTTCAGTCCAATTACTCCTAAAACAATAAAGAGAATACAAAATGCTTGGAATAAATTAATATGCTCTTTAAAAAAGTACACACTAATGATTGTAATAAGTAGCGTTCCCACACCAGACCAAATTGCATAAGCAATGCTTAAATGAATCTTTTTAACAACGATAGCAAACACGCTGAAACAAATTCCATAGAATACGAAAATAAGTACACTTGGAACAAGCTTTGTTAAACCGTTCGATAACTTCATCGCAATCGTTCCAGCTACTTCAAAAATAATTGTTACGAGTAATAATAGCCAATATACCATACTAGAATCTCCTTCTCTGTTACCTTATAGAGATTCTAGTATACTACTTATAGTCCTAACGAAATATATTTAATTTCTAAATATTCCTCGATACCGAAATGGCCTCCTTCACGGCCGATACCACTTTCTTTAAAGCCTCCAAATGGTGCTTGTGCAACTGATGGAAGGCCATCGTTTAAGCCGATAATTCCGTACTCTAACGCTTCACTAATTTGGAATGCTTGACTAATATCTTTTGTGAAAATATAAGCAGCCAAGCCATATGGTGTATTATTTGCTCGTTCGATTACTTCTTCAACTGTTTTAAATTTAGCAACTGGTGCAACCGGTCCAAATGTTTCTTCATTCATACAAAGCATCGTGTCATTTGCCAATCCAATTACTGTTGGCTGAATGAAATAACCATCTAACTCTGCAAATTTATGGCCACCGTATAAAACTTCTCCGCCCTTTTGAATTGCATCTTCAATATGTTCTTGTACTTTCGAAACTGCATTCGCATCAATAAGTGGACCTACAGTTGTTCCTTCGCCGAATCCATCTCCGACTTTCAGCTGCTCTACAGCTGTTGTGAACTTCCCTGCAAATTCTTCATACACTTCTTCTTGAACAAAGATGCGGTTTGTACATATACACGTTTGTCCTGCGTTACGGAATTTCGAACCAATTACCGCTTCTACCGCCTTATCTAAATCAGCATCATTCATAACAATAAATGGAGCGTGACCACCTAATTCAAGCGAAACCTTTTTCATCGTTTGCGCAGCGCTAGCCATTAATTCTTTTCCAATTTCAGTTGATCCTGTAAAGGAAACTTTTCGAACGCGCTCATCTTCCATCCACGTATCAGCAATTGCTTTTGCACTACCTGTTACAATATTTATTACACCTTTTGGAATATCTGCTTCATGTGCTAATTCAACTAACTTCAATGCAGTTAATGGCGTTTGACTCGCTGGTTTCACAACTGCCGTACAGCCTGCTGCAAGTGCTGGAGCTACCTTTCTCGTAATCATAGCAGCCGGGAAATTCCAAGGCGTAATAGCTGCCATAACCCCAACTGGTTGCTTCATAACTAAAATACGCTTATTCGGATGAGAAGCAGGAATCATTTCACCGTATATTCTCTTTCCTTCTTCTGCGTACCATTCAACAAAACTATTTGCATAATTCACTTCACCAAGTGCTTCTGCAAACGGCTTCCCTTGCTCTCTCGTCATGATTGCTGCAATTTCTTCTTTATTTTCATCAATGAGCGTGAACCATTTTTTTAACTTTACTGCGCGATCCGCTGCCGTTAATTTTGACCATAATTTAAAAGCCTCATGTGCAGCATCAACTGCTTGCTTTGCCTCTGTAATCCCGCCCTTTGGTACAGTTGCAAATACTTCCTTTGTCGCTGGATTATTCACTTCGATTTGTTCTTGCAGTGTAATCCACTCACCATTTATATACATCGCTTTTTTCTCTAAGTTTACGAACGTCGCTTTTTTATCCAATGTTTTCTTCCTCCTCTATAAACTTCTTAATCTTCCTAGTAGCAGCAGATTGACTTATTTGTAAAAACTCAGCCACTTTATAACTTGATCCATACGTTTTATATGCTTTAAGAATAATATTTCTCTCTACCTCTTCCAGCATTCTATAAAGACTTTTTCCGGATTGTTCAACTGTGGCCTCTTGCATAGATAGTGGCAAATCTTCTACCATTACAAAATCATCTGCAGTGATAACAATTCGTTCAATTACATTTTCAATCTCTCTATTATTTCCTTCCCAAGGGTACCCTACAAACATTTGTAACGTACTAGGTGCTAACTTCACATCACGTCCGTACTTTTTATTAAAATGCTGTAAATAATGATAGATGAGCGGCAAAATGTCTTCTGTTCTCTCCCGAAGTGGCGGAATTGAAATTGGAATGACATTCAGACGATAGTATAAATCTTTCCGGAATGTTCCTTGTTTCACCATCGTACTTAAATCTCTATTTGTTGCCGCTACAATTCTAACGTCCACCTTTTTTAATTCTCTTCCGCCTATAGGACGAAACGTTTTTTCTTGCAATACTTGCAAAAGCTTCGCTTGAATTTCAAGCGGCATTTCACCAATTTCATCTAAGAAAAGAGTTCCTTTATGCGCTGATTCTAATAGCCCCTTTTTCCCTTCACGATTTGCACCTGTAAAAGACCCACCTGAATATCCAAAAAGCTCAGATTCGATTAAATTCGTCGGCAATGCCGCACAATTAATTTCATAGAAACTTTCATTCTTCCGGTGACTCACTTCATGCAAATGGCGTACTAATCGGCTTTTCCCCACTCCAGTCTCACCTAATACGAGAACAGTACTATCTACTACAGATACTTTTTTTATTGTTTCGATTATTTTTTGCATAGCGATACTTTTAAAAATAAGCCCTTCGTGTTCATATGTTTCTCTTAATTCTTTTTTATATGTTTTTAACTGATTATCCATTTCCTCTACCTTTTGACGTAATTGATAGAGTTCTGTAAGATCACGAGAATAACTAATCACCCTTCTTAAATTTCCCTCATCATCAAAAACAGGCCTTGTACGAACATGCAAATACTCTCCTGATTTCGTTGTTTGAACAAGTTCAACTGGCCTTTTCTTTTCAATTACTTCTAACGTTGCAGACGGATAAAAAATCCCTTCTTTTTGTAGTTCTTTTACATGCTTTCCTACTAATTCCTTAGCAGAGAGCTGGTAATGTCTTTCACACATGCTATTTACACGTACAACGATTCCCTTATCATCCGTAACAAAAATTTCGTCAAATGCATATTCAAATACATCTTGTAAATCCATCAACACTCGTTCCTTTTCTGCAACCATCCTAGCCACCCCTTACTTTAAATCCATCGATTCACTTCACTACCTTTATTATAAAGTGAATTTTCTGCATTTTATATAGAGTAAGCTAGAATGTTTTCAATTTGTTATTTATACAAATCTATTTATATTTTTCAACACATAATTCGCTGCCTTGAAAAATACAGAATACCATCGCAACCACACCCTCACTTTGTTTTAGCTTGGCATGGGGCAGGAAAAGGGGCTGATCGATTCTATGTATGACCAGATGCTCTCTTCCGCCTAAAAAGAAAAGCTTTATGCCCTTTTTTAAGTTATCCCAATTCTTTAAACACGAGCGATATTTGCTTGCTCATAACAAGCTTGCAATGATTCTTCAATTATTGTTAAACCTTCCTCAAGTTGCTCATCTGTAATCACTAATGGCATTAAAACACGAATAACATTTCCATATGTTCCTGCTGATAGTAGAAGTAATCCATGCTTATTTGCCTCTGCACATAAATTAGACGCTAATGTTTTATCAGGCGCTTTCGTCTTGCGATCTTGAACGAGCTCGAATGCACACATTGCCCCTAAGCCGCGCACATCACCGATGCAATTATATTTGTTTTTCATCTCTTGGAATCGGTTCATTACGACTTTCCCTACTTCTATCGCTCTATCATTTAATTTCTCTTTTTCTATTACATCAAGCACAGCTAATGCAGCCGCACATCCTAGTGGGCTTCCTGCATATGTTCCGCCCAGTTCTCCCGGTGCAGACTCATTCATAATTTCTTTACGTCCAATGACACCACTTATCGGTACACCAGCACCTAATGATTTAGATACCGTAATTAAGTCTGGAACGACATCATAATGATCAATTGCAAAGTATTTTCCGGTACGACTAAAGCCTGTTTGAATTTCATCAGCTACAAATAAAATACCGTGCTCTGAACAAATGCTGCGTACTTCTTGAACGAATTTCTTACTTGGAACGATAAATCCGCCTTCCCCTTGAACAGGTTCCATTACAACTGCTGCAATTGTTTCTGGTGCTACTTCTGATATGAAGAAGTTCTTGAACTCTTCAATGATAAAGTCATCATACTGCTCTTCTGTTAAACCTTCTGGGCGACGGTATTCATATGGGAATGGCGCTTTATATACTTCTGGAGCAAATGGGCCAAATCCAAATTTATATGGTTTTACTTTACTTGTCATCGTCATTGTCATTAATGTACGCCCATGAAATCCTTTAGAAAATGCGATAATTCCAGGTCTCTTCGTATATTTACGAGCAATCTTCACTGCATTTTCAACCGCTTCTGCCCCACTATTTAAAAACAGCACTTGTTTATCGAAATTACCTGGCGCTAATGCGGCCAGCTTTTCTGCCAATTCAATATATGGCTCATACATCATCACATTAAATCCAGTATGAATATATTGATCTACTTGTTTATGAAGCGCTTCTTTAACAGCTGGATGACAGTGTCCTACATTAATTGTCCCAATTGCTCCTGCGAAATCAATGTACTGATTTCCATCCACATCTGTTACGAGTGCACCATTTGCAGACTGTACAAATGTTGGAATACCATTACTTACTCCTTTTGGTACTATATTTTGGCGGCGTTCTAATAAAGACGCTGCTTTCGGTCCTGGAATTTGTTCATTTACTTTAGCAAATTTTTTTGTGTTCATTGTGTACCCCATCCTTTTCTATACAATGTTTTCTCTTTATATTGCAAGATGTATGCCAACTCCCTCTTTCTAGTATTCATCCCATTCTCTTACTATCTCGGCATAAAAAAATAAGTCTATAAAGACTCATATAGAGTCCTTATAGACTTATTCATTTATACATTAGACTTTCCTTGTTCCCAAATAAACTCACCTGAACGAGAAATTAAATCTTCAACAGATTGTAATACTAAATCTGCAAGTGGTTCTAGCGTTTGACGATCACCCGTACCAGATAGTACGCCAATCGCATAACAGTCGCCACCATTTTTCGCTAAATATAAATCCGTCGGTGTATCCCCGACGACTGCTACTTCACATGTCTCTAAATTAAATCTCTCACAAAACGATTCTACAATTTTTTTATCTGGCTTCTGTGCTGGAAATGTATCTGAAGCTATAACACAATCAAAAAAATCTTCCAATTGATATTGCTTTAAAAATAATTCTGTCGGCGCGAAATCATCAGCTGTAACGACACCTAGAATAAACCCTCTATCCTTTAACGCTTGTAAAACTTTCGGTAAATCTGCCGTCATTCTCATATGTGAACGATGCTCGTACATAAGAGCAAACAACTTTTCACTCACCCATTGATGCATCTCTTCTTCTCTAGATGATGCAATATACTTACAAAGCCCCTTGGCCACATCAAGACTCGTTCCAGCAGCGAGCGCACTACGCGGATGAACAAATGCTCCATCTACGCCAATCTCTTTTAATAAAGCCTGCTGCATTGATTCTGGTAATTGATATAAATTTATACATTCTGCAACAAGCTCTTCAGCTACTTTTATCCAAATTGAATGAAAATCCATTAATGTCCCATCTTTATCAAATAGTATTGCTTTTACCTTCTCCATAGCACCGATACGATAAACTTAACTAAATCTATACAATTCAATCAAATTTACACAAGTTAGTGCTTCATCGTGTTCTCGCAACCCCGAAGGGACGAGGGGTATAACACTCCACACGAGGCAGTATCGTTACCTCCTATTATCAAGCTTTTATTTTACCCATCTTGATAAATTTATCGAAGCATTTACATCCCTATCGTGATGGCTATTGCACCCAACACAGTCCCATTCACGAATCTTTAAACTCCACTGTCCTTCTGGTTGAACTGAATGGTCGTATTTTACTCCGCAACATGAGCAAATCTTGCTTGAGGCGAACCATTTATCAGCTTTTACATACTCAATGCCATACTTCTCGCACTTGTATGATAAACATTGAAAGAAGAAGTTTAATTTTTGAAATGAAAATGCTTTCGATAGTTGTTTGTTTTTTAACAGGTTTGAGATAAGTAAGTCTTCCACAACAATCCTCATTGGTTTGGTTTTCACCAATTTAGCTGTTGCTTGATGGATATGGTTATTTCGGATATTCATAATTTTCCTAGATAACCGAAGGTGTTCGGTTTTTGCTTTTTCATATCCTGCGGATTGAATTTTTACACCTTTTTTAAATCTCCTAGACATATCTCTTTGCGCTGACTTTTTCCTTTTCAAAAGTTTTTTCACCTTGGCATCTTTGTTTATATTTCGTTCTTTCATACCATTAGAAGCTACAAACAGCTCTTTTAAACCAACATCCACACCAATCGACTCATTTGTTAGTTCTTGTGATTCAAAGTCTTCTTGGAACCCTACACTAATCCACCAGTGACGACCATCAAATGTAACTCTTGGATTGGATGGTTTTTTGTTTCTTGGTAGTTGTTGGCTTGTTTTTACTTCTCCAATAGACTGAATATCAACTACTTTCTTTCCTATAATCAGTCTTTCATAATTGGCATAAAATCCTTGGATTAAATCTTTTTTAGATTTATAAGAAGTGTGATAACCATTTTTGTACTTTTTGAACGAATGTTTCCTCGCCGTATCAAAATCTTTTGAAGCCTGTTTGGGAACTTGTGCGTTGATGTCATTTAACCACTCATATCGCTTTCGCTTCTTGATCTTTGTAAATCGTTTCTGTAAAGCTAACTGTGAAACAGATTTTCCAAATAGCTTATAGTATCTATCACTCATTCTTTTACAATAGTTATAAGCAAATCTTGAAGCACCAGCATGGTTTCTAAGCACTTTTCCTTGTTCAGGCGTTGGAATCAGTCTGACTTTCTTCGCCAATATCATCAGAATTTAACTCCTTTACTGTGCGATTATTTGGGCACTCACCTTTTAGATAATGAAAGATTGATTCTTCTGAATAGTAGCGTGTTCCATCAGCATTCTCCTAAGACTACTAGGATACAAACCTGTTAATTCCGATACTTGACTAACTCGTAAAAATTTCATTATTATTCTCACCTCATTGCATTTACCATAATGCATAGATTCGGTAGATTCAATGAGACTTGATAGATTTAATTAAATTTATCTCGTTCAACTAAGGGCGCAATTCCTTAGCCAGTTCTCTTATGAACTTCTCATGTTTTCACATGAGCGCAGACTATATGTTTATCTACTTAGAGATAGAGGATTTTTCCACCACCATAGGCTTGTGGTGTACTCTCGTCAGTTATACGAGATAGTCGTTGAACGTTCATCTTATCAATTTTGACTTAGATGATTCGAGGCGGAAGACCCATTGTTCTAGTGTTTAGGTTTTAACCTTGCACGATCTGATTGATTTTTTCTGCTTTCGCAACATTCACGCTCACCATTTCTAGCCACGTTGTAGTTCAATCAGCTTTAGGGATTGCCCGCAGTTAACCCTCACTACTAGCCAATCACTTGACTAGCAGGGCTTACTGATATATTTAATTAACTTTAGTTATAATTGGTTAAATAAATCGTAACAGTTAGTTACCCTACCTCTCGTTTCTTATCTCCTCCAGTGTATCAATAAAGTATGGATATAACATAAACGAATTGTAAAAATACCATAAAAATCAAACTAACTTCCAATTTACAATTCCTCTATATAATAAAAAGGATGCCTTTACAGGGCATCCTCTTGATGTTCAGGAACAAATAGTTCCAGACAATGATATATATTTTCAAATTCCATTGGTGCATCTCCGCCATATTCACCATCTAAGTTGATCATTAATTTATCAGGTGAATGCACTTTAATACGATTCGCTTGTGTATATAGTACTTTCGGATTGTTAATATGTTCCCCACGCTGCGCTTGTGTTGCTGCTTTAATTAAATCAGCGATAGAACCTTTTTTCAGTACTAATAAATCAAATAATCCATCGTTAATAGATGCATATGGTGCTACTTTTTCGAATCCACCAACTGAACGAGTATTCGTAATTAAAAACATCGTAATTTCTTCTTGTAGCAACTTCCCATCATACTCAATTTCAACATATGTTGGATGTAATGATGGTAACATTTCGATTCCTTTTAAATAGTAAGCAAGTTGGCCTAATACCGTTTTTAGCTTGCTTGGTACTTCATATGTTAATTCTGTAATACGGCCGCCACCAGCGATATTAATGAAATATGTATCATTTGCTCTACCAAGATCTAAAGGTACCGTTGTTCCTTCACAAATAATATCCGCAGCCTCTTCAATAACACGAGGTACACCGATCGCACGCGCAAAATCATTTGTCGTTCCAACTGGAATAATTCCAAACTTTGGACGATGCTCATGTCCTACTAAACCGTTCACTACTTCATTTAACGTACCATCACCACCAGCTGCGATAACAACATCAAACTTACGATCCGCAGCTTGCCTCGCTGCCACAGTCGCATCTCCAGGACCAGTTGTCGCATGACAAGACGCTTCATATCCAGCTTGTTCTAATTTTTGTAATACTTCTGGTAAGCTCTTCTTAAATAGCTCGCGCCCAGAAGTAGGATTATAAATAATTCTTGCTCGCTTCATCATTTATTAGCACAGGAAATTCCTTATTCATTGAAAAACGAATACACCGAACCCTTATTCAGTATCCCTATGCTTACCTCCTCTCATCTTCCTATCCTTCTTTAATTCCGCTCAACCAGGCAGTAAGAACCCGATTCGTGTAGCCCATCAAAAGTAACTATTCACTCCTGATAGTTTTGCTTTATTTAACCAAGAAATTTATCCCGCTATTTGCGGGCAGTAAAACTCTCACATCAATTTACATATAATGAATAATAATTATCTATTATTTCATGAGATGAAAAAACTCTCTCTGTCTAGATTTATCATTATTCCCACCTTTTTGCAACTATCATACCATAGTTGCTATACAAACATTTTTTCACTTTTGACAGCTAATCAAACGTTTGTTTAAATTATTTTTCACCATTTAAACAAACGTTTGATTAACTCAGAAAAAACACCCAAATACGGGTGTTTTTTCTGTTTAATCTTTAAGAATCTATACTATTTTAGCGTTCAAAAATAAGAATTCTTCTCTTTTTTTAGCGCTTATTAATCTCTTCAAGTAAGATTTTATTAACAAGCGGTGGATTTGCTTGTCCTTTTGTAGCTTTCATAATTTGACCAACTAAGAAGCCAATTGCACGGTCTTTACCGTTTTTAAAGTCTTCAATAGATTGCTCATTATTATCAAGAATTTCTGTTACAACCTTACGAAGTGTTCCTTCGTCAGAAATTTGAACCAGACCTTTCGCTTTAACGATTTCTTCTGGGTCTCCACCTTTTTCAATTAATTCATTAAATACTTTCTTCGCGATTTTAGAAGAAATTGTACCTTTTTCAATTAATTGAACCATTTTAGCTAAGCCAGCTGGCGTTAATGCAACGTCTTTTAATTCTTTTTGTTGTTTGTTTAAGTATGCAAGTACTTCACCCATTAACCAATTTGATGTTAATTTCGCATCAGCACCGTCTGCAACTGTTGCTTCAAAGAAATCAGACATCTCTTTCGTTAATGTCAATACATGCGCATCATAAGCTGGTAAGCCAACTTCTTCAACATAGCGAGCTTTACGTGCATCTGGAAGTTCTGGAATAGAAGCACGAATTTCTTCTTTCCACTCATCGTCGATGTAAAGTTCAACTAAGTCTGGCTCTGGGAAGTAACGGTAATCGTCAGATCCTTCTTTTATACGCATTAAGATTGTTTTCTTCGTTGCTTCATCATAACGACGTGTTTCTTGTTGGATGATACCACCAGATAATAATTCTTTTTCTTGGCGCACTTGCTCATGCTCAAGACCTTTTTGCACGTAAGTGAAAGAGTTTAAGTTTTTCAGTTCTGCTTTTGTACCGAACTTCTCTTGTCCAACTGGACGAAGTGAAATATTCGCATCACAACGAAGAGAACCTTCTTCCATCTTACAATCAGATACACCTGTATATTGAATGATTGATTTTAACTTCTCTAAGTACGCATATGCTTCTTCTGGAGTACGCATATCTGGCTCAGATACGATCTCGATTAAAGGCATACCTTGACGGTTGTAGTCTACTAATGAACCGTCAGCTGCATGCGTTGATTTACCAGCATCTTCTTCTAAATGAAGACGTGTAATACCGATACGTTTCTTTTTACCGTCTACTTCGATTTCAATCCAACCATTTTCACCAATTGGCTTATCAAATTGAGAGATTTGGTAAGCTTTCGGATTATCTGGGTAGAAATAGTTTTTACGGTCGAACTTCGTTTCCGTTGCGATTTCACAGTTTAATGCCATTGCGGCTTTCATTGCAAAGTTAACTGCTTCCTTATTTAAAGTAGGAAGTACCCCTGGGTATCCTAAGTCAATTACACTTGTTTGTGTATTTGGCTCCGCTCCGAATTCTGTTGGACTCGCAGAGAAAATTTTCGAATTTGTTTTTAACTCAACGTGAACCTCTAAACCAATAATTGTTTCTAAATTCATCTATGCTCGCCTCCTTACAGACTTGCTTTTTTTGTATGATAGTCTGTTGCTTGCTCAAACGCATGTGCAACGCGGTAAATCGTCGTTTCATCGAAGTGTTTACCAATGATTTGTAGACCAAGTGGCATGTTGTTAGCACCGAATCCACATGGAACAGAAATCGCTGGAACACCCGCTAAGTTTACTGGAATTGTTAAAATGTCATTTGCATACATTGTCATTGGATCGTCCACTTTTTCGCCCACTTTAAATGCTGGAGTTGGCGTTGTTGGTCCAATAATAACATCGTAGTTAGCAAATACATTTTCAAAGTCATTTTTAATTAATGTACGTACTTGTTGTGCTTTTTTGTAATATGCATCATAGTAACCAGAGCTAAGAGCAAATGTACCAAGCATAATACGACGTTTTACTTCATCACCGAAACCTTCGCTACGTGTGTTTTTGTAAAGATCTAATAAGTTATTTACATTATCAGAACGAACACCGTAACGTACGCCATCAAAGCGTGAAAGGTTCGCAGATGCTTCAGAAGAAGATAATAAGTAATACGTTGCTAGAGCGTATTTAGAATGCGGAAGAGATACTTCCTCCCAAGTTGCGCCCATACCTTCTAATACTTTTAAAGCAGCTAGTACTGACTCACGAGCTTCTTCGCCAACACCTTCGCCTAAGTATTCTTTCGGTACAGCAATACGTAAACCTTTAACATCACCTGTTAAACCAGCTAAGTAGTTTCCTACTTCAACGTTTGCAGAAGTTGCATCCATACGGTCAATACCTGAAATAGCTTGTAATAAGTATGCATTGTCTTCTACTGTACGTGTAATCGGTCCGATTTGGTCAAGTGAAGATGCGAATGCTACTAATCCGTAACGAGATACGCGTCCGTAAGTTGGTTTTAAACCTACAACGCCACAATATGCAGCTGGCTGACGGATAGAACCACCCGTATCAGAACCTAGAGAGAATAATACTTCTCCTGCTGCTACTGCTGCTGCAGAACCACCACTAGATCCGCCTGGAACGTAATCTAAGTTCCATGGATTTTTTGTAGCGTAGAAGCCTGAGTTTTCATTTGAAGAACCCATTGCGAACTCGTCCATATTTAATTTACCGATTGTAACTGTGTCAGCAGCTTTTAGCTTTTGTACAACTGTCGCATCGTAAATTGGATCGAAGTTTGCTAATATTTTGCTCGCACAAGTTGTACGAAGACCGTTAGTTACAATGTTATCTTTTACACCAATTGGCATACCGAATAATAAACCATTATCCTCAGCACCAATCTTTGCATCTAATTCTTTCGCTTTCGCGCGTGCATTTTCTTCATCTAATGTAAGAAAAGCTTTTACGTTATCTTCAACATCCGAAATACGTTTGTAAGATTCTTCTACTAAATCCGTAACGGAAATTTCTTTGTTGTTTAACTTCTTATGTAACTCTGATACAGAATGATCAAATAATGACATCGAAATTCCCTCCTCTATTCTAATACTGCTGGAACACGGATTTGATTATCTTTGTGATCCGGTGCATTTTTTAATACTTCTTCTACTGGTAAACCTTTTTCTGGCACATCTTCACGCATAACATTTTTCATAGTTAATACATGAGTTGTTGGTTTTACATCAGTTGTATCTAATTCATTTAACTGTTCTGCAAATGTAACAATTGCATCTAGTTGTTTTTGAAATTTTTCTGCTTCTTGATCAGTAATTGCAAGACGTGCTAAATGTGCTACGTGCTTTACATTCTCAACGGAAATTCTTGACACGGCTAGGCCACCTCCATAATATATCGTTCAATCTACAATACTATTGATGATACCAAATTTTCAGTACTTCAAGCAAGTCAACACACGGCACTTACGGCATTTTTACATAAAAAAAGAAAGGCAAGTGCCTTTCTTTACAATTTACTCTTTATCTAACGATTTATTTTTCGGAAATCTTTCATTATCTTCCTCATTATCACGAATTGTTTTTTGTAATACAAAACAAGACATCGTTAAAAATAATGTTCCGATTAAATAGTACCCTTTTACACTAAGCGTTTCATCTAACGTGTAAATCCCAATTAGCATTCCTGAAAGCGCACAAACAAATGAAGTCCATGCTAAAAACGTGAACGCTTGCGTATTTCGTCTTCTCATCGTTCTCCCCCTCGTTAGCTGTACACCTATTATAGATAAATATATTTATCACAATGGTTTTTTATGTAAAATCATTTTTCTATTTATTAATCTATCACAAAAAATTTCTATTTAGAAGATAATTTTCTTTCTAATCTAAAAAAACAGTTAAAAACATTGACATTTATTTCAATTCCACATAAAATAAAAACAAATATTACGAACCTCGAAATATACGGGAGTGGAAATAATTGTTACAATATGAACATTTTTTAGACTTACTGCTAGATAACGCCAAGAAACTTTTCTATCCTGAAGAATGGGTAAGTCTTGATTTAACACTTTCCAAGACAGAAGTATTTTGTTTACTTTGGATGGAGCGAAATACGGATATTACAATGACAAAAATTGCTGATCTTCTTGATATACCGATGAGTACAACAACGGGCGTTGTAAATCGCCTTGTAAAAAAGGGATATATTGAACGCTACCGGAATGAAAGCGATCGACGCATTGTATTAATTCGTTTAACAGAAAACGGCGTAATGCTCGTTCAAGAAGTAAAACAAAATGCGGCCCATTACTTTAGCCTAGTGACAGATGCATTGTCAGAAGAAGAAAAAGCATTCTTACTACAAATATTCCAAAAGATCATGAATCACATTGCTACGTCACAGCAAAAAACAGAAGAAAAGGTTTCTACACCTAAAATGAAAAACATTCCGATTGAATAAGACCCTAGTTGGGTTTTTATTCAATTAAATATTTCGACACTCGTAATATTCGATATTCGAAACAAAGGGGATATTAATGATGAGAATTATTCTGTATACAGGTAAAGGCGGCGTTGGAAAAACTAGCATTTCAGCAGCAACAGCAATCCAAAGTGCAAAACAAGGATTAAAAACATTAGTAATGAGTACAGATCCTGCTCATAGTTTAGGGGATTCATTTGGCATAAAACTATCTTCTGAGCCACTAGAAATTCGCGAAAACTTGTGGGCACAAGAAATTAACACTATTTATGAAATGGAAAAAGGCTGGGGGAAATTGCAGAAATATATTACACTACTCTTCACTTCCAAAGCAGCTGATGATATTACAACAGAAGAATTAACGATGTTCCCTGGTATGGAAGATTTAATTAGCTTACTTCGAGTACTCGATTACTACAAACACAACACTTACGACGTCATCATTATTGATTGCGCACCGACTGGAGAAACTTTAGCAATGCTTAGCTTTCCAGACATGCTCGGCTGGTGGATGGAAAAACTCTTTCCTATTAAAAGGAAGATTTTAAAAGTTGTTCGTCCTGTAGCTCAACCACTTCTTGGTGTCCCCCTTCCAACTGATGATATTATGGACGAATTAACGAATACGCTTGAACAACTTGGAGAAATGAGAGATATTTTATCAAACCGAGAAGTAACGAGTATTCGCGTTGTTGTAAATCCCGAAAAAATGGTCATTAAAGAAGCTCAGCGCAGCTTTACGTATTTAAACTTATACGATTATAACGTAGATGCCATTATGATTAACCGCGTTATCCCTAACACTGTTACCGACCCTTACTTTCAGGCATGGAAAGATACACAAAAGAAATATAAGGCGTTAATTAAAGATAGTTTTCAGCCACTTCCTATTTACGAAGCTCCCATGTTTGAACAAGAAGTTGTTGGTTTAGCTATGTTAGAGCGTGTAGGAAATGCTTTATTTAAATCAGACCCTTCTCCTACTGAAGTGAAATTTAATGGCCGCACACAATATGTAAAAAAAGATGGCGATGAGTATATTTTCGTTCTGTCCATTCCCTTCTCAAACAAAAGTGAACTTTCATTAAATCAAAAAGGTGATGAACTTATTATTCGAGCAGGCTCTATGAAGCGAAATATCACCTTACCAAAAACATTAACACACCTTTCTATTCAAGGAGCTAAGTTTGAAGATGATGTACTAAACATTCGGTTTGGAGGTGTAGTACATGCATGATGAATTACTAAGAAAGGTAATTCGTACAAAAATAAAAATCGGTATGCGTATATTAGAAGAGCTACCGAATCCGATTCAGCAATCAGCTAAGCACGCACTAAATATTTTGCAAGAGGAGCTCTCCTCTTATGCTGAAGAACAACCGCAACCTGAGAGTAATTTAAAAAGCATCATAATTGAATAACTATACCCTTGTAGAAAGCCTTTTCTTATAGGCTTTCTATCCCTTTATTGGAGCTGATATAAGTTGATAAAAACATCTTCAACAAGACATTTCACCACTAATACAATCTGGCTAATCCCCCTTCTATTCTTTTTTCATAACCTTGAAGAAGCTTTCCAAATGCCACAATATATCGCTAATCGATTTTCGATCCATTTTATAACTAACAAACAATTTTTCATTGCAATTTCCATATTAACAACCTTCGTCTTACTCATAGTCATTCTATATCAATTAAGCATCATATCTTCTATTTATTTGATCATTTTTATACAGGGCTGTATCTTCTTTAACGCCGTTCAGCATATTATCTTGTATTTCATTTATCGTTCTTATAATCCAGGAGTAATCTCAGCATCTATCATTATCCTATTTTCTCTTTTCTTATTTTCATCAAAGAAACTATTAATCCCTAAAAAGAAATTAGCAAGTACACTCATTTTTAGTTTAATCTCTTACCCAATCATAATTTGGATTTCCTTATTATTAGCCAGCTGCTTTAATTAAAAAAAGACCAGGAAAACTCCTGGTCCATCACTCTACTTAACAAACATTGGATTCTATGTTATACAAAATTAGAAGGTACAGAATTAGGGTTTTGTTTGTTAAGTAGATTATATGTTGAACGAGCTAACAGCGGAGGGGTTCCTACTGTTAGTCGTTAAACTCAATAATTATTTTACGATTTTTTCAAGCTCATCAAGTGAAAGATCTACTGAAATTGAACCATCATTTGTTTCTTTCTTAATTGCATCTGTTACTTCTTTTGAATGGTATAACTCAATTATTTTTTTCAGTGTTAGATCATTTTTATCTTTCGTACGAGCTGCGAAAATATTAATATAGGCCTTTGCATTTTCATTATTTGGATCTTCTAAGAAAATTGGATCCTTCGCTGGGTCTAATCCAGCTTGACCAGCAACACCGTTATTAATAACTGAAGCCGCTACATCTTTTAACACACGAGGTGTTTGCTGTGCGATAACCGGTGTAACTTTTAGCTTCTTTGGATTTTCAGCGATACCGCTTGGATCTCCAAATAGACCAAAATCTTTCTTAAGCTTTAATAATCCAGCTGCATCAAGAAGTTTTAATGCACGTGCTTGGTTCGTTGGATCATTCGGAATAGCAATTTCCGAACCATCTGGGATTTCATTTGCTTTCTTATATTTTTCAGAGTATAAGCCCATCGGTGCAATTTGCGTTGTACCAACAGCTGTAATATCTAACTTATGCTCCTTTTTAAATTGCTCTAAGAAAGCAATGTGCTGGAATGAGTTTAGTTCAATATCTCCATCAGCTAACGCTTTGTTGGGTGTTGTGTAATCAGAGAACTCAACCAGTTTAATTTTAATCCCTTCTTTTTCAGCTTTTTTCTTTAAAATTTCCCAAACGTCTCCATCTGTTCCAGTTACACCGACGCGAACTACTTTCTCTTTCGCTCCTGCACCTGTGTCTCCACCTGAGCAGCCGCTTAATGCTGTAATTCCTACGATCGCTGATAATGCAAATGCTAAAATTTTCTTCATTTTCTTTTCCCCTCTTCCTTTTTATGATCTGCGTAAAAAGACTTTCGCAAAGTAGTTCCCTAAATTTTGAGCCACCTGTACAAGAATAATAAGTAAAACGACCGTTACAAACATAACTGACGTATCAAAGCGTTGATAACCATATGTCATTGCTAAGTCACCAAGACCGCCACCACCGACAAGTCCTGCGACTGCAGAAAATTCAATTAAACCGACCGTCATAAACGTGACACCTAGGATCAATGGTGCTAAAGCTTCTGGTACGAGGATTTCAAAAACAATTCTAAGTGGTGAAGCGCCCATTGCTTGTGCTGCTTCAATTACTCCTTTCGGAACAGAAACAAGATTTGTTTCAACCATTCTAGCAATACCAATTGATGCAACTAACGTCATTGGGAAGATTGCTGCAGCCGTTCCAATCGTCGTTCCAATAACACTTCTTGTTAGTGGGCTTAAAGCTACTAAAAAGATAATGAATGGAACCGGACGAATTGTATTAATTATGATATTAAGAATAGAAAAGACCCATTTATTTTCTAAAAAATTTCCTTTTCTCGTTACATACAACAGTAAACCTAGAGGTATACCGAGAATTGTAGCGAATATAAGGGTTACAATTACCATTAAGAGGGTATCCCCCGTCGCATCTAATATGCGAGGCCAAAATATACTCCAATCAACTCGCATGAGCTTCTACCTCCTTCAGCTGCACTTGCAGTCTTAGATGTTGTAATGCTTTTTGAATTTCTTTCTGTTCACCTTGTAGTTCTACAAGAAGATTTCCAAATAGCACATTTTGGAGTTCAATAATATTTCCATAAAGAACATTTACATCGACGTTATAGTTTTTCGCAATATATGATAGTACAGGCTGCCCTGTCTCTTCCCCAGTAAAAGTCAGGCGATAAATCTGACCTCCGTTTTGAATTTTCGCTAGAACACTTTCTGGTAAGTGATCATTAATAACAGAGCGTACAAAATTTTGAGTTGTCTTTGTTTTTGGTTGTGTGAAAACGTCAAACAGTTTTCCTTCTTCAATTACTTTTCCTTTTTCCATAACGGCTACACGGTGACAAATTTCTTTCACAACGTGCATTTCATGTGTAATAAGTAGAATCGTTAAATTGTACTCTCTATTTACTTTCTTTAATAAATTTAAGATTTCTGTTGTTGTTTCCGGATCTAAAGCTGATGTTGCCTCATCACATATGAGAATATCGGGTGATGTCGCAAGTGCTCTTGCAATCCCAACACGCTGCTTTTGCCCACCTGATAACTGTTCTGGATAATAGTTCGCTTTATCTTCTAAACCAACAAATTTTAGTAGTTCATTCACTCTTTCTTTTATCTCATTCTTCGGCAATTTCGCTAACCTTAATGGATAAGCAATGTTCCCAAACACCGTTCTTGAATTAAATAGATTGAAATTTTGGAAAATCATCCCAATTCTTTGTCTTAGTTTCCGTAATTCTTTCGCCGATAATGATGTAATATCTTTATCATCTATTGAAATTGTTCCTGCAGTTGGTCTTTCTAACATATTTACTAAACGTAATAACGTACTCTTTCCAGCACCACTAAATCCGATAATGCCAAAAATTTCGCCCTTTTCAACTGACAGCGTTACATCCTCAACCGCATGAACAGATTGCCCACCTGATTCATATACTTTACTTACATTGTTAAAAGAAATCATTTTCTTCCCTCCTATATGCTGTAAAAACTTGAAGTAGAGCTTTCGAGGTAAAATAAAAAGTGCTCTCCTTCTTATCAGTAATAAAAGATAAGAAGGAGAGCACTTTTATATGTACTCATTCACATCTTCTCATCTTCCAAGCCTTTATAGGCTTGCTGGAGTTAGCACGGTATTAAAAAACCCGTTGCTGAGGTATCGTAGGGCCAGTCCCTCCACCTCTCTGGATAAGAGTGTATCGATTTAATTGTCGTTTAATTAAGTCTTATTATAGAACTCAGAATAATGAGAGTCAATACATTTTTCGGAAAAATATTAATTATTTCTCTATTTGGATTTTAAAATAAGAAGTAACAATACAATAGTGATTTTTAAAGTTATGTAAAATCCTTCTCACTCATACTTTTAAAAAGGAGAATCTTCTCTACTCATTGAATAACATTATTTGAATATGAAATCGGAGGAAGATAGATATATGAAAACAGCTCTTTTGCTCGTCGACATTCAAAATGATTATTTTCCAAGCGGAATGATGGAATTACGTAATCCAGTAGAAGCAAGTGAATATGCTAGTCAGCTACTACAACATTTTAGAATAAGAAACGAACCTATTTTTCATATCCAACATGTAGCTATAAAAGATAGCGCTACTTTTTTCCTACCCAATACAGAAGGTGTCCATATTCACGAAAATGTCCGTCCACTTAGAGAGGAAACCGTTATCCTTAAACATTATCCAAATAGCTTCCGAGAAACTGATCTTCTAGAACAATTACAACGTTCAGGAATTGAGCACGTCGTAATATGCGGGATGATGACCCATATGTGTATTGATGCTACAGTAAGAGCTGCTTTTGATTTTGGCCTTCACTGTACCGTAATACACGATGCTTGTGCTACAAAAGATCTTTCATTTAAGAATGCTACTATACCAGCTGTTTATATTCATAATACAATTTTGGCGAGTTTAAATGGAGTATACGCAAATATAATGTGTACAGAAGAGTTTTTAGCGACCTAAAAAAAACACTCCTTTCAGTTAGCAAAGCCGAAAGGAGTGTTCTCTTGTCTAACCATAGATTTTCTTTCAAATTGTATTATACAGGAAATCTTCAAAATGAATACTAAAAAATATGACTAATAAGTCAATTTTTCTCGCTGTTTTGTTTCTATTTTCATGTTTATCCCGATATTAATAGGGTTTAACTAATTCAAAAGAACAAATAGTAATATTTGGAAACTTTTTCTTGATTGAAATTAACTAGCTTCTATTAGAGAGTTTCTCAAAAAGAAAAGATCTTCACAGTCTGTGAAGATCTTTTCTACTATTTCTTATAAAGTTTCAGAAGTAGTTTTTGCTTGCATGTGAAGTGCTAAGTAGTCAGGACCACCAGCTTTAGAGTCTGTACCAGACATGTTAAAGCCACCGAATGGTTGGTAACCTACGATTGCACCAGTACATCCACGGTTGAAGTATAAGTTACCAACGTGGAAGTCTTCACGTGCTTTTTCAATATGGTCACGGTTGTTAGTAACAACTGCTCCTGTTAAACCGTATTCTGTATTGTTTGCAATTGCAAGTGCATGATCAAAGTCTTTTGCTTTACAGAATGCTACTACTGGTCCGAAGATTTCTTCTTTCATTAAGCGAGCATCTTCTGCAACGTCAGCAACGATTGTTGGTTGGATGAACCAGCCTTTAGAATCGTCTCCTTCGCCACCTGATACGATTTTACCTTCTTCTTTACCAATTGCAACATAGCTCATTACTTTATCGAATGCAGCTTGGTCATTAACAGGTCCCATGTTAATATCTTTTGCATCTGGGTTACCTACTGTTAATTCTTTTGTTAATTCAACAGCACGATTTAATACATGATCGTATACATCTTCATGGATTACTGCACGAGAACATGCAGAACATTTTTGTCCTGAGAATCCGAATGCTGATGCAACAATAGATTTAGCTGCTAATTCAAGATCTGCCTCTTTATCAACAACGATTGTATCTTTACCGCCCATTTCAGCGATAACACGTTTTAACCAAATTTGTCCCGGGTTTACTTTTGCTGCACGTTCGTAAATACGAATACCTACATCGCGAGATCCAGTAAAGCTAACGAAACGTGTACGAGGGTGATCTACTAAGTAGTCACCAACTTCAGAGCCATTACCTGGAACGAAGTTTACTACGCCAGCTGGTAAACCAGCTTCTTCTAATACTTCCATAAATTTCGCTGCTACTACAGGAGTTGTACTAGCTGGTTTTAGTAATACTGTGTTACCAGAAACTACAGCAGCTGTTGTCATACCTGCCATAATTGCGAATGGGAAATTCCAAGGAGAAATGATAACACCTACTCCTAATGGAATGTAAGAGAAACGATTATATTCAATTGGACGGCTTTCTACTGGAATACCGTCTTTTAATTTCAACATTTGACGAGCATAATATTCCATAAAGTCGATTGCTTCTGCTGTATCAGCATCTGCCTCATTCCATGGTTTACCTGCTTCTTTTACAAGAATAGCAGAGAACTCATGTTTTCTACGACGAACGATTGCTGCAGCACGGAATAAAATATCTGCACGCATTTCTGGTTTTGACTTTCTCCAAGTTTGGAATGTTGCATCCGCTACTTGCATTGCTTTTTCAGCTAATTCACGGCTTGCTTTTGAAACGCGACCAACAAGTTCCTCTTTATTTGCAGGGTTTACAGAAACAATTTTGTCTTCTGTAGTGATTTTTTCTCCCCCGATAATTAATGGATAGTCTTGTCCAAGATAAGATTCTACTTTCTTTAAACCCTCTTCAAACGCTAATTTGTTAGCCTCTACTGAAAAATCTGTAAATGGCTCATGTTTGTATGCTACTACCATCTTTTTAGCCTCCCCTTAGAAAAACGTTTACATTTTACAACATTATTCTACACGATAATTTAGATTTATTCAAATATTCCTAGACTTATATTTTAAAAATTAATAAATTTTTAAAATATAATAAAAAAAAGAGATTCATACATACGTATGAATCTACAAAATATGAGTATATTCCAAAACATTTTTCCCGATTAATAAAATAGTAACTAATAAAAATAAAGTCCTTACATATCCAATACCTTTTTGAACTGCAAACTTCGATCCAAAATAAGCACCTAAAATCATTGATAATCCCATAATTATACCGTATTCAAAATGAATCACATCTAAAAATAAAAAAGTAATTAAAGATACGATATTACTAACGAAGTTCAAAAGTTTTCCAGATGCTGCCGCTTGAATAAAATCCAGACCAATTAATAAAAATGCAAAAATTAAAAAGGATCCTGTCCCTGGTCCAAAAAATCCATCATAAAATCCTATCATTAAAATAACAAAGAAAAACATTAATGTTTTTCCTTTTGTCATCTTTTTATAGGTAGATGCACTTCCCCAATCTTTTTTCGCAATAATATAAATGGCAATAAAAACCAACATTACGAGCACTAGTGGACGCAAAATATCAGGCGGAATAAACTTTACTACTAAAGCCCCTGCGACTGCTCCAATAATAGTTAACGGGATTAACTTTCCTACAATCCGAAAATCCACCTTGCCTGATCGAATAAAATAAATTGTACTCGTAAGCGTCCCCATCGTTGCAGCTAATTTATTCGTTGCGATTGCCGAAGCTGGTGATAAACCAACAAACATAAGTGCAGGAAGCGAAATTAACCCTCCTCCTCCAACAACCGAATCAATAAAAGCAGCTAAAAACCCGAATGCAATTAATAAAATAATGACTTGAAAGCTTAGTTCTTCCATGACTTTGCCCCTTACCCCTTTATTTGTAACATTTAAAATTATAACAAAATTTTTCAAGAAAAAAAGCTGTTCCTTTATGGAACAGCTCTCATCTTTAATCTAAAATTTTCACAAACGGTTCATCTTGCTTCGCTTCACGTATAATAATTGCTTCTGGACGTTCTACAGATTTAATTGTTACTTGTACTTTCATATAATTCGGGAAGTATTCCATAACAAGTCCAGCTACATATTGTGTAAAACCAATTACTTCAGCTTTCCCATTGAATTGGACAGGAATATCGAGCTTCATTTCTTTTAATTCATCATCTCTATACATTCCAGTACCGATAACAGCTGTATAATCGCCTTGGAAATACTCACTTAACTTCGCTTTAAAGTTTGACACCCTTGCAAGGTCTTCACGTTTATTATCCGCTTTTGCTTGTTCAGACGGGAACAAATAATATTTCTCATTGATTGGTTTCCAATCCTCAACCGTTTCACTACCTTTTTCTACCTTAGCATAAGAAACAAAATTCCCTGGTACAAGCGAAGACTTTGGACCTTGACGATAAATCGCAAATGTAACCGGAATATTTTTTATTTCAGGCTTTTTTTGCTGCATTACTTTCAAGATTTCTTGGGCCATCCTTTTCCCTTCAGCTAACATTTTTACATCTGGAATTGCAGCCTCACGCGGATAACCATGCTCTTCCTCATAATATTGAACAGAATTCATCGCTAATCCAACTACAATGCCACCACGTTCAACATCGTTCTCACCTTTTCTTACATAATAATCATGCTCTAAAATATTTGAGATATACATTGGACTTTTTTTATTCTTTACTTCTAGCGATTCTGATCCTTCACTTAAGGCTGGATTCAACCCTACATTCGGAAATTTAACTGCATCTTTTTTCAACTTGTCCTCTAGCTCTTTTTGTTCAGCGTCTGTACGCTTTCTTTTTACAAGCATTTGAACACTTTGAGTATCTAAAACGTCTCCGCCTTTAAAGAAATAATCTTTCGTGCTAAATGATTCTTTGGCAATACTCATTAATCCTGTTTCAAATTCATCTATATCAAGGCGACTATTTAAACCTTGCACAACTAAACCACGTGCAGATCCTGCATTAAATGGAACCGTTGTCTTATAATATTCATCCGAAATCGAGTATTTCGGGATAACAGCTTGCTCTTTCGCTTTCCCTGATTTCTCAACTGTTTTTTCATCTTTGTTAGAACCAATGCTACACCCACTTACAAGTAGGCTAAGACTTAATACTGCTAACGCTATTTTTTTCATCGTAAGTTTGCACCTCTTACTTATTCAGCTCTTGTAAGAACCTCTCTTCATTCCAAACTTCAACATTGTGCTTCTCTGCTTGCGCTAATTTCGAACCAGCAGCTTCACCAGCAACAACTAAATCCGTACTTTTACTAACACTTCCTGTTACTTTTCCACCTAATGCCTCAATCTTCTTCTTTGCTTCACTGCGTCCCATAACTTCTAATTTCCCTGTTAAGACGACAGTTTTTCCTGCAAAGTACGATTCAACATTTTGTAGATCAGCAACTTTTATACCTTTGTATGCCATGTTCACGCCATACTCTTTAAATTGTTGTAATAGCTCTAATACGTCTTCATTATCGAAATACGTTACAACGGATTGAGCCATTTTTTCACCAATCTCGTTAATTGTTTTTAGTTCTTCTTCCGTTGCTTTCACAAGCTCATCCATCGTTTCGAAATACTCAGCAAATGTACGTGCGGCTTTCGCACCGACGTGGCGAATACCAAGACCGAATAATAATCGCTCTAATGAGTTTTCCTTAGAATTCTCAATTGCTTGTACTAGATTTGTTGCTGATTTTTCACCGAAACGTTCTAGTTGTAATAATTGCTCTTTCGTCAATGAATATAAATCAGCAAACGTACGAATATAATCCGCATCAAAGAGTTGTGTAATTACACGTTCTCCAAGTCCGTCAATATTCATTGCATTTCTTGAAACGAAATGGATTAATCCTTCACGAATTTGAGCGGGACAAGTCGGATTTATACATCGAAGTGCTACTTCTTCTTCTAAACGAACAAGTTCACTCTCACATGCTGGACAATGCGTTGGCATATGATATTCTTCTTCCTCACCAGTACGCTTATCAAAAATAACGTTCACAACTTCAGGAATAATATCTCCAGCCTTTTTCACAACAACGTAGTCACCAATTCGAATATCCTTTTCACGAATTAAATCTTCGTTATGTAAAGAAGCACGACGGACAATAGTTCCGGCTACTCGTACTGGCTCCAGCTCTGCAGTTGGTGTTACAACTCCTGTACGGCCGACACTTAATTCAATCCCTGTTAATCTCGTCACAACTTCTTCAGCTGGGAATTTATAAGCTATTGCCCATCTTGGACTCTTTGCTGTAGTTCCTAAGCTTTCTTGGATAGCAACATCGTCTACTTTTATAACGATTCCGTCAATCTCATAATCAAGATGCGGGCGTTTTTCTTGCCACTCTTCTACATAGGCTATTACGTCTTCAATTGTTTCACATGTACGACGATTTGGATTCGTCTTAAATCCAAGCTCACCTAAGAAATCCAGTGATTCACTGTGGGATGGAATTGTTTTTTCTTCTACATTAGCAAGACCATACACAAACATAGATAAGTTACGCTTCGCTGCAATTTTCGGATCAAGTTGGCGTATCGATCCTGCTGCCGCATTACGTGGATTCGCAAATACATCTTCACCATTTTGCTCTTTTTCCTCATTTAATTTAACGAATGAACGCTTCGGCATATAAGCCTCGCCTCGTGCTTCTAACGTTACTTCTTCATTTAAACGCAGCGGGATAGCTTTAATCGTTTTTAAGTTTTGGGTAATATCTTCACCCGTTATACCATCACCACGTGTTGCTCCTTGAATGAAGCGTCCTTTTTCATAATGAAGTGAAACAGCAAGTCCGTCAATTTTTAATTCGCATATATATCTTACATTCGCATCATCAATTCCCTGATGTACTCTTCGATCAAAATCACGCAAATCTCCTTCATTAAACGCGTTTCCTAAACTTAACATTGGTGATTTATGCGTTACCTTTTCAAATATATCAAGAACAGTCCCCCCAACGCGAATGGAGGGAGAGTCTTCACTCATAAACTCTGGGTTCTCTGCTTCTAATTTTATAAGCTCCTGCATATCACGGTCATATTCCGCATCAGAAACAGAAGGATTGTCTAATACGTGATATTGATAGTTAAATGTATTTAACAAATCACGCAGTTCTTCTATACGTTTTTTGGCTATCTCTTTTGACATATCCTCAGTCCTTTCCTATTGTTTCGTCACAGGTGCAAATTTTGCTAATAAACGTTTAATACCAATTGGGCTTGGGAACGCAATATCTAATTCTTTTGAATCTCCTTCACCCTTTACACTTACAACTGTACCGACTCCCCACTTCTGGTGAGCAGCTTTATCGCCTATTCCCCAGCCAATTTGCTCGCCACCTGTCGTCTTAACAGCCGGACGCGCGAAAGCTGAACGAGAACGTGTTGTAGTTGCGCTTGTCGTTCTTCCTTTTGCACCAAACGAAGTTTCACGCTTCGGTGCTGTTTCGTTTAATGGTTCTACTAATTCTGCCGGAATTTCTGTAATAAATCGAGATGCTGCATTCATACTTGTTCTACCAAATAAAGTACGCATTTGAGCATTGGATAAGTATAGCTCTTCTTCTGCACGAGTAATACCTACATAGGCAAGACGACGCTCTTCTTGCATTTCATCCTCTTCCATAAGAGAACGAGTATGCGGGAATATCCCTTCCTCTAAGCCAACAATAAAGACAACTGGGAACTCTAATCCTTTTGCTGAGTGCATCGTCATTAAAATAACTTCTTCACCAGCAGTTGGATCTTCATCTACACGATCAATATCCGCAACAAGAGCTAAGTCTGTTAAGAATGCAACAAGGCTCTTATCTTCGCTTTGGGATTCAAATGTTTGTGTAACAGATAAAAACTCGTCTAAGTTTTCTAAACGACCTTCTGCTTCTAAAGAACGCTCATTTTTCAACATATCGCGATAGCCTGTCTTCTCAATAACTTCTTCTACTAATTCTGTAACAGATAAATACTCTTGCATATTTACCCAGTTGTGTAATAAACTTGCGAATTCTTTTACTGCTTTTGTTATTTTTGCACTTACACCAACATGCTCAATCTCATCAAATACAGCAGTTAATGAGATTCCGTTTTGCACACCATAATTAATAATTTTATCGATAGAAGTCGCACCAATCCCGCGCTTTGGCATGTTTATAATACGTCCAAAACTAATCTCATCATCTGGATTCCCAATTAAACGTAAGTACGCCAAAATGTCTTTAATCTCTTTACGGTCGTAGAACTTAGTACCTCCGACAATTTTGTAAGGGATATTAGATTTTAGGAAAATCTCCTCAATCATACGAGACTGGGCATTTGTACGATATAACACTGCAAAATCAGTATATTTTCGGTTCCCCATTTGAATATCATCACGAATTTTTTTCGCAACAAAATACGCTTCGTCCTTTTCGGTTGCAGCACGATAATACGAGATTTTGCTTCCAATTTGATTGTCTGTCCATAATTTCTTCGGTTTACGGTTTGAATTCTTTTCAATTACAGCATTAGCTGCATTTAAAATATTTTGTGATGAACGATAATTTTGTTCTAACAAGATAACTTGCGCATTCTCATAGTCTTTTTCGAATGACAAAATGTTAGAAATGTCAGCCCCGCGCCAGCGGTAAATAGACTGATCCGAATCACCAACAACACAAAGGTTTTTAAAACGTGATGCCAAATGTTTAACAAGAAGATACTGAGCTTTGTTCGTATCTTGATACTCATCAACGTGAATATATTGGAATTTACGCTGATAAAACTCTAGTACTTCTGGAATACGTTCAAATAGCTGAATCGTCGTCATAATTAAATCATCAAAGTCTAATGAGTTATTTTTCAAAAGACGTTTTTGATATTCTGTATATACATCGCTCGTTAATTTTTCATATGGATCAGCGGTTGTAATTTTTTTTGCATATTTATCTGCAGATAACAGTTCATTTTTCGCATTGCTAATACCCGCTAAAATAGAGCGCGGCTCAAACTTCTTCGGGTCAATATTGCGCTCCTTCATAATTTTTTTTACTACAGTTAACTGATCACCTGCATCTAAAATCGTAAAGTTACGATTAATCCCAATGCGGTCAATATCACGTCGTAAAATACGTACGCACATAGAGTGGAACGTAGAAATCCAAATATCTTCTGCTTCTGGTCCAACAAGTTTATCAATACGCTCACGCATTTCACGAGCAGCTTTATTTGTAAAGGTAATTGCTAGTACATTCCATGGCGCCACACCTTTTTCACCAAGTAAATACGCAATACGGTGTGTTAACACACGTGTTTTCCCACTACCTGCGCCTGCCATTAATAGAAGTGGTCCATTTGTTGTTTGTACTGCTTTTTGTTGCTGCGGATTTAAACCATTTAATAACTTATCTGTCGTACTCATATGTGCCTGCACCTACTCTCCTTTTACTGCTTTAACTGTTTTTAATGCCGATTTTATATCATCATAAATAATATTTCCAACAACTACTGTATCAGCATACTGCGCCATTTCTTTCGCTTGTTCTGCATTAGAAATACCACCGCCATAATATAGCTTAGCTTGTTTCAATTCTGCTTTTACATTTTTAACAAGCTCAATGTCTCCATACGTCCCGCTATATTCTAAATAGAATATCGGTAAATGTAATAGCTTGTCTGCTAAACGCGCATATGCAATAACGTCATCTTCTGTTAAATCACATTTTGCATCTGTAAGCTGGGCTACTTTCGCTTCAGGATTTAAAACACAATACCCTTCCATGAAAATTTCGTCCCAGTCCATAATATCCCCAAATTCTTTCAATGCCTCGTGATGAACACCAGTTACCCATTCTACTTTTCGGCTATTTAAAACGCTTGGGATGTAATAAAAATCAAATCCTGGTGTAATTGCTTCCACATCAGAAACCTCTAACACACAAGGAACTGCATATCTACGAATGCTAACTAGCATGTGTAATACGTTATCAATTGTAACTCCATCACTTCCGCCGACAATTACCGCGTCTGTTCCTGATTCACAAATCATCTCTAAATGTTCATCGCTTAACTCCTTATTTGGATCAAGCTTAAATACATGTTTCCATTTGGAAATATCGTACATGAAAACACCCTTTCTTTTTCTAATCATATCTATATTCCTACTCAAAAGAGCAGTTAATTTTTATCAGGATTTTTTAAAATTCCTCTTCCACATATTTTCCAGACAAGAGGATTTAGTTTGAAACTTCCTTTTATGCATTCTTTCATTATAACAAAAAAAGCTACTTACACACACGCCCAATCCAACATCTTTTTTAACGTCAAATGTTGGATTACATATCAACAAAATCATACGGGATACTAATAAGAGAAATAGTATTTGCTATTTCGAAGTTCATCCAAAAGGAGTGTTTTTCAAATGAAGCAAAACATCGGTACAATAAATGCTCTAATTCGAATTACACTTGGACTTATCCTCTTCGGTTGTAGTACAGCTAAACTCGTACGCAAACCGTGGTGCACTTGGTCTAAAGTTTTACTATGGATTGGTGCAATGAAAATTGCAGAGGGGATTGTTCGTTTCTGCCCTATTGCTGAAGTATGCAAATTTGGAAAATACATGAATATGGGCGCATTTAAAATGCCTAGCATGAATTTTACTGAAAAAGGACATGCTAAAGAAGAAGTGAATCAAACTTCCAACGATGACAAACCAAAGTCAGATGGAAGTTATGACACTTCTGACAAAGAGATTGAGTCAGCGATTGAAGAATTAATCCTGGCAAAACCGCTTTGAATCATTTGTCACGATGCAAGATGCTCTCAAAGGGACTTAGCTGCTGCAGTGGGCAGCTAAGTCTTCTTTATTTTACCACGAAACAGAACGTACATTCTTGTTTTTACCCTTAAAACGTACATAAAAGATATCAAACAATAAAATTCAGAAAATTAGGTGTAACCCTCTTGCATGTAATGATATAAAAGTGATATCATTTTTATATCAAGGAGGCGATCATATGAAAGAAAAACAAGTATTTTATGTTAATGGATTTCTCGGCGTTATTGGAATTTTAGTTTTAGCCGCTATCGGTGTATTTTGCCTTGTACAAGAAATGTTTGTAATAGCTATTTTAGCTCTCATATTAGCATCTGTTTTAGCTACAGGTATCGGTATCGTTCAACCGAATCAAGCGAAAGTTATTACGTTCTTCGGTAGTTATTTAGGAACAATTCGTCAAAATGGTTTATTTTTAACAATTCCATTCGCTTTTCGTCAAACTGTATCTTTACGTGTTGAAAACTTTAACAGTAAGAAATTAAAAGTAAACGATGTTGAGGGCAATCCAATTGAAATTGCAGCCGTTATCGTATATAAAGTTGTTGATTCCGCAAAAGCAATGTTTGGTGTTGAGCATTACGATCGATTCGTAGAAATTCAAAGTGAAACAGCAATCCGCCACGTTGCTACAAAATATCCTTATGATAATTTCCAAGATGAAACTTGCATCACGTTACGAGGAAATACTGAAGAGATCTCTGAAGAATTAAAGCGTGAGTTAGAAGCACGACTTGAAATCGCTGGCGTAGAAGTATTAGAAACTCGTTTAACACATTTAGCTTACGCAACAGAAATTGCCCATGCAATGCTCCAGCGTCAACAAGCAAAAGCAGTATTAGCTGCTAGAAAAGAGATTGTTGAAGGTGCTGTGAAGATGGCGAAAGATTCAATCCATATGTTAGATGAAGAAGGCGTACTGGAACTCGATGACGAGCGTAAAGCAAATATGGTGAACAATTTATTAGTTGCCATCGTTTCAGATAAAGGTGCGCAACCAGTTATTAATACAGGAAGCCTATACTAAAGGTTGTAAGTGATTATGGCCAAAAAGAAAAGCTTTCCATTACGTATTGATCCTGAATTACACGCAGTCATCGAAAAATGGGCGAATGATGAGTTTCGTAGCGTCAATGCACACATCGAGTATTTACTTCGAGAAATGGCAAAGCAAAAAGGGAAATTAAAAAAAGATAAAGATGCATAAAAATCCCGCTGAGAAATCAGCGGGATTTTTTATACATTAGCTTTTCATCATCTCATGCCCAATTGCACGATATCCTATATCACTTCGGTAAAATAGACCATCACTCTCAATTTTACCGATTTCTTTATATACTTTATCTTTCGCTTCTTGTAAACTATTCGCCTTGCAAGCAACAAATAATACACGGCCACCGTTTGTTACAAAATCACCGTGTTTCATTACTGTCCCCGCATGGAAAACAATCACATCTTGCAGTGCATCTAATCCGTTAATAATTTCACCTTTTTTATACGCTTCTGGATATCCTTTAGAAGCAAGTACAACACCGATAACAGCATCTTCTGACCATTGTAAAGTTAGTTCACTTTCATCTAACACAGAGTTGCATACATCAACTAAATCATTTTCTAAGCGAGGTAATACAACTTCTGTTTCAGGATCACCAAAGCGTGCATTAAATTCAATTACCTTTGGACCATCATTCGTTAAAATAAGACCTGCGTATAAAATACCTGTAAACGAACGGTTTTCTGCAATCATCGCCTTGGCAGTTGGGTGTAATACTGTTTGAATCGCTTCTTGAACTGCTGATTCTGGAATTTGTGGTACTGGAGAATATGCACCCATTCCACCTGTATTTGGACCTTTATCCCCATCAAAAGCGCGTTTATGATCTTGAGCAATTACCATCGGATGTACGGTTGTTCCATTTACGAATGCCATTAATGAAAATTCTTGTCCATCTAGAAACTCCTCAATAACGACCTTCTTGCTTGCTTCACCGAATTTCACATCTTTCAGCATTTCTTTCACAGCTTGTAATGCATCTTCAAGCGTCATTGCTACTGTTACACCTTTACCAGCAGCTAAACCATCTGCCTTAATTACAATCGGTGCACCAACTTTTTGAATATACTTTACTGCTTCTTCATAGTCTGTAAAAGTTTCATATGCCGCAGTTGGAATATCATACTTTTCCATAAGCTCTTTTGTAAAAGCTTTACTACCTTCAATAACAGCAGCCGCTTTATTAGGACCAAATACACGAAGGCCCTCTTCCTTAAAACGATCCACGATTCCGTTCATAAGTGGAATCTCTGGTCCAACGAAAGTTAATTCAACATTCTTCTCTTTTGCAAATAAGACTAATGCATCGAAATCATTCTCATCAATATCAACTGGTGTTGCAACATCTCGCATACCTTCATTACCTGGCGCTACATATACTTTTTCTACCTTTTCAGATTGTGCAAATTTCCAAGCTAAAGCATGCTCACGTCCACCACGGCCAATTACTAAAACATTCATATTTCATCCCCCAATAATTAAATAAGTACAAACTAGAAGCTATGCTCCTAGTTTGTTTTCATATCAATAAAAGGTTAAAAAGGAGGATCAAGAGAACCGAGCAGGTCGAGGCGCATTTGCCAGGAGGACACGGAGTGTAGCTTTCCTACATGAGTACCGCACTGGCATTGCAACGACGACATGCGACAGTTATCTTGACCGGACTTTTTTAACATCCTCTATTAGTGTTTGAAATGACGTACGCCAGTGAACACCATAGTAATCCCATACGCATCTGCCATTTTAATAGAATCTTCATCACGAATCGATCCGCCTGGTTGGATGATTGCTGTAATTCCAGCTTTTGCTGCTTCTTCTACTGTATCTGGCATTGGGAAGAAAGCATCAGATGCAAGTGCGCTACCTTGTGCTTTTTCGCCAGCTTGTGTGATTGCGATTTTTGCAGAACCTACACGGTTCATCTGTCCCGCGCCTACACCAACTGTCATGTTATCATTCGCTAAAACAATTGCATTTGATTTCACATGTTTTACAACTTTCCAAGCTAGTTTTAAATCTTTCCATTCTTGCTCTGATGGTTCACGTTTCGTTGGAATTGAAATTGTGTCCTCATCTAATGATAACGTATCTTCTTCTTGAACAAGAAGTCCACCTTGTACAGAAGTTAGCTTTTTACTTGCACTTGTCGCTTTTTCAATATTTACAGTTAGTATGCGCAAGTTTTTCTTACTTTGCAACACTTCTAAAGCTTCTTGTGAGAACGAAGGAGCGATAACAATTTCTAAGAAAATTTCATGTAACTTTTCAGCTGTAGCTTTATCAATTTCACGATTTGCTGCAATAATACCGCCGAAGATTGATACTGGATCCGCTTCATAAGCACGTGTGTATGCTTCATGAATATCAGTTCCTACGCCAACGCCACATGGATTCATATGTTTTACCGCTACTACTGCCGGTTCTGTAAATTCTTTCACGATGCTAAGCGCTGCATCCGTATCATTGATATTGTTGTAAGATAATTCTTTACCGTGTAATTGTTCTGCATATGCAACAGAAGAAGTTGCTGCGAATGGCGCTTTATAGAACGTTGCTTTTTGATGTGGATTTTCGCCATAGCGTAAATCTTGTTTTTTCTCAAATGTCACCGTTAACGTTTCTGGGCTTTCTTCGCCCATTTGCTTTGTTAAGTAGTTAGAAATTAACGCATCATATGCCGCTGTATGACGGAATACTTTCGCTGCTAATTTACGTTTCGTTTCCTCTGTTACTTCACCGTTCTCTTTCAGTTCTGCTAATACAACATCATAATCTACTGGATCTACAATTACCGATACAAATTTATGATTTTTCGCAGCAGAGCGAATCATTGTTGGGCCACCGATATCAATATTTTCAATTGCATCAGCAAATGTTACATCAGGCTTAGCGATTGTTTCTTTAAATGGGTATAAGTTAACAACAACAAAGTCAATTGGTTGAATACCTAATTCATTCATTTGCGCTACATGCATTTCATTATCACGAACTGCTAATAGACCACCATGAATATTTGGATGTAATGTTTTTACACGACCGTCCATAATTTCTGGGAAACCAGTTACTTCAGAAATACCAATTACTTGCAAGCCGTTTTCTTCTAATAATTTTTTCGTACCACCTGTTGAAATAACTTCAATCCCTTGTTCAAGTAAACCTTTAACAAATTCTACTACTCCTGTTTTATCTGAAACACTTACTAATGCACGCTTTTTCATTTATCCTTCACCCCTGGTTGTATGTTAGTTAACAGTTGGTTTTTTCACAGACTGAACAATTTGATTCACTGTATTTACGTATAATTTATGTTCAACTTGTTGAATTTTCTTTTGTAAGCTTTCTCTCGTATCCCCTTCAGAAACAACTACTGCTTCTTGCGCAATAATTGGACCTGTATCCATACCTGCATCTACATAGTGAATCGTTACTCCGGTTACTTTCACACCCGCTTCTAACGCTTGACCAACAGCATCTTTCCCTGGAAAACTCGGTAGTAGTGATGGATGAATATTAATAATTTTCCCGCCGTACGCTTCTAGTAAAGTCGTTCCAATTAAACGCATATATCCAGCTAAAATAACATAATCAATTTCATACTCTTCTAGCTTTTTTAATATCTCTTTTTCAAACGCTTCTTTTGACTCATATGCTTTCGCTGAAAAGGAAAAACACGGAATATGGTGATAATGTGCCCGTCCAATAGCGCGTGCCTCTGGTTTATCACATACTAATAAACTAATATCTGCATCCAATATTTTGTCTTCTACCGCATTAATGAGAGATTGAAAGTTAGAGCCGCTCCCAGAAGCAAAAACTGCTAATCTACTCATACTTCTGTTCCCTCAATAAAGGTAACACCAGACCCTTGTACAGTGTGTCCAATAATATGAGCTTTCTCGCCTTGTTCCTCAAGAAGACGAACAATATCTTTTGCCTCTTCTTCCTTTACTGCTACTACCATACCAATACCCATGTTAAAAATATTGAACATTTCTTTCTCTTCTAGTTTTCCAACTTCTTGAAGTAAACTAAAAATCGGTTGAACTTGCCAAGATCCTAATTCAATTTCCGCACCGATTCCTTCTGGCAACATACGTGGAATATTTTCAATGAATCCACCACCTGTAATATGTGCCATACCGTATACTTCATGTTTCTTCAATAGTTCTAAAATAGGTTTGACATAAATTTTCGTTGGTTTTAATAATTCTTCACCAAGAGGTAGTTCTAAGCGTCCGTAAATACGATTTAAAGATAGTTCTCCATCTTCTAGTAGCACTTTTCTTACTAAAGAATAACCGTTACTATGAATACCGCTAGATGCTAAGCCAATTAATACGTGACCAGCTTCAATTTTTTCACCTGTTACAATTTTCTTTTTATCAACAATTCCAACTGTAAAACCAGCTAGATCGTATTCTTCCGTAGAATACATTCCTGGCATTTCAGCTGTTTCTCCACCAATTAATGCACAACCAGCTTGGCGACAGCCCTCTGATATACCTTTGACGATGTTTTCAATTTTACTAGGTTCAGCTTTACCACAAGCAATATAATCAAGGAAGAAAAGCGGCTCTGCTCCTTGGACAACAATATCATTTACACACATTGCTACTGCATCAATACCAATTGTGTCATGTTTATCTGCCATAAAAGCGAGCATCAATTTCGTTCCCACGCCATCTGTTCCAGATACTAATACAGGTTCTTCTAATGCAAATTTTGATAGATCAAACATACCTCCAAAACCGCCTAAACCGCCTAGCACTTCTTTTCTCATTGTTGTTTGTACGTGTTTTTTCATGCGAGATACCGCTTCATATCCAGCTTCAATATCTACTCCTGCTTGCTTATATGCATTCGCCATCGTTATTTACACCTCGTCTTTTAATTTCTCCCCATCCAGGGCGGCCGTTTTAAGAAAGAAGCTAGCTTCTACATCAAAAGAAGTAGAAGCTTTTTTCTTCTTATTTCATACTTTCTAAAAGCTCTTGCTCATAATCATAAAGAGCTGTTGGATAGTCTCCATTGAAGTAAGCCATACATAGACCACCGTATTTCCCTTCATATGGGCGTCCAATTGCATCTACTAATCCATCTTCACTTAAAAATGTTAGTGAATCTGCTCCGATGATTTGACGGATTTCTTCTATTGAATTATTTGCTGCGATTAATTCTTTTCTCGTTTGAATATCAATGCCATAGAAGCATGGATACTTAAGAGGTGGTGAAGCAATTCTTACATGGACTTCTGTCGCTCCAGCCTCGCGAAGCATACGAACAATTCGTTTACTTGTCGTTCCTCTTACGATAGAATCGTCAATCATAACAACTCGTTTTCCTTCAACTACGCCTCTTACTGCTGAAAGCTTCATCTTAACCCCTTGCTCACGCAGTTCTTGAGAAGGTTGAATAAACGTACGTCCAACGTAACGATTTTTAATTAACCCTAACTCATACGGAATTCCTGTCGCCTCCGCATAACCAATTGCTGCTGAAATACTAGAGTCTGGTACACCAGTAACAACATCAGCTTCAATAGGAGCTTCCGCCGCTAAACGTTTCCCCATGTTTTTACGTGCTGCATGAACATTAATACCAGCGATATTAGAATCTGGACGTGCAAAGTAAATGTATTCCATACTGCAAATCGCATGGTCTACTTCATTTGTAAAACGATCTACGTGAATTCCTTCATCATTGATAATAAGCAATTCACCAGGTTCTACATCACGAATGTAAGTTGCACCAACTACATCGAAAGCACATGTTTCCGATGCTACAACGTAAGCATCCCCCATCTTTCCAATTGAAAGAGGACGGAATCCATTTGGATCTAGCGCAACGATCATTTCATTTCCAGTTAGTAAAAGATATGCAAACGCACCTTTCACTTTATTTAGAGCCTCTTTTACACTATCAATTAAAGAATCTTTTGTACTACGCTTAATGAGGTGTAAAAGTACTTCTGTATCTGAACTTGTTTGAAAAATACTTCCCTCTGCCTCTAATTCACGACGAAGCATTTTTGCATTAATTAAATTTCCGTTATGAGCTAACGCCATGCTATGATCGGAAAAACGGAATAATAATGGTTGAACGTTAGCAACTTCACTTCCACCAGCTGTTGCATATCGTACGTGTCCAATTGCTGATTTCCCGTTTAATCCCTCTAGCTCACCTCTTGAAAACACTTCTGATATTAAACCTAACCCCTTGTGACCGATGATTTTTTCCCCATTATTTACAACAATGCCTGCGCCCTCTTGCCCACGGTGCTGCAAACTGTGCAATCCGTAGTACGAAACTTGTGCTGCATTTTCATGCCCCCAAATTCCAAAAACGCCACATTCTTCATTTAACCCCTTTATTTCAGCAAGCATGGGATTGCCCCTTTCCAAGCCTTTCTCATTTCATCTACATTTGCTGTAAGTAATACTTCATTTTCTTCATTATGAATTGTTACTTCATTTGTATTTGTCACTTCTCCAACTTGAATTGCTTCAACTGCTTTCTCAAATGCTTCTTTATTTTCGCGTTTTACAGTTATAACGAAGCGAGATTGTGATTCTGCAAATAATACTGCTGTTGCTTCTCCGTCTAATTTCACAGTAGCACCTAAACCGTTAGCACCAATTGCACTTTCAGTAATTGCAACTGCTAAACCACCTTCTGCAACATCATGTGCAGATTGAACAAGGCCAGCTTGAATTGCTGCTAGTACTTGCTTTTGGCGTTTTAATTCTACATCTAGATCGATGCTTGGTGATTGACCGAAAATTTTTCCGTAGATCATTTTCTGTAATTCACTTCCACCAAACTCAGCTTTCGTCTCTCCAATTACATAAACTAAATCGCCAGCTTGTTTAAATTCTTGTGTTGTTACGTGTTTTAAATCGTGTACAAGTCCAACCATCCCAACAGTTGGTGTTGGATATACAGCTTCACCACTACGCTCGTTATACATTGATACATTCCCGCCGATAACTGGCGTTTGTAACTTGCGGCAAGTTTCACTCATACCGTCTACTGATTTCTCAATTTGCCAGAAGATCTCTGGTTTTTCTGGGTTACCGAAGTTTAAGCAATCTGTAATTGCAAGTGGCTCCCCGCCAGAACATACGATATTACGTGCTGCCTCTGCTACTGCAATTTTACCGCCCACTTCTGGATCTAAATAAATGTAGCGAGAGTTACAATCTGTCGTCATTGCTAATCCTTTTTCTGTGCCGCGTACGCGTATAACCGCTGCATCTGAACCTGGTGTAACGATTGTGCTAGTGCGCACTTGATAA
This sequence comes from Bacillus sp. SRB_331, assembly GCF_003264175.1. Taxonomy (NCBI): domain Bacteria; kingdom Bacillati; phylum Bacillota; class Bacilli; order Caryophanales; family Bacillaceae; genus Bacillus; species Bacillus sp. SRB_331. The sequence goes on along the minus strand of NZ_NADV01000040.1, from coordinate 6,730 downwards.
TCATATTGATCATATACCCACTCTTTACTTGCAATCGTTGGTTGTTGTAATAAAGATAATAACGTTTCTTTATAATCTTCTACTTTTGGTGTTTCCATTTTCATCTGCTGGAACTCAGCAAAGTATGCTGCTTCTTTTGACGGTTTATGATAAATTGGTGCTTCTTCTGCAAGAGCATCCGCCGGTACTTCAGCTACCATTTCGTCTTTATGGAATAGGCGAAGCATTTTATCTTCAGTTACTTTCCCCATCGTAACTGCTGCAAGACCATACTTTTCAAATAAATCTACTATTTCTTGCTCTCTACCTTTTTTCACAACGATTAACATACGCTCTTGTGATTCAGATAACATCATTTCATATGGAGTCATTCCAGTTTCACGCTGTGGTACATCATCTAAGTACATTTCAATACCCATACCTGCTTTACTTGCCATTTCTGCAGAAGATGATGTTAAACCAGCAGCTCCCATATCTTGAATTCCAACAAGTGCATCAGACTGAATAAGTTCTAAACATGCTTCAATAAGAAGTTTCTCCATAAATGGATCCCCTACTTGAACTGCCGGACGCTTCGCTTCTGAGCTTTCAGATAACTCTTCAGATGCGAATGTTGCACCGTGAATACCATCACGACCAGTTGATGCTCCTACGTACATTACTGTATTACCAGCACCATGTGCTTGCCCTTTTTTAATATCTTCATGATTAATTAGGCCTACACACATTGCATTTACAAGTGGATTTCCTTCATAACATGGATCAAACTGTACTTCGCCGCCAACAGTAGGAATACCAATGCAGTTACCGTATCCTGCGATTCCTGCTACTACTTCTTCAAATAAATATTTCACGCGTGGTGATTGTAATTCACCGAAGCGAAGTGAGTTTAATAGAGCTACCGGACGTGCTCCCATAGAGAATACATCGCGAATAATACCACCGACACCTGTCGCTGCCCCTTGATATGGCTCAATTGCAGAAGGATGGTTATGACTTTCCATTTTAAATACAACCGCTTGATTATCACCGATATCTACAATTCCAGCGCCTTCTCCAGGTCCTTGTAAGACACGCTCACCTGTCGTTGGAAACTTACGAAGAACTGGCTTTGAATTTTTATAACTACAATGTTCAGACCACATAACAGAAAATAGTCCCGTTTCTGTATAATTCGGCAAACGGCCTAAAATCTTTTCAACCATGGCAAACTCTTCGTCTGTTAGCCCCATTTCCGCATATATACGCTCTTCTTTAATTTGTGTTGGATTTGGCTCAAGCATTAACGACATATGTTTCCCTCCACTGTTTTAAGATAGATTGAAAGACTTTTAACCCTTCAGCACCGCCAAGTAATTCATCTACAGCACGCTCTGGGTGTGGCATCATACCAAGAACATTTCCTTTTTCATTTACAATACCTGCAATATCTGAAACGCTTCCATTCGGATTTTCTACGTAACGGAATGCGATTTGATTATTCTCTTCTAATTGTTTAAGAGTTGCTTCATCACAATAGTAATTCCCCTCACCATGTGCAATTGGAATATTGATTACTTCATTTTTTTCATATTGTGATGTAAACATAGTTTCATTATTTTCAACACGTAACTGAACCGTACGGCACATAAACTTTAAGTTTTCGTTTCTCATTAATGCTCCTGGTAGTAATCCTGATTCAACAAGAATCTGGAATCCATTACACACTCCTAAAATTGGCTTTCCTTGCTCAGCAGCTTTTTGCACTGCTTTCATTGCGTTAGCAAAGCGAGAAATAGCACCACAACGTAAATAGTCACCGTAAGAGAATCCACCTGGTAGTAAAATTGCATCATATTCATCTAAATTCTCTCTATCGTGCCAAACGTAATCTACTTCTTCACCAAGCTCATCTTTAATTGCATGGAACATATCGACATCACAGTTCGAACCTGGGAATACTATGACTGCAAATTTCACTGTGCGACAACCTCCTCAACTTCATAACGGAAGTCTTCCATTACAACGTTTGCTAATAATTTTTCACACATTTCTTTTACCTTGCTATCCAGATCAGATACTGATTTATCAATTGTTAATTCCATATATTTTCCGATTCGAACGTCTTGTACTTCTGTAAATGAAAGACTATGAAGCGCTCCCTTTACCGCAGTTCCTTGTGGATCTAATACACTTTCTCTTAACGTTACATATACCTTAACTTTATACATGTGAAGCTCCCCCTAAACGTTTTAAAATTTCTTCATATGCTTCTGTTAAATTCCCAAGATCACGACGGAATACATCTTTATCAAATTTTTCATTGCTCGTTTCATCCCATAAACGGCAAGTATCTGGTGAAATTTCATCTGCTAATATGATTTCCCCTTCTTCTGTTACGCCAAACTCTAATTTAAAATCTACTAATCTTACACGACAGCTTGCGAAATGCTCAATCATCACTTGATTGATTTGTAGAGCTGCATCTCGTAATACGCTTACTTGCTCTGGTGTTGCAACATTTAACAAACGAATATGATCTTCCGTTACAAGTGGATCTCCTAAATCATCATCTTTGTAGTAAAATTCTACGATTGGTGTTGTAAGAGCAGTTCCTTCTTCCATTCCTAGTCTTTTTGAAAGACTACCTGCAATTACGTTTCTTGTGACAACTTCTAATGGAATAATACTCACCTTTTTGACAAGTTGTTCTGTATCAGATAACTTCTCCACAAAGTGTGTTTTAATTCCAACTTCTTGTAACTTTCTGAACAATAAAGTTGTAATCTCATTGTTCAAACGACCTTTTCCTGTAATTGTCGCTTTTTTCTCCCCATTGAAAGCAGTCGCACTATCTTTGTACTCTACCCAAACCATATCTGCTGCTTCTGTACGATAAATTCTTTTTGCCTTACCTTCATACAGCAATTCTAGCTTTTGCATTTCGCAAGCCCCCTGTAGTTTGAAAAATGTGAATAATATTTTTATAAAGAATGGCACAGAATGACTCTATTCTGTGCCATATGAAATTTTACGCTTCGTTTAATCCAAGGCGTTCAAAGATTGTATCAACGTGTTGCATATGATGTTCATAATTGAAACATTCGTTAATTTCTTCTTGCGTTAACTTACTTGTAATACGCTCGTCAGATTCTACAAGCTCTTTAAATTGTACTTGTGTTTCCCAAGCTTCCATTGCTTTAGGCTGTACGATATCATAAGCTTCTTCACGTACCAGACCTTTGTCAATTAGTGTAAGCATTACGCGCTGAGAGTAAATTAAGCCGTATGTTCTTGTCATATTGCGTTTCATATTCTCTGGGAATACAGTTAAGTTTTTAACGATATTACCAAAGCGATTTAACATGTAATTTAACGCGATTGTAGCATCTGGTAAAATTACGCGTTCTGCAGAAGAGTGAGAGATATCACGCTCATGCCATAACGGAACATTCTCGTAAGCTGTCATCATATAACCGCGGATAACACGAGCTAAACCAGTCATATTTTCAGATCCAATTGGATTACGTTTATGCGGCATTGCAGAAGAACCTTTTTGACCTTTTGCGAAAGCCTCTTCAACTTCACGTGTTTCACTCTTTTGTAAACCACGAATCTCAACTGCCATCTTTTCAACAGATGTTGCGATTAGTGCAAGTGTTGACATGTAATGTGCATGACGATCACGTTGCAATGTTTGTGTTGAAATTGGTGCTGCTTCTAATCCTAAGTTTTCACAAACATACTTTTCTACGAATGGATCAATATTTGCATATGTACCAACCGCACCAGATAATTTACCAACGCGAACTGTATCAGCAGCTTGTTTGAAACGCTCTACGTTACGTTTCATTTCTTCATACCAAAGACCAAGTTTTAAACCAAATGTTGTTGGCTCTGCATGTACACCGTGTGTCCTTCCCATCATGATCGTGTATTTATGCTCTTTCGCTTTATTAGCTAAAATACTAACAAAGTTTTCTAAGTCTTTTAACAAGATTTCATTTGCTTGTTTTAAGATATAAGATAACGCTGTATCTACTACGTCTGTAGATGTTAAACCGTAATGAACCCATTTACGTTCCTCGCCTAATGTTGGTGTTTCTGATACAGCACGAGTGAAAGCAACTACGTCATGACGTGTTTCTTTTTCAATTTCATAAATACGATCAATATCAAATGATGCATGTTCACGAATTTTTTTCACATCTTCTTTTGGAATATCGCCAAGCTCAGCCCATGCTTCACACGCTAAAATCTCAACTTCTAACCACGCTTTAAATTTGTTCTCTTCCGTCCAAATCGCACCCATTTCAGGGCGTGTATAACGATTAATCATCTTTTTCCCTCCAACAGTTGTTCTTGATGGTCCCAAATATGCAAACTCTTCGCTTTTTCTAGAGCGACTTCAATATTATCATTTAAAATATTAACATGCCCCATTTTTCGCTGTGCTTTTGCTTCTTCTTTTCCATACAAGTGTAAATAGCACCCGGTTAGTCTATTCACTTGTCCTAGGACCCCTTCTATATGTTCGCCTAAAATGTTAACCATGACAACTGGTTTTAACAAATTTGTTTCTCCAAGAGGTAAATTACAGATTGCTCGAATATGTTGACCAAATTGACTCGTTTCACATGCATCCTGTGTATAGTGTCCTGAATTGTGAGGTCTTGGTGCTAATTCATTAATGTAAATCTCACCGTCAGCTGTAGCAAACATCTCTACCGCTAGTGTTCCCACAAGTTCTAGTTCATCCGCAAGTACCTTTGCGTAAGCAATTGCTTTTTGAGAAAGTTCTTCTGTAATGCGGGCTGGAACGATAGATTCATGCAAAATGTTATTTACATGAATATTTTCCGCTACCGGAAATACTTTCGTTTCACCACTTACACTACGAATTACAATAACTGATACTTCTTTTTCAAAAGGCACCCATTTTTCTAGAATGCACTCTGCTTTATTAGTAAGTTCTTTTGCTCTCACAACATCAGCTTCACTCTTTAAAACCACTTGCCCTTTACCATCGTATCCACCTGTCGTTGTTTTTAAGACAGAAGGGAAAGATAACTCTTTAATTGCTTCTGTAAGTTGATCTTGATTTTGAACCAATCTATACGATGCTACTGGTAACCCAGCTTTTTCAATTGCATTCTTTTCTGTAAAACGATTTTGCGTTTTATTTAACAACTGACTACCTTGTGGTAAGTAAGCATGTTTTTCAAGCCATTGTAAACATCTATAATCAATATTCTCAAATTCATATGTGACAACGTCGCTTATCTCTGCTAAATGCTGAATTGCTTTTAAATCGTCATATGGTGCAACGACTTCAACATCAGCAACTTGTGCACATGGTGAATGCTTTGTAGGATCTAAAACAGCAATTTTATAACCCATTTCCTTAGCTGCCAACGCCATCATTCTTCCAAGCTGGCCGCCTCCAATAATGCCGATTGTTTTTCCAGGTAAAATGATTCTCGTCATACTAGCTCACTACCTTCACGCACAGTTTTCTCAATAGCTTCTCGTCTCAACTCTAATGCATCATGTATATCATCATGAAATGATCCAAGTATTTGTGCAGCAAGTAATCCAGCATTCGTTGAACCAGCCTTACCAATTGCAACAGTTGCAACTGGAACCCCTCCTGGCATTTGGACGATGGATAATAACGAATCTAGGCCGTTTAACGCCTTTGATTGAACTGGAACACCAATTACAGGAAGATTTGTCTTCGCTGCAACCATTCCTGGTAAATGCGCTGCTCCACCAGCTCCAGCAATAATAACTTTTACTCCACGTTCACGAGCTGTTTCTGCATATTCAAACATATAATCCGGAGTCCGATGAGCGGATACAACTTTTTTCTCATACGGTATATTTAATTCATCTAAAATGTCACAAGCATATTTCATTGTTTCCCAGTCTGACGTGCTTCCCATTATGACTCCAACTAGTGATTTCATATTAGAATCCCCCCGATTCAAATAAAAAAAGCCTGAAATAGAACAGTTTCTCTTTTACTATGAGAGAAAGTGCTCTACTCAGGCATACGTATCCCTTGTGAATAGAAAAATACCGAGTGACTTTCCCTCATAGTCTAACGAATAACGGTCGTTAGGTAGAGACTTGCAGGCCATATCCCCGCGATTATATGAGGTCTTATATATTATTGTTTCTATGGCTATATTAACAATATTTCATAAACAATGTCAATAAATAATCGAATGTTTTTTTATTAGTCATCGATAACGTTCGTGTTTTAGTTATATTCAAAAGAAGAATTGCAACTATATGCAAGAAGGAAAGGGAATTAGAATATATATTTCTAGAGATCTATTTTACGTATAACTATTTATATAATACTTCAGTATGTTTTAATCAATATATATACTCTCTTGTATTCTATACATCAATAGAACTTATATTATAACGATTTAATTTCTAAGGAGGAATAACCGTGAAAAAAAATAACTGTGCTATTATCCTATTTATTTTTCTCTATCGCAGTAATTGCTGTAATTATTGAATGGTTATTTATATCATCCCATTTTTTCTACTCTCATTATTATGATAGAAATAATCTTTCCTATTCTTAGGGATTATTTTAAGAGCATTCGAAAAATCCGGAGCACAAAAAATCATTACCATTATTTTAAACTGCCTCTATTTCATTATTTTTTCGTCTTTAGGGTTATTAAATTTACGGATTTTAACATTCAGTACATAAAAATAAACACAAAAAAAC